>NZ_JAJDNQ010000119.1 GCF_022340605.1 Thiohalocapsa sp.
GTTCCCGAGCACCAGAAAACGTCGTCTGTACCCGTTTCCTCGCTTCTAAGCGCATAGCGCTTGGTGTCGGAGTGTGCAATGTGAGACCTGACCCCACTGACCCTCTCTCTCTGGGATGCCGGCGGTCCCAGTTGGCCGGCAGGATGCCGGGGGTCCCGGCGAGCCGGCAAGATGCCGGCGCTCCCGGCGGGCCGGCAAGATGCCGGCGCTCCCGGTGGGGCCGGCTCGCTTTGGCCGGCATGGGCGTCGGCATGCTGCTGCGCGTTGCACAGGTGTGCTCGTGCCACGGGGCCTGCACGCCAGGATTGGGATGACGCATACTCACTGACTTGGCCTGTCATTCGACGTTGCGACGCCCGGGCCCGGGCACCCGCCGCAGCCCAGGCGATTGCGGGCCACCCGGATCAGTCGCGCCCCGGAGAGCCTATGCCCAACGATCTGGTGATGGTGCTGCTGCTGCTGGCGGCGGCGATCGGCATGTTCGCCATCAACAAGCCGCGTGTGGACGCGGTCGCGTTGATCATGCTGGTGTTGCTGCCGTTCACCGGCGTGCTGACCATGAACGAGGCGCTCGCCGGCTTCAGCAACCCGAACATCGTGCTGATCGGCGCCATGTTCGTCATCGGCGAGGCCCTGGCCCGCACCGGCGTGGCCCGCAGCATCGGCGACTGGCTGGTGCGGTATGGCGGCAACAGCGCCGGTCGCCTGCTGTTGTTGCTGATGCTCGCGGTGGGCTTTCTGGGCTCGGTCATGAGCTCCACCGGCGTGGTGGCAATCTTCGTGCCCATCGTGCTGCGCATGGCGAGCCGCAGCGGCATCGCGCCCGCCGAGCTGATGATGCCGATGGCCTATGCGGCGCTCATCAGCGGCATGATGACCCTGGTGGCCACCTCGCCGAACCTGGTGATCAACTACGAGCTCGTGCGCAGTGGCGCCGATGGCTTCGGCTTCTTCACCTTCACCCCATTCGGTGTGCCCGTCCTGATCGTCGGCACCCTGTACATGCTGCTGCTGCGCCGCTGGCTCGGGCGGGAGGCGCCGGATGCCGGCGCCGCGCCGCTGCGCCCGGACCTGCGCAACCTGGTGGAGCACTATGCCCTCGGCCACCGGGAGTATCGCGTGCGGGTCGAGCCGGGCTCGCCGCTGCTCGGGCGGCGACTCGGCGAGCTGGACCTGCCGCGCAGGATCGGCGCCAGGGTCATCGTCATCGAGCGCGGCAGCGGGCGCGCGCGGCGCCTGCTGCCACGCACCGACGACAGTGTGCTCCAGGCCGGTGACGTGCTGCTGATTGACATGGACGACGATACCGCCGATGTCGAGGCGCTGTGCCGGGAGTACGGCGTCGAGTTGCTGCCCCGTTCTGGGTCCTATTACACCGGCCGGCCCCAAGACGTGGGCCTGGTGGAGGTGATGCTGCCCTACCAGTCCGTCTTCGTCGGCAAGACCGTCGCCGAGGCGGAGGCGATGGCCCAGTCCGAGCTGACCCTGGTGGGCATGCGCCGGCGCCGCGGCGTGCTGGAGCCGCATCACCTGCGCGAGAAGGTGCTGAAGGTCGGTGACACGCTGCTGTTGGCCGGGCCATGGCGCGCCATCCGCCGGCTGCAGAAGGGCGGCCAGGACCTGGTCCTGCTGAATCTGCCGAAGGAGTTCGACGAGTACCTGCCGGCGGCCAAGCGCGCGCCCTATGCGGTGTTCACCCTCATCGCCGTCATCGTGCTGATGGCCACCGGCATCGTACCAAACGTTCAGGCGGCGCTGATCGGCTGCCTGCTGATGGGCCTGTTCCGGTGCATCGACCTCGACGGGGCCTACCGGTCCATTCAGATGAAGAGCCTGATCATGATCGTCGGCATGATGCCCTTCGCGCTGGCGCTGGACCGCACTGGCGGCGTTGACATGGCGGCGGACTTCCTGGTGGCGGTGCTCGGCAACAGCAGCTCGCACCTGATTCTCGCGGTGCTGTTCGCCATCACCGTGCTGCTCGGCATGTTCATCGTCAATACCGCCAACGCGGTGCTGCTGATCCCGCTCGCGCTGGCGGTCGCCGAGGAGCTCGGGGCGTCGCCCTATCCCTTTGCGATGATTGTCGCGCTGGGTGCATCCGCCGCCTTCATGACCCCGGTCTCTCCGGTGAATACCCTCGTTACCACGGCGGGCAACTACCGGCTCGCGGACTTTATCCGCATCGGCTTGCCGCTGACGCTGATGGTCGGGGCGCTGAGCGTCGTGCTGGTGCCCTGGCTGCTGCCCTTGTATCCGGCGGTTTCCGGTTCCGGATGAGCCCGCCATGTACCAGCCCTTCCAGCAGGCATTTCTGATCATCCGCACCGGCGTTGAACTGTGGCTGGAGCACAACGCGTTCCTGCATGCCGGCGCGCTGGCGTTTTTCACTCTCTTCTCGCTGGCGCCGACCTTGATCATCGCCGTCACGGTTATCGGCGTCGTGCTCGGCGAGGGCGCCGCGCAAGGCCAGATCGTCGAACAGCTTAAGGGCGCCATGGGCGTCGATGCCGCGGTGTTCGTCGAGCAGGCCATCCTGGCAGCGCGCATCGACGAGGCCGGGCTGATGCCCACCGTCGTCGGCGTTGGCGCACTCCTGATCGGCGCCACCACCGTCTTCGGCCAGTTGCGCTATTCGCTCAACGTGCTCTGGGGCGTGCGGCCCGGCCCCGGGCGCAGCAGGTTCACGCCGCTCACGCAATTCGCCAAGACGCGCCTGCTCGCCCTGCTCGTGGTGCTGCTGATCGGGCTCGGCTTCCTGCTCTACTTCATCGCCGTCACCGGCCTCCAACTCGCGGTGGCCTATTTTCACCTCAAGGGCTGGGACCTACTGCCGGCGCTGCAACTGGACATGCTGTCCTGGGCCGCGCGCAGCGCCGTGGCGGTCCTGATCACCACGCTCTTCATTGCCGCCCTGTTCAAGGTCCTGCCTGACCTGCTGGTCACTTGGCGGGACGTCCTGCCCGGCGCCCTGGTCACGGCACTGATGCTGACGGCAGGGCGCTACGGCATCGCCGCCTTCCTCTCCACCACCGCCATCGCGTCCGCCTATGGCGCCGCGGCCTCGCTGCTGGTGATTCTGATGTGGGTCTACTTCTCGGCCCTGTTGCTGTTGTTGGGCGCGGCGCTGACGCGCGCCTATCTCGGCGTGCGCGGCCCGGCGACTCTGCCCGGGTCGTTGTGATGCCCGTTCGCGTCGCGACGCATCGACGGCGACTCTCGCGAGCCGCGAGGCCGACGCTTTTGATTGCCAACGCACACGCAATGACCATGCGCTGGTTGCTTGAGATCAATCATTGGCAGCTGCTGCTGCCAATCGTTTCAAACCGGGCAAATCGACCGCGACGCACATCTGCTCGATGCTTCGCCACAACGCCTTACGGTCAGGGTGCCGCTGCGCCATGTCGTGCGCCCACTGCTGAAGCCCTATGATCTGGCCAATGGCAACCATTTCCCTCAATCGTTTACGCTCCTCGGCGAGCAAGGCCGTGGATAGCGACGTCGGCGTAGGGCTGGCCGTCTGCTCGCTCGGGGATTCCACGTCATATTCCCAATCCAGCCCCAGGAATTCGCCTAGGATTGTCGCCAACGTCCACTCGCTCAGGGGTTTCATGGCAAATCGATCGAAGTTCAGGCCTTCGGGAAAGCTGTCGGGTCTTTGCACGGGCGCGGCCGAAATCAATATGGCCGGCGCGTTGCGACCCTGTTCTGATGAGCGTAGCGCTTGCAGGAATCCCCAACCGTCCAGTCCCGGCATGAATTGATCGACCAGGATCGCATCCACGCCCGGGTCCGCGGTCCGAAAACGCGCCAGCGCTTCAGCGCCATCGCTCGCCACCAGGACTTTGAATCCCCAACTGCGGCAGTTTTCCGCCAGGAAGCCGCGGCTGGTCGGTTGATCGTCGGCGATCAGCAGCGTCCGTCGCCGGCCGAGGTAACCCACGATGACGGAATCCTCGCCGCCGTCCTGGTCCGGCGCCGGGCTGATGGGGAACCGCAGCTCGAAACTGAAGGTGCTGCCGGGGTTCTGGCCTTGACTGCTCTGCAGCGCGATCGTGCCGCCCATCGCGATCGCCAGTTGCTGAGCGATCGCCAACCCAAGACCGACGCCGGGCAGGCCGCGGTGCCGCTCGAGGCGCTGAAAAGGCTGAAAGACGGCGGATACCTTTGCCGGGGGAATGCCGATGCCGGTGTCTTTGACGCGAAATCTCACCAGGCAGTCGGCGCCTCGCATGGAAACCGGCGTGGTCGGCGGCTCGGCGAGCTCGATACGCAACTCGATGCGGCCGTCCTCCGTGAACTTGAACGCGTTGTCCAGGAGATTACGCAGGATCTGGGTCAGTCGCGGCTCATCAGCCACGACCCAGTCGACATTGGCGGTATCGACCGCGACGACGAAGTCGTTGTTGCTGCGTTCGGCAACCGGCTGGTACATCGCGGTCAGGTTTTGCGCCAGCCGCGCCAGAGACAGCGGCCCGGGCTCGAGCACGATGGGCTTTGCTTCGCCCCGACTGTACGCCAGGATATCGTCAATCAGACGCAGCAGATGATTGCCGCTATTCTGGATGATGCTGAGTTGGTCACGCGCCTGCGCCGGTATCTGGCGAGCGAGCAGCCGGGCGTAGCCAAGAATGTCGTGCAATGGCGAGCGCAGATCGTGACTGACCGCGGAGAGGAAGGCGGACTTGGCCTGGTCGCTTTCGCGGGCGCGGGCGGCCGCTTCGCTCAGCGCGCGGGTGCGGTCCAGGACCGCCGCCCGCAACCGCGACTCCAGGTTGATATTCAGCTGCTGCAACGCCTCCTTGTTCTGTTGCAGCTCCATTTGTGCCTGTTGCAGCGCATCCTTTTCGCTTTGGAGGCGAACCTCGGCCTGCCTCAGTTCCGACTCGGTGCGCTGTCTGAAGCGGATTTCGCGAGCCAGGCGCCGGTTCCAATAAAAAAACGTGAGAATGACCAACAAGGCCGCGGCGAAAACCTTCCAGGCCAGCGTATAGTCCTTGCGCGGCTTCATGTCGAGATGAATCCACTTGCCGATGATCGCATTGCGATCCGCGGGCGTCATCGCCGCAATGCCTTTGCTGATCAGCGCTGCCAGCTCTGGCCAGTCTCGCCGCACCGCCATGGCCTGGGTGTTGATGCCATAGCGGGTGGGCGCGGCGACCGTGAGGTTGGTGAGGCGATGCTCTTTGACCAGATAGGCACCGACGGCGAGGTTGCCGACGTAGGCATCGGCTTGCCCCGTCGCCAGCGCCATCAGCGCATCCAACGCGGTTTTGACTTCGGATACATGAATCCTGGGGAAATCGTGTCTGATCTTCTTGGCGATCAGAAAGCCCTTTTCCGCGACGACGGTCTTGCCAGCGAGGCTTTCCAAGCCAATAATAAAGGGGCTTTCCAGGCGCGTAAAAATGACCCAGGGGGCGCTCAGGTAATCATCCGTGATAGCAAAGCGTTTCTCCCGCTCCGGTGTGCGCGTGAACGTCAACAACAGATCATAATACTGGTGCTCGCCGGCGACATCCGCGGCAGCGGCGCCAAAGGACATGTCGGCGGGTATGTATTGGACGTCGAACCCGAAATGCTCGGCAATGTGCTCGAGATAATCCACCGCCAGACCCGCCATGCGCGGATCTTTGATCATGTAGGGGGGGTAGTTGGCGACGCGGGCGCGGACCTTGTGGTTGGCGGCCAGCCAGGCGCGCTCCCGGTCCGTCAGCTTCGGCTGCGTGGCGTCTTGCGCCCGCGCTGTTGCCAGGCGAGGAGTCACTAGCTCGGAGGCCAGTAGTATAAAGAGCAACAGGACCAGTGCGACCTTCATGCGCCACCTCGTCCATATCAGCCGAAACCCGAGTGCTGACGGATGAGTTTGCAGAGAGTCTCTACATACAAGCACCGGCGTCGTCAGGGAAGCGCCGACTTATCGGTATTTCCCGTGTGGGCCAGGACGGTCCACCATTTGCACCGGCCTAAGCCGCTGAAAATGGAGGAACTCGGAAACCGCGTTTGCGGGTTCCGTTCGATCTTTGGCCAGGATGGCCAACAAATCGGTGTCTCCTTGCTCACGCGCTTCACGGGCCATCGGGGCCGGGCGAGCGTCTGTGGGCCTTGGAGTTGAACTGGCCGACGCGCCGCCGCGTGTGCGGCGCGGCACGGTGCAAGTCATCAGGGACTGTATTGCCGGCCGCAGGCTTGTCCAAGTCGTGAACGACGAGCCGTGCCAAGCTGGGCGACAGACGGAGCAGGGGCGCGGCAGACGGGGTTGCACGACGCCATGCGTACGAGCGTGGCTAGTGCGCACTCCTCCGGCGAGAGGGCGATGGGCAGGCAAGTACAGCGTCCGCGAACAACCGTTCCCTCTCCCTGCAGGGTCCTTCCATGACGACGCCGACTCAATGGGGCTCGAAGACTGTTACCCGAGCCTTGGTCGGATTCACTCTGCAAGCTGAGTGTTCGTTCATCGATGCACAGATGCAGTCGGGGCGCCTTCTGCGCGACGGCGACGGTGCTGCTATAGTGATTCATCGTGCGCGGCGCCAGTCCTTTTGATTGCGACGATGTTCGTGATCGGCCTGGGCCTGGCGCACGGGCCTTGATCACTATCCCGGCCAGCCGTTGCTCAGTCCTACGTAGACAGGGCTTCCAGCCCTGATTCTATAAGGCCAGGATGGCCTGACTACGCGGCGAGCCCGCGCAGGTGGCCGGAACGATGATCAAGGCTGGCGCACGGGTGTCGTCCAACGCCCGGTCGACTGGCTCGTGAACCGTGGCGACAATCGGGCCGCGCGAATGGTGGCGCTGTTGATCGACATCCCCGCGAATGACGACGACGCCGAGCTGGCCGCATTCCCTGGCGACATGGCGGTGTCGATCGTGCTGCCAACGACGCCGGAGGCATTGATCAATGAACCGTTCACCTGATCCCGCAGTGCTCGATATCCGCATTGGCCGGGTCGAGCAATTATTCCAGACGTTCGATCCGTCGCCTTTTCGCGATCGCGATCTCGATCCGAAGGCCACGCAGTATATCGTCGATTGGGCGCGGGGGCTCAACCGCAAGGTGGCAATCGGCATCCATCTGCATGTGCAGGCGAAGGCGGGAGCCGCCGAGGACGTGCGGAGCGCTGTACGCGGCTACTTCGAGCATCGCGCCGATGCGGCCGTGCGCGAAATGCGCGAGCTATTCCGACTGGGTCGCATCTACCTCGTGATCGGACTGCTTATCCTGGTGCTGTCGTTGGTCGGCTCCGAATTGGCGGTAAATCTGTTCGGCGAGAGTCCATCGGTCTCGATTATTGCCGAGAGCTTGGTCATTCTCGGCTGGGTGGCAAACTGGAGGCCGCTGGAGACCTTTCTCTATGAATGGTGGCCGCTGCGCAGAGATATCGTGCTGTTCCGCCGCCTGGCCGCTGCGCAGGTGGAGGTCAGCGTCGCGAGTTGATGATGGGGTCAGGGCAGGGGGTCCGCACAGCGGATCCTTCGCGCGGCGCCGGCGTCGCGCCTGGTGTGGCCTCGCGCACGAGCTGGCATAACGCGGACTGAGCTTTGCTTGTTCCGGGCGCGCGCCGCTGGCGTCGCGGCAAGCGTGCAAACAGCCCGGCTTCAGGTCGCCTGTGCTTGGTTCGCGTGGCGCAGGATGAGCTCTTGCGTCGGGTATGCGAAGGAGATGCCGGCTTCTTCGAAGCGGCGGTGAATGTTTATGTTGATCGCCTGCTGTGCATCCATGTAGACCGTGTAGTCCGGGCTGAGCACGTAGTAGACGATTTCGAAGGTGAGGGCGAAATCGCCGTATTCGAAGAAATGCGCCCGGTCGAACCGGGTCCGCGGCACCTCTTCCACGGCCGCGCGGAGCATGCCGGGCATCTGCTCGATGAGGTGGCGGGGCGTCTGGTAGATGACGCCAATGCGGAACGCGATGCGCCGTTCCCGGAATTGCTTGAAGTTGTGGATGCGGCTGTTCAGCAGGTCGCTGTTGGAAAGCACGATCTGCTCGCCGGAGAGGCTGCGGATACGGGTGGTCTTGACCCCGATGTGCTCGATGGTGCCGAGACAGTCGCCGGCCTTGATAAAGTCGCCGACACGAAACGGCTTGTCGAGGATGATCGCCATCGAGCTGAAAACGTCGCCCAGGATGTTCTGCACGGCAAAGGCCACCGCCAGGCTGCCGACACCCAGTGCGCCCACCAAACCGGCAATTGGATAGCGGAAATAGGCCAGCAGCGAGACGCCAACGGTAATCCATATGCCGACGCGGATGAAGAACATCAACAGCCCGTAGCCGGTGACCGTCGAGGGATCGCGCATCTCCTGACGCGTGCGCCGGCGACTGAAGTAGTCCAGCATCGCGGCGTTCGCCCAGATCCCGAGCTGGGCATAGAAGGCGACCACCAGGAGTGTCCATAGCCAGCCCTGGAACGTCGGGCTTGCGAGTCCGGAAAAGGTCATCGCCACGTAGAAGGCGGCGATGAGCACGAAAATCTGACTCGTATTGCCGGCGATTGCGGAAAGGGCAAGACGAAGGTCGCCGGACTGAGCCTTCGGGCTTTTCGCCTTGCGGCGTTGCAAGGCGCGCCGGGCACCCATGCGAATCAAGGAGACCACCAAGAGCACCACGACGAACATTGCGAGCGCGGTCACCAGTTCGCGTACACGGATGCTCTGGTCGTCAAACTCGAGCACTTCAGCATCCCACCAGCGCTCGAAGGTCTCTTGCGCTTGCAGGAGCTGCAGGGAAACGTGCCGCGCTTCCAGGCGCTGCGTGAGCTGGTGGCGCATGCCCTGAAGCAATGAGATCAACTCAGCCTGAATGTCGAGCAATTCGCGCCCATGCGCCTCCGCCGACTCCTGCGCCGCGCTGCGAGCCAACATGGCTTTGCGAACCTCGTCGCCGAGGGCCGGATCGCGCAAGCGGCGCGCCTGGGCGAGCTGGATGGAGCGCAGCGCGTTGAGCCGCTCGACGACGCTTTCCTTGTCACTGCGCGCCTCCGCGAGTTCTTCGGTGACCTGCCGCAGGAAATGCTTCATGTCCACCGATTCGGGGTCGTTCATGAGCTGGGAGCGCAGCTCCCAAAGCGTGCGCATGCGCGAGAGGATGTCCAGCGCGAGGTCGAGGTTGTCGACGCTGGAGCGGGCCGCGACCAGTTGAGCCTGCCGGGCGGCGACCCATTCGCTCAACGCGGCCTGATCGGCATTGGCGCTGGCCTGGGCGAGCCGGCGTTGCGCGCGATACAGGTTCGCTTCGGCCTGATCGCCCGTGCGTTGCAGGGTCTCGATCTCAGCGCGGATCTTCTCCTGGAGCTCGGTCAGTTTCGCGAGCTGCTCCTCCAAGGCTTCGCGGGGCAGGACGACGTGCTTCTCCACAAAGCGGATGCGTTTGGCCAGCAGGGCCTGCTGGACCTCGCCAAGATCATCTTTGACGCGTGCGAGCTTCTCGGCGCGCTCGGACGCGGCCAGTTGCTCGCGCGCGCGCAGGTCGTTCAGCCGCGCCAGCTCGAGGGCCTCTTGGAGGGCGGCGCGCTCTGGCTCGGGTGCCGCGTGAGCGTCGGCCTGCTTGAGTCGGTCTCGCGCCGCGCGCCGTTCGCGGATGAGCTTGGTCAACTCGCTTGCGGCGGCATCCCGACGTCGCTTGGCGGTGGCGAGGCGCGTCTCCTCGACCGCCTCAACACCTTGCTTCAGGGACAACTCGGCCTGAAGCCGATCGAGCAGCGAGACCGGGAACGGCGGCCCCTGGCCGATGTCGTCGGCCGCGACACCTTCGGCTTGCCCGCGTACTTGCTCGCGCTGGGCCTCTGCTTCCGCCAACCGGCTCGTCAGTGTGGCGTTGCGCTGCACTGCGGTTCGCAGCTCCTGTAGGGCCTCCATTCGTTGCTCGATCCGGGCAATGGTCGCTTGCAGCGCGGCTTGGTCCACGCGGGGTCCGGAGCCGGCCATTTCGCTCTGATTCTCCCTGCGCTCGCCTTGGTCTCCGCTCTGCTCGCTGCTGTGGCGCTCGCTTTGATCTGGGCGCTGAGTTTGCTCGTCCGCCTGCTCGGCGACCGGGCTCGCGGCTGCACTGGTTGCCGCCTCGAGCTTGGCGTTCGCAGCGGCGAGCTGCGCGTCCATGTCAGCGAGCCGCGCATCGATGAGGTCCAATGCCTTCTGGAAGTCGCCGGGCGCGCTCATGGGCCACGGCAGCCCCGGCAAGCCGATGGCGGCGGGGTCGAAGGGCAATTCGGGGGCGGGTGGCGTCTGCGGCGACGCGTCTTCTGGTGCGCTCACGGCGGCGGACTGGACATCCGCCGGCGGCTCAGGCTGTGAGGCTGCTGCTGCGCCGGCGAGCGCCGGCAGCAAACCCAACGAGAGGAGCAGCAGCGTGCAGCCGAGGGAGCGCGTGCGAAATGCCATGAAAATGCAAATTCCGAGTTGTAGCTACCAGTCGGCCGCGGATAGCACGACGAGCGCGTCTTCGGCCGCGAGGTCGAGCTCTTCGTCGCGGCCGGGATTGAGCAGGATGCCCCCGGTCTTTTTGCGTCGGTCTTGATCTCGGCGCAGGCCGAGGGCGACATCGCCACGGGCGTCCACGGCCTTCTGCAAGTCGGAGAAGACATGGCGACCCGGTGACACATCGTAGTCGGCGATCCCGCGAAAGACGATATCGCAGCCGCCCGGGCTGAAGAGCTCGTCGAACACGCACCGCAGCTCCCGGCGCAGCGCCACACGCGCCACGATGTGGCTGACGACGCGGGAGGTGACGACGATCTCGGTCTGCTCGTTCTCCAGTCGGTGCTCGAACAGGCGGCTGTTGTCCGGATCGGTCAGTTCCATCAGCACGTGTGGGCCAGTGGTTTCGGCGGTGAGTTGGCGCAGCAACAAATGGGCCAAAATGGTCCGCGCGTCGGACTCGGAGCTGGTCTTGAGCTTTTCGCTACGCAGCAGCAGCACATTGTCGTAGCCGGTTGGATCAATGCCCGCCAGGTAGGCCGGAACCGTATAGTCGAATTCGTGCTGGCCAATCTGGACGCGGTCCGCCGCAAGCTCCTCGGCATCAAGGCGCTTGCGGCGCTTGGCCGCCGGGACCTCGGAGACGATGTCGATCTCGAAGGTCTCGCGTGGATGCGAGGCGAATTCTTTCAGATGTAGCCGAGCACGGTGACCGCCGTGGCCACCGAAGCCCGGGCGACGCCGACGTCGTCCCCCAGATAGCCGGGGTCCGTCAACCGCAGGAAGGCCCACCACACCGCCTCGCCGATGGAGTCGAACCCCGGGGCGATGGCGCGCACTAGAGCGCCGGCGATGACCGCGACGGCAAGGATCAGCCCGAGGATGATGGCGAAGCGGGCGAGGGCGCCGCGCATGACCACCTGCTCGAGGCCGAATGTCAGCCAGTGCCTGATTCTGCCCAGCATGGATGCCGCGACTCCCGGTTGCTGCCGACTGCGAGCCGAGCCTGCGGCGCGCAGACCTCGCGGACTCAACGGTCCAGCAAGTCGTTCAGGGCAATTCCGACCGACACGGCGTTTTGCTTGAAATTGTAGTCGAGCAGCGTATCGCCATAGCCGGTGAAGCCGACCACGTAGCCGCGCAGCGGTCCCAGCAGACGCGGGGTCATCCAGGTCACGCGCAGGGCGCCCTTCTTCTGCGCCAGATTGCCACGGCCCGTCAGTGTAAAGCTATGGCCGTGCCATTTGTACACGGCAGTCAGGTCCCCGTAGCCGTAGTAGTCGATGATGTCCGAGTTGTCGGAGTCGGCGCTGTCGTCGTCGATGCGGATCCACGGGCGCAGCAGCAGCGCGAAGTTGCCCTTTTCCACGCCGATCTCGGCGACCAGCCGATCCCAGCTGCGCGAAATCGGGTCGGCGCGCCCGTTGGACTCGTGGGTGTAGCCGACGCTGAGCAGTTGCCAGTCGAATCCGCCCCAGTGGAGCTTCGGCTGCCAGGCGAGCTTCAGCTCCGGCTCGTAATTGGTGTCGCGGAAGGGGCTGGAGATATTGCCGTTGTAGACCTGCCAGAAGCTCTGTTGAGTGTAGGCGAACCAGGCGCCCCAGCGGCGGTCATTGCTGGCCCAGAAGCGCGTCTTGAAGCTGATCTGGAAGGCGGCCTCCACCTTGTCCAGATCGCTGTTGTCGGTCTTGAGCGCGGTGAAGATGGGCGTGAATGGCTGGTCATTGGTGCGGCTCTGCCAGCGCACCGGGTTCAGATAGTTCGGGCGGTACAGTTTGATGAGATAGCGATCGCTGTCCGGATCGAAGCTCCATGCGCGGGTCAACAGCGACGTGCCGGACGCGCCGCCCGCGCCGGCGGAGGCCGCTGGAGCCGCGTCCGCTACCGTTGGCGCGGTCATCGCGGGCGCAGGGCTCGGTGCGGTCAGGATGGGCGCGTGGGCCGCGATGGGCGTCGCCGGTGCCCGCCCCATAAAGCGGTCGTAGCAAGCGAGCCGGGCCTGATCATCGTCGATGGTCGAGCATGCGTTCAGGGCGTCGGGGCTGTCACTGCTCGCTGGCGCACTCGCGCAGCACAACAGCAGTGCCGCGAGCAGCACCGCGGCATTGATTGCTGGCGTCGAATCACTCATGGTGCTTTGATGGTGATGAAATGTAAGCAGGGGCCTGTGGGCGATTGCCATGTACGCGGACCATTGCACAGACTATTGCGGAGACCATTGCGTACGATAGCGATATCAGCGCCGAATGGCAGACTCGATACTGTGCCGTGACGATTAGAAAATCAGCACTGCGCCCATTCGGCGACAGCGTGGCGTCAGGTCGGTCGCCTTTGCTTGGCAGGCGCAGCCATTCATCCGGTCCGGCACGATGGGATACGACCTGCCGCAGCGCGGTCTCAGGCCGCCGGCATGCGCTCGCGGCAAGCGCGTCCCGTGCCATTCATCGCTATCGCGCCCGCGGCATCCGCGGCAGCGGCCGCGGCGTCGGTGCAGCCTTGGCTGTGCTGCTCGCATGCCTGTGTTTACCCGCGCAGGCCCGACCCGATGCAACCCAGTCCGATGTGGACCGGCTCGATGCAATGGGGCTGCTCTACGAGGTGACGATCGCGTCGGTGGGCGATGCCACGATCGATGCGGCCGTGGAGCGGGCATCGATGCTGGTGGCGCTGCACCACGCGCGGTGCTGGTGCGTGGGCGAAACATCGATGCCGAGCTCGGAGGTAGCGTGCACCTGAAGGGCAGTGGCGCGTCGCCGGTGGCGGAGGGCGGACGCCAATTGAGCGAGCGTGTCTACCTCGGTGCGCGGCAGGGCCTGGAAGGCGGCGAGCCGCGGGCGGTGCTGGGGGGCGCCGCAGATCCGGTTAGAGAGCGATGTGGGCAGTCGCGGCGCCGCTGCCGGCGCCGCCTTCGAGCTCGAGTACTGACGGTGGGGTCTCTTGGCTGGCACCGGAAACGCCGGAGTGTCGGCGTTTCCGCGTGATCGTCAGTCGATGTTGCCGCGGCGATGTTGATCAAATAGGAAACCGCCCACAGCGCCGGCGCCGGCGCCGATCGCGGCGCCCCGACCGGCATTGCCGCTAAGCGAGCCAATGGCGGCGCCGGTGGCGGCGCCCATCATGGCGCCGCTGCCGGCGCGGCTGGTGGTGGTTTCGCCGCAAGCCGTCAGTGCGAGAACGGACAACAGCAGCAAGGGCAACAGGCTGTATTTCATTTTCGAAGTGCCTCCGGGCGTGTCATGCGGGTATGAATGCTGATTTGAATGCTGATTTGAATGCCGGGGGTGGCGCCGTCAGCGGCACGGATAGGCGTCGGCCAGGGCACGGACCAGGCCAACGACGGGCTGCTCGCCCATCAGCTTGGCGTCGTCCTTGTGGACGGCTGCCCAGCTCAGAAAGGCGAGGCGGCCGTCCTCGATGCTGGTGCCGCTCGGGTAGCAGATCAGCCGCTTGAGATGCTTTTGGTCGGAGACTTCGTCGTGGTACTGCACGGTGGCCTCGATGAATCCGGTGCAGGCCAGCTGCGCGTTGCTGGCGGCCGGGGCGGAGCAGACGGCGACGAGATCCTCCGTCGTGTCGAAACGCAGGTCGTCGCTGGTGACCGCCAGCACCGGTGTGGCGACCGGCAGACTCAGCAGCAGGATTGCAGAAAGAAGCGGCAGGGGTCGAAGAGTTCCCATCGGAATAACGCCTCCATTGGGCAGGAGCGTGGGTTTGTTTGCTCGGACCGGCGGGTCACGGAAGCCCGCGGTCCGGCATGCCAAGGAGCTACCGATTGATTGGCCCTCCGGGCCAACAATCGGCCGGAACCCGAACGCGGGTTCCTTCATTTTGAGCCGCTTGGGCCGCTGAAAATGGTGGGCCGCCCTGGCCTACAGGGGAAATGCCAATCAATCGGCGCTTCCCTAAGCGTCGCGGACAGTACGCAAGGCGGCGTGCGGGCGCAACTTGGCGACGTTGCTCGGGCGTTGCGCTGGCGGGGCGATGCGCGCCCCTACCGACCTATCCGGATGCCTTGTTTTCATGGGAATTTCGGCCGAGAGGCGTGGTCGAAAGCCGGAATCACGCGGCCGTTCCGCCAGGGCCGCAGCGTGCGCCGATTCTGAGCCGATGCGCCCGAACTATCAGCTTTGATGCTGGCGCGCCGCCGGGCCGTCGCCATGCCGCGATCGCTAAAAGAGACCACGCTCAATGACTTGCCGAATGGTCGCGGCCTCGGGGCGCACCTGTGCCAGGCGACGGCGGGGCAGGAAGAGGACTTTGCCAGCGACCCGGCGACTCGCGTAACGTTGTCACGCTTTGAGGGGATCTCGAAATGTTCGAGGTGCCCTTGAGAACGGCACCAAGGCTGAAAGCGGTCGGTCAGCACATGAGCACTCTCAAGCCGAGATCGCGTCGGCGCATGTCGGTCGCGACGCAGGTCTTTATCGGGCTCGGGCTCGGCCTGTTGACCGGCCTCTTTTTCGGCGAGCGCGCCGCTTTCCTACGAGTCGGCGGCGATATCTTCATCGCCGCCCTGCAGATCACGGTGATTCCGTACGTGATGGTGGCGCTGATCACCTCGCTCGGGCGGTTGGATCTGCAGGATGCCAGGAACCTGGCCCTCAAGGCCGGCAGCATTTTGTTGCTCCTCTGGGCCATCGGTCTCGCCATCGTTTTCCTCGCGCCACTGGCCTTCCCGGATTGGCCGTCGGCGTCCTTCTTCAGCACCAGCCAGATCGAAGACCAGCCACCGGTCGACTTTCTGCGCCTGTACATTCCATCCAACGTCTTCTACGCGTTGTCCAACGCCATCGTCCCGGCGGTGGTTATCTTCAGCATCCTGTTGGGCGTCGCGTTGATCCAGGTGCCGGGCAAAGACGGGTTGCTGGATGTCTTGTCCACGGTTGGCGAGGCACTGATGCGCGTCACGGGCTTCATTGGCCGGCTCGCACCCTATGGTGTCTTCGCCATCACCGCCGCGGCGGCCGGCACCATCGACGTGGGCGACCTCGCCAGGCTGCAAGTCTACCTGGTGCTGCACTCGTCCCTCGCGCTGCTCCTCAGCCTGTGGATCTTGCCGGGGCTCGTGGCGTTGCTGACGCCGCTTCGCTACTGGGATGTCTTGCGTGCGTTCCGCGGGCCGTTGGTGACGGCCTTCGCCACTGCCAGCCTGCTGATCGTGTTGCCCGTACTGGCCGCGGACGGCAAGCGACTGCTGGCCGAGGCAGACCCGGAGACGAGCAAGCCGGACCCGGAGGCCAAGTCGGCCATCGACATCCTCGTGCCGGCGGCCTTCCCGTTCCCGAACATGGGTCTGATCATGGCCTTGCTGTTCGTGCCTTTCGCGGGTTGGTTCATCGGTGCAGGGGTCGACGTCGTGGACTATCCGATCATTGCCGGGGCCGGCCTCGCGAGCCTGTTCGGCGGCACGGTGCTGGCGCTGCCATTCCTGTTCGATCTGCTGCGGATGCCGGCGGATCTGTTTCAGGTGTTCGTGACCATGGATGTGGTCGCGGCTCGCTTCGGGACCCTGGCGGCAGGCATGCATGTCATCGCCCTGGCGCTGATCGGCTCCTACGCCATGCAGGGTCGGCTGCGCGTCGTCCCGAAGCGGCTGCTCGGCTTCGTCGTGATCACGCTGGCGCTGCTGGCCGCGATATTGATCGGCGTTCGCGCCTTCTATACCCATGTCTTCGTAGCCCCGTTCACCACCGATAAGGTGTTGGCCGGGTTGGCGCTGCGGGGCGAGCCGCAGCCGCACCAGGTGTTTCGGGCATGGCCCGGGACGCAAGCGCTGCGGCGCGGCGCCACAGCGCTCGCCCGCATCCAGGACAGCGGTGTGTTGCGGGTCTGCTATCGCGGCAGCGATTATCCGTCTGCGTTCTTCAACAGTGCGGGCGACTTGGTGGGTTTCGACATCGAATTGGCCCACCGCTTCGCGCGGCATCTGTCTGCACGCATCGAATTCCTGCCGGTGCAATCCGCTAAGGATGCTGCCCGGCGGCTGGATGCAGGCGGTTGTGACGTCTTCATGTCCCTGCTACCCATCGCGCCGGAGACGACACTGAATTTCACGCTGACACAGCCGGTGCTGAACGGCGCGGTGGGCTTGGTGGTGGAGGACTGGCGCCGGCGCAGCTTCCGCACTTGGCGCGCAATTCGCGCGCAGAGTGACTTGCGCATCGCGGTGGCCGACGAGCCCGCCCAGTTGCAGTTTCTATCGCAGCTGCTGCCGCACGCCGAGCCCCTGCGGTTCACCGACAACGCCGAGTTGAACGCACTACTGGCCGCGCAACCGCCGGCCTTCGACGCCCTGCTGATGTCCGCCGAGGAGGGCGCCGCCTGGAGCATCCGTTTCCCCCGCTACACCCTGGTTACGCCAACGCCGATATTGCTGGCGCCGTTCGGGTATGCGGTGGCAGCGGGAGACAGCGAGCTGTTGACGTTTTTCGATGCCTGGCTGCAGAACGCGCGCAGCGCCGGCATTGTCGATAAGCTGTATCGCTACTGGATGCTCGGCGAGATTGATGCGACACGGCCGCCGCGGTGGTCGATCGCACGCGACCTGCTCGGGTGGCTCGATTGAGCCGAGCGCCGCTTCATGCGCAAGAGCGGCTGACACCACAAGCCCGGCTTCGCCGTCGGGATCGGGAGCTGATGATGGCTGGATTCACGCGGTTTGGGAGACGCCTCTTGGGCGGTGTGGGTATCGCCCTGCTCGGAGCGGTCGCGGCGATCGTGATCGCCTATGTGCTTTGGGCGCGCGCGCAGCCGCCACTAGAGCTTTGGCATCAGGTCGATCTGGACGAGGAATTCACCGCTGCCAAAGCGCAGGAGGTCGCAAGCCTCGATGACTACCTGGCCCTGGAAGACCGTCTGTATGACGAGCTGGATGCGAAGGTCTATGCCAAGACCCCGACCGGCCCCGCGCAACGGCTGAACCGCTTCAGCCCGGGCAGCGCATCCGATCCCAGGCAGCGGCACCCCAACTGGAACCGCACCTTCGAGCTTATCCCCGAGCATCCGGTGGGCGGCGTGTTGCTGCTGCACGGCATGTCCGACGGGCCGTACAGCCTGCGCGCGCTCGGCGAGGCGCTTTACGACAAGGGCTATCGGGTGCTGGGGCTGCGCATGCCGGGGCACGGCACCGCGCCGGCGGGTCTGCTCACCGTGACCTGGGAGGACATGGCCGCGGCGACACGATTGGGCGCTCAGCATCTCGCCGCCGCCGTCGACGGCAAGCCCATTCATATCATCGGGTACTCGACCGGTGGCGCCCTCGCGCTCGACTATACGCTGGATGCCATGGACGACGCGGACCTCGCCGTCCCCGCCAGCCTCGTGCTGGTCTCGCCCGCCGTCGGCGTCACACCACTCGCGAAGCTGACGCGTTTGTTCGACCTGATGGGCCAGCTGCCGGGGCTGGAGCAGCTGGCCTGGACGAGCCTGGTGCCGGAGTTCGATCCATTCAACTACAACGCCTTCACGGCCAACGCGAGTTTTCAGGTCCATCGCATGACGCGTGCGACCACGCGCCGTATTCAGCGCATGGCGGCCGAGGCGCCAATCGCCGGCTTTCCGTCGACGCTGGTGCTGTTGACCGTCGTGGACGCGACGGTCTCGCCGCGGTCCGCCGTCGAGAACCTGCTGCGGCACCTGGCACCGGACACGCACGAGCTTCTGCTCTACGATATCAATCGTTATGCGCTGAAGTCGCCGTTACTCGTTGCCGATACCGGGGCGCTCACCGAACAGTTGATGGCGGACGACACCTTGCCCTTTGTCATCACGCTCGTCGGCAATGAGTCGGCGGACAGTCGCCGGGTGGTCGTCCGCCACAAGCCGCCCTTCGCGGCCGCGGCCGTGCGCACCGAGCGCCTCGCGGCCGACTGGCCGGACGACACCATCTCGTTGTCGCATGTCGACTTGCCGTTTCCGCCGGACGACCCCTTGTATGGTCAGTATCCCCCGAAGACCCCGGGTCAGGTGTTCCTCGGGCAGCTCGCGATACGCGGTGAGCGCGGCGTCCTGAAGGTCCCGGCGCAATGGCTGCTGCGGTTGCGTCACAACCCCTTCTATGCGTATCAAGAGCGGCGTGTGCTCGGCTGGATCGAGCGCGCCAACGGCGCACACGGCGGCGTGCGGGACTGAGCTGCGCTCGGTCGACTGCGCACGCCTCGCAATCCGCTGCCGCCGCGCCCGTGGATCGTCGATCCCGTTCGCTGTCCGGCGCGAGCGAGTGTCGACCTCCAGGTCGATACGGATCAGCGCCGCGGGCGGCCTTGAGCGTGGCCTCGATACTTCCGCATGAATGCACCAGGTTGAATGCGCGCTGGTCCGCGGGCCGGCCGGCAGGCCCGCTCGCGAGCGGGCGTTAGCGCACGGTGATCTCGCCGGTCATCGTGTGCCAGAGGGTGAGGACGACGCCGTCGCCGACCTTGAGCCGGCTCAACGCGGCCTTGTCTTCCAGCTCGAGGGTGCGTGTTTGATGGGGCCCCCGGATCTCGACAGTGCCGGCACTCGGATCGACGCCAACGATTTGGCCCAATAGGCGCACCTGGTTTTGCAGCGTTCCGGCCGGCCGGTTGCTGCCGGGCTTGCGCTCGACGTGAGTCGTGGCTTGCCGACCCATGGCACCGGCATCCCGGCCCGTTTGCAAGGTAATGAGCGCGGCGGTGGTCTCGGTGAGCTGCACCTGATTGCCGATGCGCACTCGGTCTAGTCGCGAGACCTCCGGCGGGATGCGTAGCACTTCAAAGGTGCCATCGGGCGTGCGGACGGTCATCATCCGGGTGTCCGCGTTTACTACCACGACCCTGCCTTCGAGGGTGGTACGCGCTCCCATCGCCTTGATGGGGTGTGTTTGCAGGTCCGGCTGCGCCTGGACGCCGACGGTGGGCGCGAGCCCGAGGCAGAGGGTCAGGATGGCGGCGGGAATGGCTTGATGCTTCATGGGGCAATTTCCTCATGGGGTGGTCGTCGGGAAGAACGAGATGACCAGCGCACAGGCGATGGGCGGTGGGAGCATGGAGGCCGGAGCGCGGCGGAGGACCCTGCAAACGCACATGCCATGGGCACAGTCGTTGGTGTCGCGGCCGATGCTCAAAAGGAGCCGAACAGCGTCCCGAGCACGATCACCGCCGCCAGCGCCAGCAGCGCGCCGACGATGGAGACCATTCGGAAAGAATTGCGCGATGGAGCCGGCGGCGCCGGCCATGAAGGTCTGAGTCCAGTCCGCGAGCAAGGGCTCGAAGGCGAAGGCAGCGGCCAGCATGGCCGCGAGCGGCGTCAGCAGCAGCACGCTCCAGCCGCGATAGGCGAGCCAGATCAGCAGGCCCAAACCGGCCAGGATGCCCATCAGTCCCATCATCGAGCCCATCAGATGCCCTCCAGCAGGTGGTCGAAGTCCAGCGTCGGACGCCGGCCGAGGTCATCGCCGTGGCGCTCCAGAAATTCGCCCGCCGCGCGTCGACCCTCGTCGCGCAACATGACCAGAAAGGCCCATTCGGCATTGAGCTTCGAGGAATAGCCCAACTCCACCATGCGCTCGGAGGCGATGCGGTGCATGCGCATCCCGGCCCAGAGCGCTCCCTCGCTGTGGCCCGGGTCGGCCACTTGGCGCAGCAGCGCGATCATCCGCAGCTCCTTGAGCAGGGGCGCATTGAACGAGATCTTAGCTATGGCGGACGAAATCTGTGCTGCGACGCTGTTCGGGGATCGGCCATTCAGGGACCGATCGGGTACGATGATGGACGGCGGTTGTCCATCGCCTCGGTCTCATCCAGCCATCCGACTGGCCCGTGCACAGCATCCGGACCTTGGGGCTCCTTCTCGATCGCAGATCAGGCGGCCGCCTTCCGCGTACACGCATCAGGACATGACGTTCGCTGATACCATGCTGAATCACTCGTTATCACCCATTGCGTTCTTCCGCTTCCGTGTCGGTTCCCGGACGGGATGGCCAGTCCATCGGCGCCTGCTACGACGGCGTTCGCGGTGTGCCGCGGGCACTACTTCGCCGATCCGGACCGCCGCGCTGGGGTTGGCCATGCTCGTCCAGCCGGCGGCGGCGGATACCGTCATCATGCGCAATGGTGATCGCTTCACCGGCGAGGTGGTGCGTGAGGAAGGCAGTGAGCTCATAATTCGCACACAGTACGCCGCCGGGGCGATCGCGCTCGATTGGGCGCAGGTCAGGGAGGTGAAGCTGGACGCCCCCGTGCCGGTCGTGCTCGAGGACGAGACGGTCCTCTCCGTCGCCGCGCTCCGACGGGAGGATGACACGTTGCGCCTGCAAACGCCCACCGAGAGCGAGCCCCTCACCGTGTCGCCGGAGCAGGTACGCCTCATCCAGCCTGAGGCTTGGGAGACGGGGCACGGCGGCAAATTCAGCGGCGCCGTCAATCTAGCCCTGGAGGACGACACGGGCAACACGGACGCCACCGAGCTGGATATGGATATGACCCTGCGCTATCGCCGGCGCTGGAGCGAGCTCGAGACCTATGGCGAGCTCGAATACGACACCACGGACGGCGAGCAGACGGCCAACAAATGGAAGCTGAACAACAAGTACTCGCGTTTTTTCCCGGACACCCGTTGGTACGGCGCGGCGTGGCTGCGTCTCAAGAAGGACCGCTTCGCCGACGTGCGTTTGCGTACGATCGCCGCTCCAGCGCTGGGTTATAGGTTCGAGACAGGCGGTGCCCGGTTCAGCGTGGAGTTGGGACCCACGTACCTGAACGAGGACTATTACGCACACGCCAACGAGTCGTACTGGGGGCCGGGTCTCTTCGTGGACTATCAGCAGGGCTTGCTTGGGGACCGCCTGGAATTCTACCTGCACGGAATGGCTTTCACTGCGCTCAGCGAAGAATCCAAAGACCTATCGGTCTCCTGGTTCGGCTTGCGCGCTCCTTTGAGCGCGGGGTTCGTGGGCAGCATCGAGTATGAGATCGACCACGACGACCCGCCCGCGGTCAATGCCAAGCCCACCGACCAGACCCTGAGGCTGAAGCTTGGTTATGAATGGTGAGCCCGGGGGCGGCGCGCCAGGCAATTGCCGGCGACGCCAATCCACGGGCGTTTTCCGAGTCTCAGTCCGGACTCTGTTTGTCGGCTGCGCGACCCTGCCGCCGTTCTCGTATGGCGATGATCACCGGTGCGAGGATGGACGCCACGATGCCCGCGGCGAAGCCGTTGTTGTAGAGATTCAGCCCGCCATGCACCGATCCCACGGAGAGTGCAGCGGATGAGTGGATGAAGCCCGCCACGATGCCCCAGCGCCACCCGAAGTGGCCGGCGATGGGGGCAAGATTGGTGGCGAAGAGCGCTGCGAGTTGGATGGACGGGTCGGCGACGCCCCAGGGCTTGGCCAAGGAGCCGAGGAACACCCCCGCCATGATGGGTGTGATGTTGAAGACGTGCTTGCCGAAGGCCGCGAAGCCCGCGACCGAGAGCAGGGCGCCGATCACGGGGCCATTGATGTCCCCGCCAATGGCCAGGATGTAGCCCAGCGCCAGCCCGCCGCTCAGGCCCATGTTGATGAGTGTCGCACCGAGACCCACCGTGGCGATGAAATCGCTCGGCGCCTGCCCGGACAGGCGCAGCAGTTGCCTGAGCTTGCGCAGCGCCCCGCGGTCCAGCACCAGCCCCAGGATCACCAGGGACGCGAACAGCGCCCCCATGAAGCTGCCGAGGAGCAGGTTGTTGCCGGTGGTCCAGACGAACACCGGGTCCGGCACGAAGCCGTAGGACTTGTACAGCGCGACCACCAGGGTCCCCACCAGTCCGGCGGTAAAGCCCATGTTATAGAGCGCAAAGCCCATGTGCGCCTTGAACAGCTGCGCCGCGGCCGCGGGCAGGATGAACCCGACCACCACCCCGGTGGCCATGGCCAGCGGGATGCTAACGGCCGGCGCGAGCGCACTGCTGAACAGGATCTCGGATACGAGGGGTGCGAGTGCCACGCCGAAGAACGCCGTGTTGATGTGTTGCGCGAAGGGCTCGCCGCGGAAGCGGGCGTACAGCCAGACGCCGGCGGCGATGAACCAGATATTGAGCAGGTTCTTGCCGAACAGCCCAAAGCCCAGCACCAGGAAGAGGCAGGCCACCGCCGCACCCGTCATGCGCGCGCGGGCCAGGTAGTAAACGCCGCTGACGACGAGGGTCAGCAGCCCGGCGCTCACGAGTCCGGCGCCGACACCGCCGACGCCGAAGTAGTCGGTGAGCAGGGTGTCACGGGACGTCAGGATCGCGGTGAGGCCGCGCGCGACGTCGGTCGGCCCGTCCACCACCAAGCCGAAGATCACGAATACGGACGCATAGGCGGCGACGATGAGCAGGATCAGGTTGTCCTGCGCGTTGCGCGGGGTGATCTCCTTCCGGTTGGTCGGGGGCTGATCGGTGTTTGCGGCCATGTTGACTCCGGCTGGTTGGGTGTCGCGGGCGGGGAGGCGCCAGAAGCATAGCAGGGCCGAAACCGGCCTGACGACACCTAACCCCGAATGAGCTTGGACGCGAGAAAAATGAGCTTTAGCGTGAGCTAAGCGCCTGGTGCCTTGACGCACAGCACGCGTGCAATTACGGTTACTGGCACGCAAGATCGGCGAATGAGCGGACCATGCATCTGACCCCCCGAGAGTTCGACAAGCTATTGGTCTACATGATGGCGAACGTCGCCCAGCAACGCCGTGACAAGGGGATTAAGCTCAATCACCCCGAGGCGGTGGCGATCATTTCCGCGGCCTGTCTCGATGGGGCGCGTGCCAGTAAGACCATCGATGAAGTGGTCACCGAGGCTCGCTCGCTTCTGAGCAAGGACGACGTCATGGAGGGCGTCGCAGATCTGATTCCGTCGGTACAGATCGAGGCGGTCTTCACCGATGGGAGCCGCCTCGTCACCGTTCACTCCCCAATTCAATAGATGGCTTGCAGGAGGGCTGTATGGCTCAAGTGAAAGCAGGTCCAGCGGTAGCGCCGGACGTCGATCCGGCGACGGTTGCGGTGGAGATTGGTGGCTACGTCTGTGCCGCGGATCCAGTCGCCTTCCACGATGATCTCCCGGTGACCAGGCTCAAGGTCCGCAACACCGGCGACCGGCCGGTGCAGGTGGGCTCCCATTTCCACTTCTTCGAGGTCAATCGCGCCCTGGAATTCGATCGTGCGGCGGCATTCGGCCGGCACCTGCTGATCCCTGCGTCCACGGCGCTGCGCTTCGAGCCCGGTGATGAGCGCGAAGTGGAGCTGGTGCCCTATCGCGGCAGGCGCGAGACCTACGGCTTCAACAATCTGGTGGACGGCGCCACCGCAGGCGAGTTCGGCGCGCAGCAGCAGGCGCGTGCGCTGGAGCTGCTCCAATTGCGTGGTTTCTGCTCCAGCGGTGGTCAAGCATCCGGCAAGCCTTGAGGGCCGCGTCGGCAGGTTCGGCGCGGACCCGTTGGCGAGCTTCGGCGTAGTACCGAAATGCCTTTCAAGCGCGCCCTTACCGAATCAGCGCGCCCTTATCGAGGTCAGGAGAGCGTCATGGCGTCCATTTCACGCAGCGAGTACGTCGGCCTCTACGGCCCCACGACCGGTGACCGCATCCGGCTCGGTGATACCGGGCTCTTCGTGGAAGTGGAGCGAGACCTGCGCGGCCCGGCCGGCGATGAGGTGGTCTTCGGTGGTGGCAAAAGCCTGCGCGAAGGGCAGGGGATGGACAATCAGCTCACCCGTGCGGGCGGTGCGCCGGACCTGGTCATCACCAATGTCACGATCATCGATGGCGTGCTCGGTGTCGTAAAGGCCGATGTGGGCATTAAGGACGGGCGCATCTGCGGCATCGGTAAGGCTGGCAATCCGAAGGTCATGGACGGCATCACGCCGGGCCTGGAATGCGGACTCGCCACTGACGCCATCTCCGGCTCGCACCTGATCCTGACCGCCGCCGGCATCGATACCCACATCCATTTCATCTCGCCCCAGCAGGCCCATGCGGCGCTGTCCAACGGCACGACGACACTCATCGGCGGCGGCACTGGCCCGTCGGATGGCTCCAATGCCACCACGGTGACACCGGGGCCCGGCAACATCGAGAACATGCTCCGCGCCTTCGAAGGCTGGCCGATGAACATCGGCATCCTCGCCAAGGGCCACGGCTTCGGCAAGGCCGCGCTGGTGGAGCAGGTCACCGCGGGTGCGGTGGGCTTCAAGTGCCACGAGGACTGGGGCACGACGCCGTCAGTGCTCCGCGCGGCGCTGAGCGTTGCCGACGACATGGACGTGCAGGTCTGCATGCACACGGACACGCTGAACGAGTCCGGCTTCGTCGAGGACAGCATCGCCGCCTTCGAGGGCCGCACCATCCACTCGTTCCACACCGAGGGCTCCGGTGGCGGCCATGCGCCGGACATCATCAAGGTGTCGAGCCTGCCCAATGTGCTGCCGGGTTCCACCAACCCGACCCTGCCGTACGGCATCAACTCGCAGGCCGAGCTGTACGACATGATCATGGTCTGTCACCACCTGAGCCCGGACATCCCGTCCGATGTCGCCTTCACCGAAAGCCGCATCCGCGCGGAGACCATCGCCGCGGAGAATGTGCTGCACGATCTCGGCATCATCTCGATCTTCTCCAGCGATTCCCAAGCCATGGGCCGTATTGGTGAATGCTGGCTGCGCTGCATCCAGACGGCCGATGCGATGAAGACCCAGCGTGGGAAACTGCCCGAAGACGCACCGGGCAACGACAACTTCCGCGTGCTGCGCTACGTCTCGAAGATCACCATCAACCCGGCCATCGCGCACGGCATCTCGCACCTGCTGGGCTCGGTGGAGGTGGGCAAGGTCGCGGACCTCGTGCTCTGGGAGCCGGGCTTCTTTGGCGCCAAGCCGAAGCTCGTGCTGAAGAATGGCATGATCAGCTGGTCGCTGATGGGCGATGCGAACGCCTCGCTACCGACGCCGCAGCCGGTGCTTTACCAGCCCATGTTCGGTGCAATTGGTCAGGCGCTGACCGACAACTGCTACACCTTCGTGTCGCGCGCGGCTTTCGACGCTGGCATTCAAAGGCGTCTGGGCTTGCGCCGGCGGGTGGCGCCGGTGGTTAACACCCGCAAGATCGGCAAGGCGAATATGGTGCGCAATGCCGCCACGCCGAACATCGAGGTGGATCCAGAGACCTTCGCCGTGACCGTGGACGGTGTGCATGCCACGGTGGAGCCACTGCGCACCGTCTCGCTGAATCAAAAGTACTTCTTCAGCTGATGGTCACGGCCATGTTGCTCATCGAACAGGTGCTCGGCAATGCGGCCGAGCCTGACTGGTCCGAGCGCCTCACGGGCGCGCGGCTGGATGTGCTGGAGCTGGACCATTGGGAGGCACAGAAGAGCCGCCTGCGCAAGCACACCGCGGGCGGTACCGAGCTGGCCATTTCCCTGCCGCGGGGCACGTTCCTGCACAACGGCGATATCCTGCTGTGGGATGCGCAGGTGTCGGCGGCGCCCGCTGCGGTGATCGTGCGCGTTCGCCTGCGCGACGTGATGGTGGTGCATCTGGACGAGGTCGCACAGGGTTCGATCGAGCTCGCGCTGCGGACCTGCGTGGAGCTGGGTCATGCGCTCGGCAATCAGCATTGGCCGGCGTTGGTCAAGGGCGATCGGGTCTTTGTGCCGCTCACCGTCGATCGCAAGGTCATGGCGTCGGTGATGCAGACTCACGGCTTCGAGGGCATACGCTGGGAGTTCCTGCCCGGCGCCGATGTTGTGCCATATCTGGCCCCGCACGAGTCGCGGCGCTTGTTCGGAGGCGCGGAGGGGCCGGTGCACCGGCATCCGCATGCCCATGGGGATGCGTCGTGAGCGCCGCCTTCGGGTCTGCCAGTCACTGGGCCGCCGGCGGCGAGGGCGTGCCGGCGCAGCCTGGCTTGTCGCTGATCCGCGCGTTGCAGTTCGGCGACTCGCTGCTGCCCGTTGGCGGCTTCGCGTTCTCGGCCGGACTGGAGTCGGCGATTCAGACCGGCGTGGTGAGCGACGTTCACACGTTGGAGGAATTCACCCGCACCGCGTTGCAGGAGGCGGCGCTCGGCGACGGCATTGGCCTGATCTGGGCGCATCGGGCCGCCTCCGCCGGTGATTTGGCATGGCTCGCGCGGGTGGACGAGGCGGTCCATGCCCGCAAGCTGGCAAGCGAAGCCCGGACCATGTCCTTGCGCATGGGCCGCAAGCTCACGGAGCTGGGGGCCGCGGTGATCGATGCGCCACTGCTCATCGCGTGGCGCGAGCGCGTCGCGGCGGGCACCGCCTTCAGCTGCTACCCCGTGGCGCTCGGCAGCGTCTTCGCGGCGCAAGGCCTGCCCGCGCGAGACGCCTTCGCGGTGCACCAGTACGGCGTCGCGGCGATGCTTCTCGGTGCCGCGCTGCGGCTGATGCGCATCGACCACATCGCGACCCAGCGACTGCTGTACCGACTCAATAGCGACGTGGACGCGGCCTACACCCATGCCGCGGACGCGCGGCTAGAGGACATGGCCGGCTTCGCACCCCTCACCGAGGTGCTGGCGGCGGTCCATGTGAAGGCTTCCGTGCGGCTCTTCATGAGCTAGGGAAACGCCGATTTTTGCGTTTTCCCTCCGGGCCATGGATGCCCCGGCATGTTCAAAGGCGTTGAGCCTCTGAACATGAAGTAAAGCGAAAACCACGCTTTTCGCTTTGCGTGCTGAAAATGGGCAGCAAGTCCATTATCAGCGTCTCTTTGGAACTGATCGAAGCGGAAGGCAGGTCATGAGCAAGAAGATCACCCGCGTCGGCATCGGCGGCCCGGTGGGCTCCGGCAAGACCGCGATCATCGAGGCCATCACGCCGCCGCTGCTGGCGCTCGATATCCGGGTGCTCATCGTGACCAACGATGTCGTCACCACCGAGGACGCCAAGCACGTGCAGCGCACGCTGAAGGGCGTGATGGCCGAGGAGCGCATCCTGGGCGTGGAGACGGGTGCCTGCCCGCATACGGCTGTACGCGAGGACCCGAGCATGAACCTCGCCGCCGTGGAGGATATGGAGGCGCGCTTCCCGGAGGCCGACCTGGTGCTCATCGAAAGCGGCGGCGACAACCTGACGCTTACCTTCTCGCCCGCGCTGGTGGACTTCTTCGTCTATGTCATTGACGTTGGCGCCGGCGACAAGATCCCGCGCAAGAATGGCCCCGGCATCACCCAGTCCGACATTCTGGTGATCAACAAGACGGACCTCGCCCCCTACGTCGGCGCGGATTTGGACGTGATGGCACGGGACTCCGGACTCATGCGCGGCGAGAAGCCGTTCCTCTTCACCAATTGCAGGACAGGCGCGGGCATCCCTGAGCTGGTGGAACAGATCCGGCGCGACTTCCTGTTCGATCTCGCGCTGCCTGAGCGGCGCTCGGTGTGATGGCCGCTGCCAACGGCCAAGGCACCCCGTCGCGGCCGTTGGGGGGCGCCGCCGTGGTTGGCGCCCGCACCGGGTCCGTCTTCGCGGAACCGGCGGCATTCCGCGACGAGCCGGCGCAGATGCGCAGCGGTGCGGTCGGCAAGAACGGCTTCCTGCGGCTCGGCTTCGAGCGTCGCGGAGCGTGCACCGTCCTCGCCGAGCTGGATCGCCGCATACCCTGCCTCGTGCAACGGGCCTTGTACCCCGAGGCCGCGCTGCCGGATTTCGCCTGGGTGTTCATGATCACCACTACCGGCTGCGTACTGCAAGGCGACCGGCTCACGCTGAAATTGCAGCTTGGCCCGGGAGCGCGCGCGCACGTCACCACCCAGGCGGCGACCAAGATCCACAGCATGGACGCAAATTACGCCGCGCAGACCCAAGCCATCAGGCTGGAGGATGGCGCCTACCTGGAATTCCTGCCCGAGCCGCTGATCCCCCATCGCGGCGCGCGCTTCTTAAGTGAAACCACGATTGAGCTGTCCGAGACCGCAACGCTACTCTACGGTGAGATCCTGCTGCCGGGGCGCAAGCACCATCGCCCGGACGAGTGCTTCGGCGCGGCTCTGCTGCAACTTGCTATGACGGCGACGCGCCCCGACGGCCGGTTGCTCTTCACCGAGCGGCTCCTGCTGGAGCCGGCACGGCGGTCGCTGCGCCAGACGGGCGTCATGGGGGACTTCGACGTGCTCGGCAACGCCGTGGTGCTGACGCCGCCCGATGTCGCCGAGCGCATCGAGGCCCGCACCGAGGCCGCGGTCGATCTCGCCGATGGTGTCGCCTGCGGCGCCTGCCGGCTGCCCAACGACGCCGGGCTGATCTTCAAGGTGCTGGGCCGAGAGGCGGCGCAGGTGAGAGCCGCCATGCGCCGCTTCTGGGCCATTGTGCGGGCGGAGGCGACCGGTGCGCCGCTGTCTGCGCCCTTCTTCTGGCGGTGAAAGTCAGCGATTCGGGCATGACGGGTTGGTCAGTAACGATGTCATGGCTGCACAAGCGGAGGACACGGCATGACGACGACGGGCGCATCGATGCCTTGGCGGCGGGCCTGCGAGGGCTCCGCGCTGTTGCGCTTCCTGGACTGGAACCTGCGCGGCATCGGGCAGGTGCTGTTCCAGGACAACGCGTTGTCGGGGCTTTTGTTCCTGGTCGCGATTGGCTGGGGTGCGGTTGCGCTGGGGGTACCGGAAGTCGCTGTGGGCGGGCTGCTCGCGGTGCTGGTAGCGACCCTGACGGCCCGCTGGCTGCGGGTGGACGCGGCCGGGCTCGCCGCCGGGCTCTATGGCTACAACGCCTTCCTGCTCGGCATCGCGCTGCCGACCTTTCTCGCCGCGTCGCCGCTGCTGTGGGTGTTCGTCGTGCTCGGTGCGTTGGTGAGCGTGATTGCGACGCGCGCGCTCGCCGAGGCGCTGAAGCCGCTTGGCATTCCCGTGCTGACGGCACCCTTCGTGCTGGTCACGCTGATGCTGTTGCTCGCGTCCAACGCCTTTAGCGGCGTCGATGCAGCGGCACTGCCCGACGTCGGGTTCATGGCGCCGATCCCACCGGAGGCCGCGGACCCGTTGCGACCCCTCGCGTTCCTCGAGGGCGTCGCACACAGCCTCTCCCAGGTGTTCGTGAAGGGCTATGTGCCGTCTGGCTTGTTGATCCTGGCCGGACTGGCAGTGGGCTCGCGGCGAGCGGCGGGCCTTGCGCTCGCGGGCGCGCTGATCGCGCTCTTGGTGGCGCACCTGATGGGGGCCGAGAGCCAGTTGGTGACGGCCGGGCTGGTGGGCTTCAATCCGCTGTTGACGGCGGTCGCCCTGGGCGCCGTGTTCCAGCGCCCCGGCGTGCGCACCGCCATTTATGCGCTGCTGGCCACCGTGCTTACGGTGCTGGCACAGGGGGCGATGGTGGCCCTTATTACGCCCTTTGGCGTGCCGACGCTGACTGCGTCCTTCGTGCTGGTCACCTGGCTCTTCCTGCTTGCGAGGCTCGATTCATCGACACGCTCGGGACCTGCGTCATGAGCAAGCGATCCCGGTTGGTCGATCGGGCTCGGCAATCGCACACGCGAAGCACATTTGCTCTCGATATCCCGCCTGTATCACCACTGGCATTTGCTACCACAATGGACGTGGTGGTATTCGCGGGCCTTTGTGTACCCTCTCACCTTCGAAATCGGAGCGTTGTATATGCCTGTCGCACCCTGGCCCCCGAAAAATCCCGAGCAACTCGGGGCGACGTTTGCCAAGCTCGGCTGGATCGGCTTCTTCATCCAACTGCTGTTGCTGGCCGTACCGCTGGTGCTGGCGGTGTACATGATCTTCGGCTTCTCGCCGGTGTCCGCCGCACGTAAGGGCATCGACCTCAGCAACTATCTCTCCTACGGCAGCCTGATCGTCACCATCTTCACGGCGTTCTGGTTCTTCCGTTATCCGCGGCTTGGTCACCGTATCGCTGCCGGTGATCCGGGTCTCAGCGGTGGCGGAGTCATCAAGACCGTCTGGATCGGCATCTGGGCCAGTGGGATTGGCATCGTATTCTCGATGCTGATACTGATCGGCACGGCCAGCCGCCTGCTGTTCGTGATGCTGGCCAACCCGCAGACCGGGCTCATGGTCTCCCCGCAAATCGGCGGCAACCCTAACCAGTCCATCTCCGCGCTGGACGGCATCAGCCTGCTGACGCTGCTCATCCTGTTGACGGCCGAGCTTGTGGTCCTTGGGCTTTCGATGTGGTTGTTGTACCGCACGGCGACGCCGGAGACCAAGGCGGCCAGGGGATGAATCGGTACGGCCGACCTAGGCGCTCGTCGGCGCGTTAGAGATCCGCCCGCGGAACCTGCGCAGCGCCTGGCGCGGCGGTTGCGGAGCAACTCCAAACTGCCGCGGGCGTGGTCGCCATTGCCCGCGGCAAGTAGCAGCCTGAGCACCATGACGATAAGTCGATCCGTCGCGTTCATAATTCGGTCTCTGCTCCTGTTCGGCTTCTGGCTGCTGTTGCTGGAGCCGGACGCTTTTTCGCTTGCGGCAATCGGCCTCGACTGGGCGGTCGGCGCAGTCACCGCCGGGGGTGCGGCGCTGCTCAGCCTGCGGCTGCTGCCGCCGGGCTCGGGCGCGCCACGACCCTGGCCGTTGCTGCGGTTCGTGCTGCGCTTTCTGAAGCAGTCCCTGCTCGGCGGGCTCGACGTGGCGCGCCGGGCGCTGGATCCGCGTCTGCCATTGGCGCTCGGCTTCGTTCATCAGCACACGGTGTTGCCCCCCGGCACGGGCAGGGCGCTGTTTGGCGCATTGACCAGCCAGACGCCCGGTACCCTGGCAGTCGACGCGGGGCGACCGGGCGAAGTGCTGTACCACTGCCTCGACGTGCGTCAGGACGTCGCGGGTAGTTTGGCCGCGGACGAGGCGCTGTTTGTGCAGGCCCTGTTCCCACAACTGGGGGCGGCCGGCGCCGCCGGGCGCGTGGAGGACCGTTCATGACAGGCTTCCTCTTGATCGCGGGTGTCTTCATTCTGCTCACGGTTTTGCTCGGGTTGGTGCGGGTTCTGCGGGGCCCGGGCGATGCGGAGCGCCTGATGGCGGTACAACTGCTCGGCACCGGCGGCGTTGCGGCGCTACTGCTCCTGGGCAGCGCCATCGATCTGACGGCCACGACGGACTTGGCCCTGTTGCTGGCACTGCTCGCGGCCTTTGCCGCGATCGCCTTCGTCGCCGGGTTGGGCGCCAATCCAGGCGCCTTCACAGCCGCTCGTCCGGTGTCGGCGCCCAGCTCGCATTCCAACGGCGATTCGCCGGCGGGTGACTGATGTCTTTGGCAGACGCTTTCACCGCGGTCTTCGTCTCGCTCGGCGCCTTCTTCTTCTTTGCGGGCTGGGTGGGGCTGGTGCGGTTTCCCGACGCGCTGAGCCGGCTGCATGCCCTGAGCAAGGCGGATAACCTCGGGCTGGGGCTGGTCGTGATCGGTCTCCTGCCGCAAGCGAGCTGGCCCTTCGGCACCCTCAAGCTCATCGCGCTCTGGCTGGTGGCGGTCCTGGTCGGCGGCGCCTCCGCGCAGCTGCTGGCGGGCGCCATTCATGCGCAGGCTGCCGAGACGAGCACCGGTGGCGAGCCGGGGAGGGGTACCGAGGCCGCGCCCGGCGCCAACGGCAATGACAAGGCGACAAGCTGATGCCCGATGTGTCGCTGCCAGATCCGCATTGGGCCGACCTGCCCCTGGGTTTCGCGCTGCTGGTGCTGGCGCTGTGGCTGACGTGGACCCAGCGTGATCGAGCTGCGGTGATCGGTTTCACCGGGTACGGCTTGCTGGTGGCCATCGCCTGGGTGCGGCTGGGGTCCATGGACGTTGCGCTCACGGAGGCGGCGCTCGGAGGCGGCTTGATGGGGCTCTTGTTGCTGACCGCCGCGGCCAGGCTGGGCGAAGAAACCGATCAGCCCGCGCCGGGCCTACCCGCCCGGCTCTCGATCGCCCTGCTGTGTCTGGGGGTTACGTTGGTGCTGGCTGCCGTGGTGCTGGGTCTGCCGTCGCCCGCCCCCAACCTGGTCGCACCCGTGGCGAGCCATCAGGCCGTCACGGAACTGGGTAATCCCGTCGCCGCCGTGCTGATTGCCTTTCGCGCCGTGGACACGATGCTGGAGTCGGTGGTGCTGGCGCTGGCGGTGATCGTGCTTTGGTCTTTCGGCGCGGATCGCGCCTGGGGCGCGCGCCCGCGGGCCCTCCACCTCGGCCCACCGAGTCCGGCGCTGGTGTTCCTGGGTCGGCTGCTGCCGCCGGCGGGGCTGATCGTGGGCGTGCACCTGTTCTGGACCGGCGCCGATCACCCGGGCGGCCCGTTTCAGGGCGGCGCGGTGCTAGCGGCCATGGCGGCGCTGCTGTGGCTCGCCCGGCTCGGCGAGCCGCCCCGGGTCAGCGACGGTCTCACCCGCCTGGGCATCGTCGTCGGGCCGCTGCTGTTCCTGCTCATTGGGCTCGCGGGGGCGGTCATCGCCGATGCCTTTCTCGACTATCCGGAGGCGTTGACCAAACCGCTCATCCTGCTGATCGAGGCGGCCAAGACCCTGTCCGTCGCGGTGGCACTGGCCTTGCTCGTGGCCGGACCGCCGGAGCTGCCGGGGCCGATGCCACCCCGCCAAAGCGGTCGGGCAGCAAAGGGGGTCACGCCATGAACGAGGCGCAGCTCTATGGTGTGTGTGGCGCCGGCCTCGTCGGCATCGGGCTCTACGGTGCGATTCTGGGACGCAGCACACTGCGGCGGCTGCTCGCGTTCAACCTGGTCGGGAGTGGCGTGTTCCTCATATTCGGCGCCATCGCGCGGCGCGGTGGCCTCGCCGGCGGCGCGCAGAGCGATCCGGTGCCGCAGGCACTCGTGATCACCGGGCTGGTGGTCGCCTTTGCGGCGACTGCCTTGGCGGTTGCGCTCCTGATTCGGCTCGCGACAGTGGCGCACGAGGCCGCGTCCGCGGCTGCGACGCCCGGATCGACTGACGACCCGTCGACGCCAGCCACGGCGTCGCAGGGCAGGGGCGAGCGCGGGCCAGGACATGTCGGGGCAGGGCACTCATGACCCTGCTCAATGCCATCGACCCGTGGCTTGCGGGCCCGCGGTCAGCGGAGCTGTTGTTCCCGACCCTGGCGCTGCCGGTGCTGGGGCTGCTGCTGGCACCATTGCTCGGGGCGCGTTGGGCACGGCTGCTGGCGCTGGCGAGCCTCGTGGTGGGGCTTGTGCTTGCGCTCGCCTGCACGGCGGCCTTGGTGGCCGCGGACGCCCCGCTCGTCTACGCGCTCGGGGGCTGGGCCGCGCCCCTCGGTGTCGAGCTGCGCCTCGATGGACCCGCGGCGCTGATGCTGCTGCTCACGGCCGTGCTGCTGTTGCTGATCGGCCTGCATGCCGCCGGGGAATTCAGCGTGCGGGCCGCCGGTCGCCGTGCGACGCTGGCCTTCTGGACGCTGCTGCTCGGCGTTTGGGCCGGGCTCGACGGCTTGTTCCTCGGGCGAGACCTCTTCAACCTCTACGTGGCCATCGAGGTGCTCACGTTCTCGGCGGTGCCGATGGTGTGCCTGAAGGGGCACGCCGCGCAGTTCCAGGCCGCCTTCCAGTACCTGCTGTTCGCGCTCTTGGGCTCGGCGCTCTACCTGCTGGGCGCCGGGTTGATGCTGGGGGTGCACGGGACCTTGGACATCGCCCAGATCCGCGTTGCGCTCGATGCGGTCGCGACGCATCCGCCCGATATTGGCGGCGATGCTCGCGCGGCCACGCTCGCGGCCGTGGCGCTGATGAGCACCGGACTTCTGGCCAAGACCGCGCTGATGCCGCTGCACTTGTGGCTGCCGCCGGCGCATGGCGGCGCACCCGCGCCGGCCAGTGCCGTGCTTTCGGCACTGGTGGTGAAGGGGTCGTTTTTCCTGCTGTTTCGGCTCTGGCTGGACTTGGTGCCGGACCTGCCGCAATTGCACGTCGGTCTGCTGCTGGGTGGCTTGGGGGTCTTCGCCATTCTGCTTGGCAACCTGATGGCACTGATGCAGGCCCGGCTCAAGCTGCTGGTGGCCTATTCGACGCTGGCCCAGATCGGCTATCTGTTTCTGCTCTTCCCGCTGGCGAGCGGTGCGTCCGGCGGTCCCGCGGCCACGGCGGCGTTGATCCAAGTGGTCTCCCACGCTTTGGCCAAGGCGTCGCTGTTCCTGCTCGCCGGCCGCATCCTTGTCGCCTTCGGCCATGATCGCCTGCCGGCGCTCGACGGCTTTGGCCGGGCGATGCCCGCGACCCTGCTGGTCATCTTGATGGCTGGTTTGGCGCTGGTGGGGCTGCCGCCAAGCGGCGGGTACTTGGTGAAGTCTCTGTATGCTTCCGCCGCCGCCGATCTGGGGGCATGGTGGTGGCCGCCGGCGCTGGAGCTGGGTGGGCTGCTCAGCGCCGCATACCTGGCGCGAATCCTGTCGATTGCCCTGAGCCCCGCGCCGGCATCCGGGACCGGGACCGGCGCCGCAGCAGGCGGCGGCCACATTCTGCGGGCGCCGATCACCGGATTGGCCGCGCCGGCACTGCTGGCGGTCTGCGCGCTGCTGCTGGGGCTCTTGCCGCCGGCGCTGTTCTCGGTGATGGACGTCGCGCGGCCGGGCATGGGCTCGGCCACGGCGGTGGCCGGTGTGATGCTGAGCGCACTGACGCCGAGCGGCTTCTGGCGCAGCGCCGGCCCCGTGCTGACGGTCGCGTTGGTGGTTGTCCTGTTCCACAGCGCCGGCGAGTCGGCGTGGGGGCGGCGTATCGCGTCCATCGGGCGCGGCGTCGCCGGGTTCGAGGGCTGGTTGCGACAATGGCGGACTGCCGGCGCACTCTTGTTGTTGTTCCTGCTCATTCAGGTCTGGACGTCGATAGGATGATGTCGCGTCACCCGCGCGAGGCCCGCAGTGCCCATTTCGGCGGCGACGCTCGCAGCGATCTCATCCCTGCCCGCCTCGCTGCCCCGGCCTCAGTAGTCATTCACCCTCGGCGCCGGCCACACCGGGCGCTGTCAATTGATCGAGGAGGCCGCATGCTTCAGTGGTTTGGACCGGAATCCGTGTCGCGCGGACGCGCGCTCCTTGCACTCTTGCCGGCGTGTGCGGCACTGCTGCTCAGCGCCTGCGACATCGACCAATCCGCCGAGCCCGCGCCCAAGCCCGTGCGCCCGGTGCGCGTCGCCGAGGTTGTCGAGGCCGGCGGCGGTGAGGAAGTCACGCTGACCGGAACCGTCGAGGCGGAGGACTCCGTCAACCTGGCCTTTCGCGTGGGCGGCCAGCTCATCGCGCGCAGCGTCAACGTCGGCGACCGGGTGCACGCGGGGCAGATCGTGGCGCGCCTGGACCCGGCGACGGCGCAGCACGCGGTGGACGCCGCCCGTGCCAAGGTCGCGGCGGCCATGGCGCGGCTGGTGGAGGCGCGCAACACCATTGCGCGCTATGAGCCGATGCTGGCGCGTGGCTTCGTTGCCCGGCAGCAGTTCGACCGCGCGCAGGAGGCGCTGAGCGCCGCGCAGGCGCAG
>NZ_JAJDNQ010000120.1 GCF_022340605.1 Thiohalocapsa sp.
CCCAGTAGCCGGCAAGATGCCGGCGCTCCCAGTAGCCGGCAAGATGCCGGCGCTCCCAGTAGCCGGCAAGATGCCGGCGCTCCCGGTGGCCGGCAAGATGCCGGCGCTCCCGGTGGCCGACAAGATGCCGGTCCTCCGGGCTGGTGCGACCCCACGCCGGGGGCGGGAAAGAGTCTCTGGAAACCGGAAGGTGCTAGGCTCATGGCTTGCAACCGCGGCGATGGACCGCCGCGCTGATCCCTGCCAAAGACCCCGCACTCGCTCGCCATGCCTACTGCCCAGTATCAAGCCGTCGCCGACGGCGTCTTCTGCATCGAAACCAGCCTCTACCGTAACGGCCTCGCCGCCTGCTATCTGATTCGCGAGCAGGACCGACTCGCCTTCGTCGACACTGGCACCGCCCACACGGTGCCTGGCCTGCTCGCCGTCATCGCCGACCTCGGGCTCACGCCCGCGCACGTGGACTACGTCATCCCGACCCATGTCCACCTGGACCATGCCGGTGGCGCCGGCGCGCTCATGGCCGCGTGCCCGAACGCGACCCTGGTCGCCCATCCCAAGGGCGCGCCGCACCTGATCGATCCGGCCAAGCTCACCGCCGGCGCCACCGCCGTCTATGGTGAGGAAGCCTTTGCCCGGGACTTCGGCAGCCTCCAGCCGGTGCCCGAGGCGCGTGTCATCGCCGCGGACGACGGCCAGACCTTCGACCTCGCCGGCCGGCGGCTCACCTTCATCCACACGCCGGGCCACGCCAATCACCACGGCTGCATCTTCGATGCAGGCAGCAAAGGCCTGTTCACCGGCGACACCTTCGGCATCTCCTACCGGGAATTCGACACCGCCGCCGGCCCCTGGTTGTTTGCGCCGACCACGCCGGTGGCCTTCGACCCGGATGCCTGGCAACAGAGCCTGGACCGGATCATGGCGTTCACCCCCGCCGCCGTGTTCCTGACGCACTATTGCCGCATCGACGACCCGGCTCGGCATCTCGACCAACTCAGGCGCAGCATCAAGGACCTCGCCACCATCGCCCTGGACTTGGGCGATCAGCCCCGCGACGGCCGCAAGGACCGCATCAAAGACGCGGTCACCGCGCACCTGCTGACCGATGCCCGCAACCACGGCTGTGCCCTGGATGAGCAGCGCATGCGCCAGTTGCTGGCGGTGGACCTGGAACTGAACGCCCAAGGGCTCGAAGTCTGGCTCGAGCGACGGGAGAAGCGCGGGGGCTAGTGCTCGCTGCGGAAATTCCGAGACCGGGCTCCCTAGTGGTCGTGGTCGTAATCGAATATCCGGACGGTTGAGATCACGACCACGACAACGACCACGACAACAACCTGAGACGGTCTCGGGACTTGTGCACTCGTGCACGGCGTTGGAATTGTCGATACGTTCGCCCTCCTGCGCGAGCGGGTGTGTCGCCCTGGAGGGCGACACTCCGGCCATCGCGACCCACGGCCGGCGTGTCGGCCGGCGTATCGGCCTCCAGGTCGACACGGATCAGCGCCGACGCGTCCAGCAGGCGCAGCGGGACGGGGATCGCTGCTGATCTGGCGAAGTTCCCGATCACCCAATGCAAGGTTCGTCTGGCAGCCCCTTGACGACCCGCTCCCAATCGACCTCCACACCAGCGCAGGCCGAACAGCGCGAGCGGCCACTCAACTCCTGAACGGCCGGACGCCCGTAAGCGCCATTCTCCATCCGGTAGATGGTCAGCACGCGATCGACCGGATGGACCAGCCAGTATTCCTGGACGCCGTGCCGTTCGTAGAGCGCGAGCTTGCGGACCTGGTCATGGCCGGCCGTGGCCGGAGACAGCACTTCGATCAGCCAATCGGGCGCCCCGCGACACCCCTTGTCGTCCAGCTTGGTCGGGTCGCAGACCACGCTGATGTCGGGCTGGACCACGGTGGCAATGTGGTCGTCGGCTTCGTCCCCATCCGGCAGGCGGACGTCGAACGGGGCGACGTTGACCTCGCAGCCGCTGCCCTCCAATGCATCGGCAATCGCCCGGAACAGCTCACCGACGAGCCGCTGGTGCTGCCTGCTTGGCGCGGGCGCCATGGCGTAGGCCGCGCCATCGATGAGCTCGTAGCGCTGGTCCTCCGGCCAGGTGCGGTATTCGCCGTAGGTGTGCCGTTCCGGATCGCGCAATGGCCGGGACATGTCGCTGAGACTCCGCGTGGATCGCACGCCCAGTATCGGCAACGAGCCCGGGCGCGACAACCCGCCGTCCGACCGCTGGCCGCTCAACCGGCGTCCAGGCTCGAGCGATCGAACAGGTATAGGAGGTAGCCCAGCGTCGGGTTACGCTGCGCTAGCCCGACTACACCGAATACTTTCACTGTCCCGGAGCGCATCCACCGTCTTGGCTGCGGTGGATGCTCTCCGCTTCATCCACTCTACGATGTTCCCGTTGTTTTCGAAGCGTTACGCACGACTTCGACCACGCCAACGGATTGATGTGTCCAGGCAATTATTGAGCCGTTCCGAAGCGCCGTACGACGCCCGACGCGGGGCTGGCGGGATTGGCGGGCGTCATGGCTGCAAGCCGGGCCTGCTCGCCACCGCCGACTCTGTTCAGGCCCCGGCCGCCACCCGCACCGGCTCCGCCACCTGCCCGGTCAGATCCTCCAGCGCTGCATCGTCGTTGGCCGCCTCCGGCTCGCTGGGGCGGATGGCTTCGTCCAGGTAGTCGAGGCCGGCGCCATTCAGGGTCTCTTTGCGGATGCGCTTGTAGAGCATCCAGACGCGCAGCGCGTAGACGAAGAGCCGCGAGTAGGTGCTGGTGATCTCCCAGGCGCGGCGCGGATGGAACACCAGCGGGTGCTCGACGCTTAAGCCGGGCCGGCGCTGGGTGCGGATCTTGCGGCGGATGAAGCCGCCCTGGAGCGGGTGCACGCGCTCGAAGCGCAGGCAGCCGTAGAACTCCAGCGCGATCTCCATCACCCGCTTGGGGTTGCGGCCGAAGGCCGCCGCGCGGCGCATCAGGGTCTCCAGGTGCGCAAAAGAGTAGTAGCTGTCCCAGGCGTCGCGGTAGGCGCCGATCCACTCGTCCTTGCTCATCTTGGGGTGCGCGGTGCAGACGTGCTCGAGATCATAGATGTTCATGTCCGGGTCCAGCGCGACGCCCTTTTCCACCAGCGCCTTGTGGTCGGCTGAGCCCGGCAGGGGGGTCAGGCAGAACAGCTCCAGGATGTCCAGCGGCAGCTCGCGCTTGATGGTCTTGATGTCCTTGGCGATGGACTCCGGCGTGTCGCCCGGAAAGCCCAGGATGTAGCCGCAATAGGTGGTGACGCGCTTGCGCTGCCAGGCGATCAGCATGTCGCGGTAGTTGGCGATCTTGTTCTGCTTCTTGTTGGCCGCCTTGAGGTTGTCGGGGTTGACGTTCTCCAGGCCGATGAACACCCGTGACACGCCCGCCTTGCGCGCCTTGTCCACGAAGCCCGGCAGCTTGTGGCACATGGTGTCCACCTGGATGGTGAAGTTGAACTTCACGCCCAGTTCCTCGCGCACCGCGGCGATGCGGTCGAAGATGGGCTCCCAGTTGCGGTTGCGGGCAAAGTTGTCGTCGGTGATGAAGTAGTGGCGAATGCCGTGGGCCAGGTTCGCGCGCAGCAGCCGCTCTACGTCGTCGGGGCTGCGGTAGCGGGACTTGCGCCCCTGCACGTTGATGATCGTGCAGAAGCTGCACAGGAACGGGCAGCCGCGCCCGGCATCGAAGGTGCCCGGCATGGGCGCGTAGCGCCGCGCGACCTTGGGCGGCAGATAGGGCATGCGCTGGCCCTCCATGTCCGGCAGGTCGTCCATGTAGTTGTAGAGGGGCTCCATGGCGCGGTCTTTGGCGGCGCGCAGCAAATCCATGAAGCGGCCCTCGGACTCGCCGGCGAAGAGGGTGATGCCGAGGTCCAGGGCCTCCTGCAAGTCCGCCGGCAGCGCCGGCAGCATGGCCAGACAACCACTGACGTGGAAGCCGCCGATGGCCACCTGTATGCCGGCGGCGCGGAATTCCCTGGCCATGTCCATGGCGCGGGGGAACTGGTTGGACTGCACGCCCACCATGCACACCAGGCCCTCGCCGCCGGCCTTGTGGATGCGGCGGATGATGCGCTGCACCGGGATGACGGTGTTGGTCTCATCATAAGCCTGGACGCGGATGTCCAGGTCGTCGCCCAGGGCGTGGTGCTCCGCGGCCTCCAGCGTCAGGCCGTACAGGGTCGCGAGCGAGTTGGACGGAATCCAGGCCTTGACCCACTGGATCACATAGCCGTCGTCGTCGTAATGGGATGGCTTGATCAGCTCGACATGGAAGGGCCGGCGGGCAGGGCGGGCCATGGCAGTGCTCCCGGGCCGGTCACGCCGCTGGCCCTGAGTATGGAATCGTAAATGATTGCGGTAGGTTACCAGCTTCGGCCAGGACATATCCGGGTATCGAGCTGCGGATCTCGGCAGCAGTGGGCGAGCTCAAGACTGGGTCAGCACGAACAGTCCCGCCAGCATCAGGGCGCTGCCTGCGAGCCGCGCCGTCATGTGGCGCTCGCCGTAGTACCAATGCCCCAGCAGCACGGAGAAGACGCCGGCGGTGCGCTTGACCGCCATCGCGTAGGAGGCGAGGGTCAGGCTGAGCGCGATCTGGTCGGCGATGCGCATCAGCGCGAACAGCACCCCGAGCAGCAGCAGCGGGCGTATCTCCCGGCGCAGATGCTTCGGAAACGCCTCGCGATAGAAGCGGTGGTCCTGGAGGCTGAACATCACAAACAACACCACCGGGTTGACCACGGCCACCACCACCGCGAACGACAGCGGGTCGCTCATCTGGATGCCGACGCGCCCGAGGGTCGAGGCCGCCGCAAAGCAAAACGCCGCCGCCAGCGTGAACACACTGCCCGGCTCCAGGAACAGTCGCCGCAGCGGCGCCAGCAGGCTGGTCTGCTCGCGCTCGACGCTCAGCGCGTAGCCGCCCGCGATCAACAGCCCGAGCCCCAGGAAGCCGAGCGGACCGGGCAGGTCGCCGGTCACCAGCCACTCGATGACCACGACGAAGCCCGGCGTCAGCGTCATCACCGGCCCCACCAGCGACACCTCGCTGCGATGGATGGCCGTGTTGAGCGCCCATCCGCCGAGTCCCGACACCACGCCGCCGAGCAGCACCACCAGGGTGTAGACCGGCTCGCGAAACGGAAAGTCGTGGTGCCAGACGATCAGCGGTGCGGTGACCACCAGGCTCGCCAGGTTGACGTACAGGGTCAGCGCCCGCGCCGAGAAGCTGAACGACAGGTGCTTGGTGACCGCGAGCCGCGACGCATGAAAGAACGCCGACAGCAGCGAGAAGACGATCCAGAAGGGTGCGAACGCGGCGAAGTCCATGGCGGGGTACGATGACGCTGCGGGCTTGACTCAGGTCCAGCCCTGCGCGCAGTCCACGAAGCGCCGCACCGGCCCGCAGCGGGCACCGATGAGGTCCCGCAGCCGCTCGGCGTTATGCAGCGCGAAGGATCGCTGCAGCTCGGCGCGCAGGCGCCACTGGGCCTCGTCGAACGCGCCGATGCCGCGGCGGATGCACACGCTCGGCACGCCGTCGAGCGCCAGCAGCCCGGCGCCGCCGGTGCCGGAGAAGAGCCGCGGCTGCACGCTGAGATACACGGCTCGCGCAGCGGCAACGGGCGCCGCCGGGCGGTTGCGGGCGGGCGCGAACAGATTGAGCGCGTAGGCGGGCGCGTTCAGCGTCAGCAGGTGCTTGCGCGCCGCCGGCGTGCCGCGGCGCAGGCGCGCCAGTACCGCTGGCGGCAGGTCCCGCAGCAGATCGGCGAGCAGCGCCAGCTCGCGGTGCACGTCCGCCGGCAACCCGAGCCCGGCCAGCGCGGCACGGACCTCCGCGGCCGCGCGCAACGGATGCCGGTGCCAGCGCGGCGGCACGTCGGCGACCCCGGTGAAGACCGCCCGCAGCATTCCGGCGGCGTCCTCGAGGCGCCGGTGCAGGCGTCGCACGAGGTCCTCGAACGCATCCTCCGCGAGCACGTCCCAGCCCGGCAGCAGGATCAGCGCCCCGGGCGGCCGCTGGCCGGCGGCGACCGCGTCGTCGTCGCAGGGCAGCACCCGGGCGCCGTTGAGGCCGAGGTCCAGGTCCGCCAGCAGCGCGGTGACGAGCCGGGCGCCGGCAAAGGTGAGCGGGTCCAGCAATTGGCGGCGGGTGCGCGCGTCGTGATCGGCCGCGTATTCGTTGCCGTCGCCCAGTGGTGCCAGTTCGGCCGCGGTCCAGTACAGCAGATGCAGGTGGAACTGCTTGGACGCCTGCACGCTCTCGCGATCACACGTGTAGGGGTCGCAGTTGAGCGCCAGGTGCAGCGCGCCGTGGGCGAGGCCGAACCGGTCCATCACGTCCACCCGCGAGATGAAGCGGACGAACTCCAACCCGCTGCGCCACAAGGCCCGGCCGGTGACGGGCGCCACGTGGCAGGGGCTCGGCTTGTCGCATTCAGATGCCTCGCTCAACATCAAGTCGAACTGGGCGTGCGGGATGGCCTTGTCCACCAGCGCCAGCCGGTCGCCGTCTTCCGCGGCACAATCCAGCAGCACGATGAGCCGACGGTGAAAGCGCGCGAGCGGCGTCGGTGCATTGATCTCGTTCGCCGTGAGCCCGAAGCCGGCGGGCGGCCCCGGCACGCACACTTTGCCCCAGGCCACCGGCATGCGCCGCGCCGCCGCCGGCAGCAGGGCGGCAAAGGGGTCGTCCGCCAGGCGCGACTCAGCCAAGGGCACCGCTCCCCGCACCCCGGTGATCGCGCCCAAGCCCGCGAACTGCTGCCGCGCCGGTCATCACTGCAACCTCGGCGCCGCGCGCTGGGCGTCCGCAATCACCTCACCGATGAGCCGCCCCGTGAGCCGGTTGAATGCGGCCACGATGGCGTCCGGCGTGGTGCGCCCGTCCGCGCCGACGGCGGTGGGCTCCTCGCCCGCGTAGTTGCGTGCAACCAGTACGTTGCGGCCTTGCCCGCGCACCAGCGTGAGCGTCATCTCCGCCAGCACACGCGGCGGGTTATCGGTGGGCCGGTGCTCGAAGCGGTTGAGCTCGCCGGTGACCAGGTATTGCGCCCGCGCGGGATCGGCCGCCGTGACCACGTGCTCGAACACGCCGGCCGCACGCAGCGCCGCCGTCAGGTTATTGGCGATGGCGGTGGCGGGCGGCTCTTCCCACAGCAGCTCCGCGTAGCGGTACACCTGCAGCGGCTCCTGGGCGGTGCGGTAAACGATGCGGTCGCCGGCGACGAAGCCCTGTGCCGTCAGCGGGATGACGCGCAGGGTACCGGGGATGGGCCGTGGGCTCGGCTGCACGCTCACCTCCGGCTGCAGCGCGAAATAGAGGTCGCGCAGGCGCTCGCCGCCGCAGCCGGCCAGCAGCGCAGAGGCCAGCAGCGCGCAGGCGAGGAGCGCCCGGATCACCAGTGCCGCCGGCACCCTGGGGTGCGGCACTGGCAGCGCTCGGGAAGACGTCAACGGCTCAGCCAAGGCGAGGGCTCCTTCGGCACGCGCTCGAACAACAGGGATTTCGGGTCCTGGCGCAGGTCCCCGGTGAGCGCGGCGAGGTTGCGCGATGCGGTATCGATGTTGGCCAGGATCGGCGTCAGGGACGCGGACAGCGACTGCAGCAGGTACTGTACGTCATCCAGGGAGTCCGTCACCTGCGGCTCCGCCTGGTTGACCACCCGCTGCAGGTCGGCACCGAGCGCCGTGTAGCGCTCCACCGCGGCGCCGATATCCGCGCTGCGGGCGTCCAGACTGCTGGAGGCCGTGGCGAGGTTGCCGGTGAGCGTATCGACGGATTTCAGAATGGCTTCGATGCGCTTGGGGTCCACGCTCTGCTCGATGTCGGCGCTGAGCTGTCGCAGGTTCTGGAACACCTCCGCGACGCCTTCGCCGGCCGTCCCTTGCTCGCCTTCCTTGCCGGCGCCCATCGCGGCGACCAGGCCCTGGATGCGCTCCTGCAACTGCACCAGCGCCGGGCGAATGGTGTCATCGATGGCCGATTGCAGCCGTGTCAACGCAGTGGCCGCCTGGGTGGCCAGGTCCGGCTGCCGCGGCAGGGTGGCGATGGCGGCGCCGGCGGGGAGCGTCTGGTCCGCGAGTCCGGGCTGGATGCGGATCAGGTTCCCGCCCAGGAAGCTCGCCGGCGCCAGTTGCGCGTGGCTGCCCACCGGCACCGGCCAGTTCCGCTGGATGCGCAGGCTGGCCCGAAAGCAGGGCAGCTCCGCCGAGCGCGGCTGCTCGGTGCCCGGGCACTCGCCCCGGTCCCGATCGCCGGCGAACACCGGCTCGACGGCGCCCACGTGGCCGACGACGAAGCCCTCCTGCACCACGTCGATGCCGCGATCCAGGCCGCTCGCCTCCGGGAAGTAGGCGCGCAGCTCGTAGCCGCCGAACAGCGCCGGCACGTTCAGCAGCAGCACCGCCAGCACCATCGCCACCATGGCGAGCACGAATAACCCCGACAGCACCAGGTCGCGCCGCTGCCGGCGGCCGCGACGGATACCGGGGGCGCCGATCTCGGGGGGTTGGTAGAGGCGTTCCAGTGGCATCGGTCAGAAATCAGGGGCTAGGGGCTGGGGGCTAGGGAACGGGCCAATGATTGCTTGGACACATCTATCCGCTGTCGCTGTCGCTGTCGCGGTCGTAATCGAATGCGCAAATAGCGGTTCAGAAACAATGGGAACAGACAGGGGCCAGTAAGCGAAAAGCAGCCGCCGTCTCGGCCTGCGTCGGATGCGCTTCGAGCCTATGAAAATGTTCGGTGTAGGTCGGGTTAGCGCAGCGTAACCCGACGCTGAGCCTCGGTGTGCCGTTGATTGTCGGGTTACGCTATCGCTAACCCGACCTACGATCCGCCCGTTTTCCGCGTTGCGCGCAATACGTTCACGGTCACTTCGCTGATCCACCCTTCCATTCAGAACTGGCACGGAAATCACAGCCAGTGTCGGCCGGAGTGTCGCCCTCCAGGGCGACACGAGCAAGATCGCCACGGGCATTTGCAGCAAGGTCGGTTCCGCGCGGCTCGGGACGCCCAGCTCGGCCCCGCGAACATCACCACCGGCCTTGCAATAGGTAACGCAGCTCCAACTGCCCCGGCGCGGCCGCCTCCAGGTCGCCGCGGCTGCCGTCGAACAACAGCCGGCCGCGGTCCAGCACTACCACGCGCTCGTCCGGCAGGATCGCCTCCAGGGTCACGTTGTCTGTCGCAATCACCGTCAGCCCGCGCACGTCCATTTCCGCCCGCAACAGGCCGAAGATCTCGCGCACTGCGGGCAGGTCGAGACCGTCGGTGAGGCCGTCCCAGATGAGCAGCTCGGGCCGATGGATCAGCGCCCGTGCCAGTTCCACGCGCCGACGTTGGCCGACGGACAGCGCCCGCGGCAGGTGGTTCTCCATGCCGTCGAGCTGTAGTTGGGTCATCACCAGCCGCGCGGCACGGGCCATGTCCGGCCGCGACATGCGCATGGCGCGCAGCGGCAGCAGCAGGTTCTCCAGCACCGTCAGCCCATCCAGTAGTGCGCCGCGCTGCAGCACCGCGCCGGTGCGCCGCCGCAGCGCTCGCGCGGCACGACTCGACAGGCGCGTCAGCTCCTGGCCAAACAACCGCACCCGCCCCGCCGAGGGCAGGTCCAGTCCCAGCACCAGGCGCATCAGCAGGCTCTTGCCGGCGCCGTTTCGGCCGATCAGCAGTACGCTCTCGCGGGGCTGAACGGTCAGCGAAACGCCGTTCAGCACCGCGTGCCCGGTCACGTGCTGGAATACATCCGTGATCTCCAGGGCCGGCACCGGCGCGAGGCCCGGGTCTGGATCCGGGGCGTGTCCGGGGGCGGATGCCGACGCCGAATCGCCCACGGGTCATCCCTCCGGCCACAACACGAACAACAGATCGATGAGCAGGATGCTGGTGACGGCCGCGATCATGGTGCGGGTAGCTGCCTCGCCGATGGCCTCCGGGTCGCGGCCGGCGACGGTGCCGTTGACCGTTGCGATGAGCGCGATCACCACCGCGAACACGAGGGGCTTGGTCACCGCCTCGCGCACGTCACCTGGCCCCAGCGTGCTGCGCACCGCATCGATGAGCTGGTACGGCGGCACGTCCGAGAAAAAGAACAGCCACAGGTAGGCCGCGCCCACGGTCACCAGGCTGCCCCACACCAGGAAGGCGAAGGACATGGCCAGCATCGCCAGTAGGGTCGGCCCGGTGACGAAGCGGATAGGGTTGATGCCGCTCACCAGCAGCCCGTCCATCTGCCCCGTGACGACCAAGGTCGCATGGCGCACCGCCAGCGCCACACCGGCGCGCCCCGCCACCAGCACGCCCACCAGGATCGGCACCAGCTCGATGACCACGGCATAGGTGATGGTGAACAGCAAGGCACCCGGAAAGTTGAAGCTCTCCAGTACTTTGCCCGCCTGCCGGCCGAGGATCACCCCCAGCGCCGCGGTCACCAGCGTCACCGCCGGCAGGATGGACAGCCCCGCCTGGCGCAGCGCCGCCGTGAAGGCGGGCAGGTCCAGCCGCTCGCGCCCGATGATAATGTTGCCGTACAGCGTCAGGCACTCCAGCAGCGTGCGCCAGGCGAGCCCGACTCCCGCCAGCCAGCCGAGCGGCCCGCCGAGCGTTGACGGTGGACCACGGCGCAGGGCGCGGGCGGCCTTGGGCATCAGGGGATCGGTGGAGGCGTCCATGCGCCGCAATGTTACCGTGAATCGCTTTGCCGCCGGGCACGGCGCGGCCAACTGGCCTGAGCTGAGATCAAGGCGGCTGCCATGCTGGCAACGGCACCGCCGTAAGCACGGGCCTCGGTCTGCGGCTGATCAGCCAACGGACCTGGCCGTCTGCCCCGTCGGGGGACGCCGCTGAGTCCGGGCATGGGATCGAGCGCCAAGCCATCCGTGTCTGATCTGCCGGCCGACGACCAGCCATAGCGCAGGCACTAACCTCGAGTGAGCGTGTCGCCGCAAGCGCCACCACGGTGTCAGAAAAACGCCGGCTTCAGCTGGCCGGAGTCAGAAAAACAATTGAAGGGCTGCAGAACTAGGGTGGATAAGCGAAGAGACCGCAAAAAAGGATTGCTCGCAACGCCGAAAACGAGCGGATCGCAGGTCGGTTTAGCGATAGCGTAACCCGACAATCAACTGATCAGACCTGACCCGTGGCGATTTCCATCAGGTTCTTGATATCGCGGATGGGCGGCTGGCCGAACAGACGGCTGTACTCTCGGCTGAACTGGGAGGGACTCTCATAGCCCACCGCAAATGCGGCTTTGGAGGCGTCCAGGCGCTCGGTCAACATCAGTCGCCGCGCCTCGGTCAGTCGCATTCTCTTCTGGAACTGCAACGGACTCATGCCCGTCGTGGAGCGGAAATGGCTGTGGAAGGCCGAGGTGCTCAAGCCCGCCTTGCTCGCCAACTGCTCGATCCGCAAGGGCTTGTTGAAGTTGTCCTTCAGCCAGTCGATGGACCGGGCGATCTGGTAACCATGGTGGCTGGCGGAGGCGATTTGCCGCAGGCGTGGCCCCTGCTCGCCGGTCAGCAGGCGGTAGAAGATTTCCTGCTGCACGAGTGGTGCTAAGGCTGCGATGTCTTCCGGGGTCTGGAGAAGATCGAGCAGCCGGTTGAAGGCGTCGAGCAAGGGCGGGGAGACTTCGCTGACCGCTAGACCAAGACGTTCTCGCGATGAGCTGGCCGGCGCTCCGTGGTCGTTCAGCATGAGCTGGGCGATGACACGCAGGTCCAATTCCATGGTCAATCCCAGGTAGGGTTTCTCGGCGCTGGCCTCGATGATCTGCGTCACCACCGGCAGGTCGACGGAGGTGATGAGGAACCGGTCCGCATCGTACACATAAGCATCTTCGCCGAGGAACAAGCGCTTTCGCCCCTGGCCGATCAGGCAAATGCTGGGTGCGAGCATGTAGCTCGTCGGCTCGGTGGGCGTTTCCCATCGATGCAGGCTCAGGCCCCGAATCGAGGTGTCGAGCCGGTTCTTACCTGCGGCCCATCGGGCAATCCGATCGGCCAGGCTCTGTGGTCCGCCACTCGCGCCGCCCCGTTTCGCTTCGGCGGCCCCCCTAACGCAATTCATGGACTTTCCGTGCATTCCACGGCCGCCCTCGTGCTCGTCGGTTACTGCGACGTTAGCACCGAGACTGCTGTGTCTACAACAGGATGGTCCGGACTGGGCGAGGATCAGGCAAGGATGAAAGAGTAACGGACGATGCGGTGACGGCGCCAGGCCATCCCGCCAATTCCCGCGAGGGGCGGACACGCCCCGCAACGGTGCGGTGAGGCGTGGCCGCTCAGCCAGGAGCTTGGAGGATTGGGCAAGAGTCCAGCAGAATCGTTCTACTGGCTCCCGGAGGCTGGGGGCTACAGTTCAGTCCACGAAACCGAAGCGCTTTCCCCGAGGAGACACGATATGAAATTCGAATACCTGAACCCCACCCGCCTTGTGTTCGGCGCTGGCTCCCTCTCTCGTCTGGGCGAGATGGCCGGCACGTACGGCAAGCGAGCGCTGCTCGTCACCGGCGGTGGCAGCGTCAAGCGCAGCGGCACCTTCGAGCGTGCGCGCAACAGCCTCGCCGACGCCGGCATCACGGTGTTCGAGTGCGAGGGCGTCGAGCCCAACCCCAGGATTTCGTCGGTCAAACGGGGCGCGGCAACGGCGCGTGACAATGCCTGCGACCTGATTGTCGCACTCGGCGGCGGCAGCGTGATGGACGCCTCCAAAGTGATCGCGGCGGCCGTCCTCTACGACGGTGACCCGTGGGACATGATCCATCACGGCCAACCGCAGCCGCACGTACCGACTGAGGCGCTGCCGCTGATCACCGTGCCGACCCTGGCCGCAACCGGCTCCGAGATGAACTGCGGCGCGGTGATCTCCAACGCGGAGACCAGGGAAAAGTCCTTCGTACAGGCAGAATGCCTGTACCCGAAGGTCGCCCTGCTCGACCCGGAGCTGACGGTGACCGTCCCCAAGGATCAGACGGCCTATGGCGTCTGCGACCTCATTACCCACATCACCGAGAGCTACTTCAACGGGACCGGCGACACGCCGATTCAGGACCGCTTTGCCGAGGGCGTGATTCTCACCGCGATGGAGTACGGCCCGAAGGCCATCGCCGATGGCAACGATCTGAACGCACGCGCCCAAGTGCAGTGGGCGGCCACGGTCGCGCTCAACGGTTGGTTGAGCGCCGGCAGTGGGAGCGCGGGGTACCCCGTGCACATGATCGAGCACACCGTATCGGCCTTCCATGACATCACCCACGCCGCGGGGCTGGCCATCATCAACCCCGCGTGGATGCGCTTCGCGGCCAAGAGCAATACGGCCAAATTCGTCCAGTTCGCCCAGCGGATCTTCGGTCTCGACGCCAAAGGCTCGGATGATTTGGACTGCGCCAGCGCCGGGATCGACCGCTTCGAGGCATTTCTCAAATCCATCGGCTGTCCGACGCGCCTTTCCGAGCTGGGCCTTGATGACCGGTTGATCGAGACCTACGCCAAGGAAACCCTGCGCATCGTCCACGACGAGAACGGCCTGCTGCCGGGGCGCCCGGCCATGAGCGAGGCGGACGTCGTCGGCGTCCTGCGCGCGGCGCTCTAATCCACCAGACGCGCCTCTGCACCGCCAGGGGCGCCAAGCGGAGGAGTTGCTCTGTGCAAACAAAAACGCGCGGTTTTTCATGGCTGCTGAGTCTTTTCGGCGGGGTTTTCGGCCAAACCGGATTGGCGGCGGATGAACCGGCCGAGCAAACCCTGTATGGAGGCGGTTCGCAGCAGTCGTTCAAGGGGCCGGAAGCATACTTCACCGGAGAGGTTCAGGTGCAGATGCTCTTTCCGGACAATGCCACCGCTCATTACTCCGGTGCCTACGTCACCTTTCAGCCCGGTGCCCGGACCGCATGGCACCTGCATCCGGCGGGCCAGCACATGGTCGTGACCTCGGGGGTCGCCCTCACCGGGACCCGCGACGGGAAGGTCATCGAGTTCGATGTGGGCGATACCGTCTGGTGCCCGGCGAATATCGATCACTGGCACGGTGCGACACCGGATGCGCCGATGACGCACCTGGTCATCACCGGCAGCCGCGACGCGAGAATGTGGTTTGGAAGGAGAAGGTCAGCGATGCGGTGTACTACGGTAGCCGTCAGCGCACACAGAAGGTCGCGGTCAGCATTCAGGCGTTGTCGGCAACCCAACAGGCCATCGTGCCAATCGCCGCATCACCGCGATCGGCGATGTTGACTCGCTGAAGGCCGCCATCCGTGCGGGTCTGGACAACGGCTTGAGCACTAACGAGGTCAAGGAGATCGCGATCCATCTCTAGTGGGCGAAGTGGCAGGGCGCCGGGCCGAACAAGCCGTTCGCCCCGTGCCGCCGCAGGATGATTAGCACGCGGCGCCAGAGTTTAGGGCTTCGCCGCGAATATTGCGATGCCGCGCTCCCTCGTTGTCGTGATCGGAGTCGTCATCGAATATCCGCACGGCTGAAATCATCGAATATCCGCACGGCAGAAATCACGATTACGACAACGACAACGACAACGACCTGAGGCGGTCTCGGGGCTTGCGCACCGTTGCACTAGCGCGAAAGCTGAAGTCGTAGGTCGGGCCGATGTAGGAGGCCCGACGAACAGGCGTTACATCGAGCGCCGCTGCGGCTTTTCTTTCCGCGGTCCGAGCCAGGCTACTTCTCCCGCCACACCGTTGTGTACAGATCATGCCGGCGGTCCTTGAGGTTCTGCACCGTGCCCTCGTAACGGGCCTCGCGCAGGGCCTCCAGGCGCAGGTCCGCGAAGGCGACGGTCTCGACGTTGGGGGTGGTGTCGGCGGCGATGCCGTCGCGGGCGAAGGGGAAGTCGCAGGGGGTGAGGATGCAGCTCTGGGCGTACTGGATGTCCATGTTGGCGACGTTGGGCAGATTGCCGCAGTTGCCGGACATGACGACGTAGCACTGGTTCTCCACCGCGCGGGCGTGGCAGCAGTAGCGCACCCTGAGATACGACTGGCGCTCGTCGGTGCAGAAGGGCACGAAGATCATGTTGGCCCCTTGGTCGGCGAGGTGGCGGGCCAGCTCCGGGAACTCGGCGTCGTAGCAAATGAGCACACCGATGGGGCCGCAATCGGTATTGATGGCGGCGAGCTCGTGGCCGCCCTCGATGTTCCACCAATAGACCTCGTTGGGCGTTGGGTGCAGCTTGGGCTGCTCGTGCACCTCGCCGTCGCGCAGGCAGACGTAGCAGATGTTCTCGACCCGCCCGCTCGGCATCATCGTCGGGTGGGAGCCGCCGATGATGTTGATGTTGTAGCGCACGGCCATCTCGCGGAGCGCGTCCTTGATGGGGTCGGTCCAGCGCGTCAGCGCCTCGATGGCCTCGGCCGGAGTGAGCTCCTGGTCCTCCATGGACAACAATTGCAGCGAGAACAGCTCAGGGAAGACGCAGAAGTCCGCCCGGTAATCCGAGGTCACGTCGACAAAGTAGCGCACCATGCTGAGGAACTCGTCGAAGGACTTCACGCGGCGCTGCTGGTACTGCACCGTGGCGACGCGCACCGTGTCCATGAGCCGGCCGCCGTAGTTCTTTTGCCGCGCCTCTTCGGCCTCGTCCGGCGCCTGCGGATTGCGCCACAGCAGGTGCACGCCGTAGCCCATGGACTGGTCGTCCTCGGGCCAGTATCCGGGCATCAGCCCGATGACCTTGAAGTCGTTGCGCAGCTGAAAGGTCAGCACCGGGTCCTTCTCGCGGCCCTCTTCCACCGCCGCGACATAGGCCTGGGGTGTCGGGTAGGGGTCCTCGGCGCGGCTCAGTGCGCCGCGCAGCGTCGGCAACCTGCCGCCGTAGATGATGCCCTTGAGCGCCCACGACTGGGCCAGCTTCTTGCGCTCATCGTAGAGCCGCTGCCCGATGCGCAGCCCCCGGTAGTCCGGGTCCACGCAGACCTCCATGCCGTAGAGGTAGTCGCCGTTGGGGTCGTGACGGCTGGCGTAGCCGCCGCCGGTGATCCAGGTCCAGTCGTGGGGCTTCAGCGCGAGCGTGCCCGAGGTCACGAAGCTGGAGCAGAAGCCGATCAGTTTGCCGTCCGCCTCGGCGACGAACTGTCCTTCGGGAAACTTGTTGATCTGCCCGCGGATCATCGCCGCGGTGTAGCCGCTGATGCCGGCGCCGGCATAGGCGCGCTCGAACAGGGCGCGGATGGCCGGCACGTCGGTGGGCGTGGCGTTGCGGACGGTGAGGCGTGCGACGGTGTCGGCGGCGTTGGTGTGGTTGGAGGTGTTTGGCACGGTTGGGCTCCGGCGGCGGGCATAGGGCTCGATTGTGCCATTGGCCGGGGCACCCCGGCGCCTCCCCTGCTTGTCAATCTCAAGGCCTGCGCTCGGCATTGCCTCCCGATAGCTACCCGGCCCCGGGATACCTTATCGCTTCGTCATCCTGCTTGTAGATCACGCAGGCCTGATGCCGATCATTGCCAAAGGTATAAGCCATCGTGCAGACAGTGGAGACATTGACGTTGTCTTGGAACATTGTGTTCATGTTCTTGGCCAGGTCGTCTCCCTCTTTCTCCCGGTCAGTCCAGACCTTATAGTTGCCGCCAGTGCCCTGCTTGTGCAGCACGATCAGCCGCCAGTTGCCGTTGCCGGCCTTGATCATAAGTCCGTCCACCGCCGTGGGAGCGCCGTCCTCGGCGCGACGGGCGCCCGGTCGCGGCGGGGACGCCGCTCCCACAGGACGAGCGCTTGGTCGGAGTTACGATCAAGACCCCTTTGCCGTAGGCATAGGCGGAATCGACGATATCCCTGTCCTTTAAACCGGATAGCCACTGTGACACGGCGTTGTCGAGTTTGTCCCGGCTGCCCTCGGAGAAGCACTGTACCTGGTAGTCGTTGGCAGAGCCGCCCACCGCGAACATCATACCGGCCTTGTTGGCGGACTGTGCGTAATCGAGACCCAGGCCCACCGGCTCGAATGCGTTGGCCGCGTTCGGGTTGCTGCACTGGTTGGATGAGACGGGCTGCATCACAGCGTAGCCGCTTCGCGTACGCCCTACGACCTGGGCGCGCGGAGCCGAGCAGCACTGAGCAAAGCCCGCGACCATGGTGCCCTAGTCTTGCGCCGCGGGTGTCATCCTCCATGGTCGGCGCGTTGCGTGCTTTTGATTCCATGGACCTATTTTTCTGTTGAGCGAATCGCTAAGCTTTTGCCCCAAACGATAAAGCGGTCGATCTCACCGGGTCCGCCCGAATGATCCGCCGAACATCGAGGGGCCGAGCACCCCCGGGACGCACCCCATGTCCGATGCGCCGCAAGTGCTGGTCATCGACGACGAGCCCGCCACCGTGCGGCTCCTGGTGGAGCTGCTGCGCGGCCACGGCATCCGGCTGCGCGTGGCGCTGGCGGCCGAGGAGCCGACTGAGCGCGCCACCGGCACGGCGGTTCCGGTCGTCGCGGAAGGCGCTTGCCGACCCACCACGACCGTCCCCGTCCCTGCGCCCTCTGGGGCCGATGCAGCGCCCGAAGCGGCCGAGGGCTCACGCGCCGACCGACTGCTCGAGCACTGGGCGAGGGTATCGGTAGCCCGTCTGCGCTGAGTCACTGGATGCCGCTGCCGCTGCCGCGGGAAACATGCTCTTTGATCAATTCCGTCATGAAGCTGGGGTCGCGGGCGAGTCGGCCGGCCGTGAGTTGGTAGTGGGCGAGACGCCGTCTCTCGTCGTCGTCGGCCACCACTGATTGCACCACGTCGAGCAGGCCGCGCGCTGCCTCGGCATCACCGCGGGCCGCGTGCAGCAGCGCCGTGGTCCCGAACAGCGCGATCAGGTGCTGGACGTGCAGCCGCTCGAAGGCGTCGATCTCGGGCAGCAGGGCCTCGGCCCCCGCCACGTCGCCTTCGTCGATGAGCAGGCGGGCCAGGGTGCAGCGGGCGAACAGATAGTCGGGGTCGACGTCGAGTGCCTGGCGCAACAGCGCCTTCGCCTCACGCCGCCGGCCTGCTACATCGAGGATACCGCCCAGGTTGGCAAGGACGGCGGGCTGCGCCGGCGCCCGGGTCAGGATCGCGCGCAGGCCCTGCTCGGCTTCTTCGTTGCGGCCATCCGCGAACGCCGCGAAGGCGTCCTGAAACATGCGCTCGAGATCCGGCGAGAGACCCGTCGGTTCGGGTTCCCGGTGGACTTCGATGCCGAGCCCGCGGGCCTGCGTCAGCCGGGAGCCGTGCCAATAGTCGAGGTACTCGTCGCCGGCGGCGAGGCCCGACGCCCGCAGGCTCGTCAACATCGACATCCGCAGGTCGTCGGTGCCGATTGGCAGCCGCGCGAAGCGGCGCAGCAGATCGGCCGCGGCCGGGTCTTGATGCGCCTTGCACCGGTACGAGAGCAGCACCACGATGAGCCTGCGCAGCGGGTCGGTGCCGCACAGGTAGACGGCCTCCAGGTATTCGTCGGCCACCTCCAGTGCGTCCATGACCTGTTCCATCCCGTGCGGCTCGTCCCGGAATCGGTTCAGCAGCACCGGCGGCAGGGCCATCCGGGGCTGGAGCAGCGCCGGCCAGGCGGCGGCCGGATTGTCCCGTGATCCCGCCAGGTTCTCCGCCGCCAGCGTCAGCCCCGGAAACCGGTCCTCCACGGCCTGCCATAGCGCGCGGGCCTCTTCGTGCCGACCCAGCCGGGCGATGGCGCAGCCGGCGGCATGGGCGACCTGCGCGCGGGTCGGGTCGTCGATGCCTTCCCACCAGTCAGTGCCGGTCGTGCGCTCGTAGAACGCCAGGGCCGCGTCGGGCCGGTCCAGCAGCAGCAGCGTCACCAGGGGCGGCAGCGCATCGTCCGCGCGTCGGGGCGTCGCCGCGACCATGCGCTCCGCCAGGTCCTCGGACATCGCCCGGTCGCCCCGATAGAGCCGAATGCTCGACAGCCAGGCCAGCGCGTAGAGGTTGTCGGGGTCGCGCTGCCAGCAGCCGTCGAAGACGGCCAGCGCCTCGTCGATGCGGTTTAGATAGAAGAGCACCGAGCCGCGGTTGTTGCAGGCCGAGGTGAACTCCAGGCCCTCCAGCCAGACCAGGGCCTCGTCGAAGCACTGGCCCTGCATATGCAGACGGGTGATATCGAGCCGGATCATCGCCGCTTCGTCCGCGTGGCCACCCTCCGGCAGGGAAGCAAACTCCGCCTTGGTCGCCTCCGGCAGCGGAAAGCCGCGTGTCTCGCCGCCAAGGGCGCGGATGCGCGCAGCCGTGCGGTCGGCGAGAAACAAGTACACGCCCCGAACCGCATGGGCGAGCAGCGCCTGCTGGGCCGGCAGGCTGTTGGGCCGGCGCTCGGCCCAGTCGAAGGCAGCAACGGCGGCGGCCGCCTCGTCCCCCGTCTCATGCAGGGCCTCCACCAGCAGGCGGCGCAGGCCGCCGTGGCCCGGGAACCGTGCGACCAGCGGCCGCAAGCGCTGCACTGCGCCGGCGGCATCTCCAGCCTCCAGCAACCGCTCGACGGCACGCAGTTGAGACGCCTCGGGCTGCGGCCTCGTCTTTGGCGCGGATCTGGACTTGCCGGACTTGGCGGACTTGGCGGACTTCTTCGACATGGCGGCTCGAACGCTCGGTGCACAAAGGCCCATGATCCTCGTTTTCGACTGGACAGCACAGCCCCCGCGCCCCGGCTTCGCTCCTTGCCCCAGGGCGCGACCTCATCCACCGCAGACCGGGCGACCGAGGCGCCTTGGTTGTTGATCGGGCGCTTCGCAACCTGGGCGCTCCAGGCGCCGGACGGCAGCATCCGCGGCCGAGCCGGCTGGAGTCGGTTGCTGCGCGGGCTATGGTTTGAAGAGTGGCTGATACCCGTGCGACCGGCGCAGACTGCCGTCCGGTCTGAGCTCGTCCACCCGGCGGAGACCCGCCAGAGGAGAACCGTGCAGCGCTGGCAACACCGTTCGCGTGACATGTGCCCATGAACGTCCAATCCGTCGGCGCCGATTCGCTTCCCCAGGGCTGGACCCACGTCGGCCATATCGACGAGGTGCACGGACCCGTGGTGGTGATCACCTGCCACCACCTGCCGCCGCTGCGCCAGGCGCTGGTGGCACGGGTGGATGACGAAACCTACTGGCTGGAGGTGCACCAGCACCTGGACCGCCAGCGGGTGCGTGCGGTGACCCTGCACCGCACCGCCGGGCTCACCCGCGGCATGGCGCTGTACGACACGGGCGCACCGGTGCAGGTGCCGGTGGGCGCGGCCTGTCTCGGCCGCGCGCTCAACATGTTCGGCGAGCCGCTGGACGGCGAGCCGGCGCCGGACGCCGAGGGCTACCGCGACATCCGCGGCACCGCCGTCGCGCTGGCGGATGCGGTGCCGCCGCACGAGGTGCTGGAGACCGGCATCAAGGTGATCGACCTGCTCTGCCCCTTCGTGCGGGGCGGCCGCACGGGGCTGTTCGGCGGCGCCGGCGTCGGCAAGACGGTGCTGGTGATGGAGCTGATGCACGCCGTGGTGGCGCTGCATAAGGGCGTGTCGGTGTTCGCGGGCGTCGGCGAGCGCATCCGCGAGGGCCACGAGCTCTGGCACGAGCTGCGCGACACCGGCGTCATGGCCAAGACGATGCTGATCTTCGGCGAGATGGACGAGTCCCCGGGCGTGCGCTTCCGCGTCGTGCACACGGCCGTGACCTATGCCGAGTACCTGCGCGACACCCTGGGCACCGAGGTGCTGTTTCTGGTGGACAACGTGTTCCGCTTCGTGCAGGCCGGCAGTGAGATCTCCAGCCTGCTCGGGCGCATGCCCGCGGCGGTGGGCTACCAGCCGACGCTGGACACCGAGGTGGCGGAGATCGAGGACCGCATCAACTCCACGCGTCTGGGCGCCATCACCTCGGTGCAGGCGGTGTACGTGCCGGCGGACGACATGACCGACCCGGCCGTGACGGCGATCCTGGGCCACCTGGACAGCACCGTGGTGCTGTCCCGCGACCAGGCCGGCAAGGGCATCTACCCGGCCGTGGACCCGCTCGCCTCCAGCAGCAAGCTGATGGACCGCCACGTGCTCGGCGACCGGCACTACGACGTCGCCGAGGGCGTGCGCGAGCACCTCGCCCGCTACCGGGAGCTGGAAGAGGTCATCGCCATGCTCGGCATCGCCGAGCTGTCGCCGCGCGACCGCCTCATCGTGCTGCGCGCGCGCAAGCTGCAGCGCTATCTCACCCAGCCGCTGCACGTCATCACCGCCCAGAGCGGCATCGAGGGCGTCGCGGTGCCGCTGGAGATGACCCTTGCGGACTGCGAGGCCTTCCTGCGCGGCGACCACGACGACACCCCGGAGGAAGACTGCTACATGCGCGGCGCGATGGCCGCGGCGCCGGCATGAGCGGTTTCACGCTGCACCTCCAGGACGCGCTGAGCTACACGCGTGTGGATGGCGTGCAGTCCTTCGTCGGCGTCGACCCGAGCGGCAGCTTCGGCCTGCTGCCTGGCCACGCGCGCTTCATGACCTCGCTCAAGTTCGGTTTGGCCCGCTTTCGCGGCGCCGACGATGCCTGGGAGTACCTGGCCTTGCCCGGCGCGCTGGTGCACTTCGTCGACAACGAGCTGTTCCTGAGCACCCGGCGGCTGTTCCGCGGCCCGGACTACGCACAGGTGGACATGCTGCTGCGCACCCGGCTCGCCGCCGAGGAACAGGAGCTCGCGGCCATGCACGAGAGCCTGAAGCGCCTGGAGCGGGAGATGCTCAAGCGCCTGCACCGGCTGAGCCGCCTGGGACCGATGCCGGAGGCCATGCCATGACGCCGACCCGCGATGACGAGCACCTTGAGCGCAGCGTCGAGCGCGACGCCGAGCGTATCCGCAAGGCCCGGGCCGAGCGCGAGCACCTGCTGGTGCAGACCATCTATCTCACCACGCTGGGCCTGGTGTTCGTGCTGCCGGTGGTGGCGGGTGCCTACCTCGGGCACTGGCTGGACGGGCTGAGCCCCGGCTATTCCATGCGCTGGACGCTCAGCCTGTTGTTCGCCGGCATCGTCATCGGTGCCGTGAACGTCTACTTTCTGGTCCGCGGCCGTGGCTAGTGTTCGGCCTTGGAATTGTCGATACCGTTCGCTGTCCGGCGCGAGCGAGTGTCACCCTGGAGGGCGACACGGACTTCCACCCAAGTCGGGCTTCGCTATCGCTCAGCCCGACCTACGGCGCTCAGCCCGACCTGCGGCGCTGTTGGCTGGCCCGCGGCCAGGGTGGGGGAGCGGCTAGCCATGGAACCTGATGCGATGTTCGCCCAGACCCTGTTCCGGCTCGGGCCGGTGGTGATCCGCGACACCGTGGCGACCACGTGGCTCTTGATGCTGCTGCTCTGGGGCGGTGCCTGGCTCGTGAGCCGGCACATGCTGACGCGGCCGGGGCTGGTGCAGACGGCCGTGGAGGGTGCGGTCACGGCCATGGAGGATGCGGTGCGCCAAGCCCTGCCGCATCACGCCGAGATGGTGATGCCCTTCGTGATGACGCTGTGGACCTTCCTGGTGGCGGCGAACCTGGTGGGCCTGATCCCGGGGCTGCACTCGCCGACGCGGGACCTGTCTGCCACCGCGGCGCTGGCCGTGCTGGTGTTCCTGTCGGTGCACTGGTTCGGCATCCGCGCCGTCGGGCTCAAGGATTACCTGCGCCATTACCTGTCGCCGACGCCGATTCTGCTGCCCTTTCACATCATCAGCGAGATCACCCGCTCCCTGGCGCTCGCGGTGCGCCTGTTCGGCAACATGATGAGCCTGGAACTGGTGGCGCTGCTGCTGGTCTGGGTCGGCGGCCTGCTGGTGCCCATCCCGATCCTGATGCTGCACATCATCGAGGCGCTGGTGCAGGCGTACATCTTCGGCATGTTGGCCCTGGTCTACATCGCCGGTGCCATTCAGACCGGGGCGCTGGCCGAGCGGCCCGGCCCAGACACGGAACAAGACGCGGAGCCACAACCATGACCGATATGACTTGGATCGTAATCGCCTCCACCGTCGCCGCCGCGCTCGCCATCGCGCTCGGCGTGATGATGCCGGCGCTGGCCATGGGCCACGCCATCGCCCAGGCGCTGGAGTCCCTGGCGCGGCAGCCGGAGTCGGAGCGCGCCATCATGCGCACGCTCTTCATCGGCCTCGCGATGATCGAGTCCCTGGCCATCTACTGCCTGGTGATCGTGCTGATCGTGCTGTTCCGCAATCCGCTGCTGGAATACGTGCTCAAGTAGGCCAGGAGAGGGCATCGCCATGGAGCTCGACTGGTCCACCTTCCTGCTGGAAATCGTCAATTTTCTGATCCTGATCTGGATCCTGAAGCATTTCCTGTACCGGCCGGTGCGCGCGTCCATCGAGGCGCGGCGCGAGCGGGTGGCGGCGGCGCTGGAGCAGGCGGAGGCGGCTCGCGCCGAGGCGGAGCAGGCCCGCGCCGGCCTGGAGGCGCAGCGCGAGGCGCTGGCGCAGGAGCGCGGCGAGGCCCGCGCCGGGCTGGAGCGCGAGCTGGCCGCCGAGCGCGAGCGCCGCCTGACGGCGCTCGCCGAGGAGCTCGAGCGCGAGCGCGAGAAGGCGCAAGCGCTGGCCGAGCGCGAGCGCACCGAGACCGAGCGCCGCACCCAGGAGGCGGCGCTGGCGCTGGCCGGACGCTTCGCGGGCCGGCTGCTGGGCGCGATCGCCAGCCCGGAGCTGGAGGCGCAGCTCATCGATCTGGTGATCGACCAGTTGCCGGATCTCCCCGAGCAGCGCCGCGAGGACCTCGCCACCGCCGTTGCTCACAATGATGCGGCCGAGGTGCAGGTGCAGAGCGCCTATCCCGTGACGGAATACCGCCGGCAGGCGCTCGCCGACGCGTTGCGGCAGGCCGCCGGGCAGGACGTAGCCTGTAGCTTCAGCCTGGAGCCGGCGTTGATCGCCGGGCTCAGCATCGACGCCGGGGCCCTGCTGCTCGGCGCGAATCTGCGCGATGAGTTGCGGTTCTTTGCGGAGGCGGGGCAATGAGCGGGGCCAGCGCAACCGTCCCGGCGGTCATCGCGGCGGGGACGCCGCTCCCACTGGGCGCGGCCGCGGCCGACCTGCCGTTCGCGCGCACCTCGGGCTGGCTTCAGGACTATGCTCTGGCGCTGCGCGTCACCGAGCAGGGCAGCGTGGTGTCGGTGGGCGACGGCATTGCCTGGATCAGCGGGCTGCCATCGGCGGCCGTCGACGAGGTGCTGTACTTCGGCGACGGCAGCCGGGGCATCGTCTTCGACCTGGAGCGCGACCTGGTGGGGGCGGTGCTGCTGCATCAGACGCAGGCGCTCACCGCAAGCACGACGGCCTACCGCGGGCACCGGCAGGTGAGCGTGCCGGCCGGCGACGCCCTGCTCGGCCGGGTGGTGGACCCGCTGGGTGCGCCGCTGGACGCACAGCCGCCGCCGCAGCCCGCCGATCCGCAGCCGCTGGATGCCCCATCGCCGCCGATGATCCGCCGACGCTTCGTCAGTGAGCCGCTGTTCACCGGCATCAAGATCATCGACGGGCTGATCCCGGTGGGCCGCGGCCAGCGCCAGCTCATCGTCGGCGACAAAGGGCTCGGCCGCAGCGCGCTCGCCATCGACGCCGTGCTCGCTCAGGCCGACAGCGGCGTGCGCTGCGTCTACGTGATGATCGGGCAGAAGCGCTCCTCCGTCGTCGGCACCATCGACCTGCTGCGCGACCACGGCGCGCTGGACTACACCACCGTCGTCGTCGGCGAGGCCAGCGCCCTGCCGGGCTTGAAGCACCTGGCGCCCTTCGCCGGCTGTGCCATCGCCGAATACTGGATGGCCCGCGGCATCGACACCTTGGTGGTCTACGACGACCTCAGCGCCCACGCTCAGGCGTATCGGGAGCTGTCGCTGCTGCTGCGCCGCCCGCCCGGGCGCGAGGCATACCCTGGGGACATCTTCTTCCTGCACGCCAAGCTCCTGGAGCGCGCCACGCGCCTGGCCGAGGACGCCGGCGGTGGCAGCCAGACTGCCATCGCCATCGTCGAGACCCGGCTCGGCGAGATCGCGTCCTACATCCCCACCAACCTGATCTCCATCAGCGACGGCCAGATCTACCTGGACCGGGACCTATTCTCCGCCGGCTTCCTGCCCGCCATCGACATCGCCCGCTCGGTGTCGCGCATCGGCGGCAAGGCGCAGCCGGCGGCCATCAAGCGCGAGGCCGGTCGCACCAAACTGGACTACCTGCAATTCCTGGAGCTGGAGGTCTTCACCCGCTTCGGCGCACGGCTGGAGGCCGGCATGGAGCAGCGCCTCAAGCGCGGCGCCGTGCTGCGCGAGCTGTTGCGCCAGGACCGGCTCGACCCGCTGCCCATCCGCGTCCAACTCGCCCTGCTGATCGCCTACAACGCCGGGCTGCTGGACGAGCTGACCAAGGCGCAGGTGCCGGCGGCCGAGAAGCGGCTGCGGCAGGCGGTGGCGGCGAGCCCGCTGACCATGAGCGACACGCGGGAGGCCTGGCTCGCGGCCATCGCGGGTTGGCTTGAGGTCGAGCCTGCTGCTGAGCCTGGCGGCCGCTCTGGCGGCGAGTCCGGCGCCGACTTCGGCGCTGCGTCGAGCGCTGAATCGGACGGCGGGGAGCGCCCAGCGGAGGCCGCGGATGAGCCGGCGGCATGACATCGAGGCGCGGCTGGAAGGGCTTGCCGACATCGACCGCATCATGCGCTCGATGAAGAACCTCTCCTATCTGGAGACGCGCAAGCTCGCCCGCTTCATGGACGCCCAGCGCCGGGTCATGGCCAGCGTCGAGGCCGCGGCCAGAGACTTCCTGGCGCATCATCCGGCGTTGCTCGGTGCGCTCGCCGGCCCGGCCGCCGACGCGCACACCTGTTGGCTCCTGATCGGCGCCGAGCGCGGCTTCTGCGGCGATTTCAACGAGGCGGTGCGGCACGCGCTGGACGCGGCTGCGGGTGCCGAGCCGCGGCGCGTCTCGCTGATCGCCATCGGCAGCCGCCTGGCGCTCCCGCTGGAGCAGGACCCGCGCCTCATCGCGACCGTGCCGGGCGCCAGCACCGCCGAGGAGGTGGGCGCGGTGCTGGCGCGCATCATCGACACCCTGGACGACATCGCCGCCTGCCGCCACGCGGTGCGACTGAAGGTGCTGCACTGGGACGACGACGCGGACGCCGTGCGGGCGGTGTCGCTGCTGCCGCCGTTTCAGGACACGGTGGTGGGGGAGGCCGCTCCGGCGCCGCCGAAGCACGCCTATCCGCCGCTGCTGAACCTGCGGCCGGCCGAGTTCTTGGAGCGGCTCGTGGACCACACCCTGCTCGCCGCCCTGCAGGCGCTGCTCTACAGCTCCCTGATGGCCGAGCACCAGCACCGGCTGCGGCATCTCGACGGCGCGCTGAACCGCATCGAGGAGCGCACCCGCACCCTGACGCTGCGCCGCAATCTCTGGCGCCAGGAGGAGATCACCGAGGAGATCGAGCTGATCCTGCTCAACCGCCCGGCGGCGGGGCACTGAACGCCGACCTGTGGGAGCGCCGTCCTCGGTGCCACTGGACGCTCGTCGCGCCGGGGACGGCGCTCCCACGGCCGCGGGGCTGGCGATCAGACGCGCCGTGGCCGAGACCCGGGGGGGCGCGACGACGGAGCGCAGGGCCGAGGTGCGGCCCGTGTCAGCCCGCCGTCACTGTCCGTGATGGGCGCGTATCGCCTTGATCAGGGCTTCCGGCGGTCCGCCCTTGGTCAGGTAGGCCGCGGCGCCGGCGTCGCGCATGGCGTCGGCGACGTCCTGGTCGATGTGCATGGACAGGCCGATGACCGTCACGCCCGGGTCTATGGCCAGCACGCGTCGGGTGGCCTCGATGCCGTCGATACCGGCACCGAGGTTGACGTCCATGACGATGACATCGGGCTCCAGGTCCACGGCCAGTTCGATGGCACGTGCACCGTTGGCGGCCTCGCCGATCACATCGATATCGGGCTCGGCTCGCAGCAGTCCGGCCAGCCCTTCGCGCACGATCTGGTGATCGTCGACGATGAGAACGCGGCAACGCTGCCGCCGCCGACGGATGTGCAAGGTCTTTGCCCCGCGCCAGCCCGTGGTCGCCCCGACAACTGCCGGCGGTGCCGGTCCTTCGGCCAGGGGGACCAAGAGGGTCACCTGCGTTCCCCGCCCTGGCGCGCTCTCGATGTCCATGCGGCCACCGAGGTGGGCGATGCGTTCCTGAATGCTGAAGAGACCGAAGCTCATCTCTTCCGGGCGCAGCCGCTTCAGGCCGTCGGGATCGAAGCCGCTGCCGGCGTCGGCGACGCTGAGGCGGATTTCCACGGGAGAGCGTCTGGCGAGTGTCAACTGGGCGTGGTCGACACCGGCGTGCTTGACGATGTTGAGGAGCAGCTCGCGCGCGCACTCGAACAGCAGGAAGCGCACCTCGTCCCCGGCCGGCTCCGCGGCGGCTTCAGCATGCAGCTGGACCGCCAGCCCGTGCTGCTCGCGCATGCGGGTGCCGAGCCAGTTGAGGCCGCCGATGAGCCCGCTCTCGTACAGCACTGGCGGGCTCAGCTCCACGGTCAGCGAGCGCGAGGCGTCGAGCGCCTCTTGCAGCACCTCGCCGACGCTTTGTGCCGCCGCCTGGATGCCCGCCGTGTCCGTGGTTCGGGTCAGCCGCTTCAACTGGATCTGCGCCGCCACGATGAGCTGCTGGATGTGGTCGTGCAGGATGGTGGCGAGGCGCTTTCGCTCCCGCTGCTCGGTGCGGGTCAGGCGGATGGTCAGCCCGCGCAACTGCTCCGCCTGCCGGTGGACCTCGGTGGTGCGCTCGGCGACCCGATGTTCCAGCGTTCGGTTCAGCTCCGCGAGGGTCTCCTCGGTCGCCTTGCGATCGGTGATGTCGAGGTGCACGCCCGCGACGCGCAGCCGCGAGTTGTCGGCATCCCGGGCGTAGACGCGCCAGCGGTCGAGGATCCAGCGCCAGCTGCCGTCGGCGTGGCGCATGCGGTACTCCGTGTCCAGCTCGCTGATGCGGCCGGCAATGCCGTCGGCGACGACGGCCTGCATACGCGCGCGATCATCCGGGTGGATCAGCTCCGACCACTGCGCCAGCGTCATTTCACTGGCCCGAGACAGGCCAAGCTGGCTCAGGTAGCGGTCATCGACATGTCCTTCGCCCGTCACCAGATCGACCTCGTAAAGGCCGAGATTGCCGGCCTCCAGCGCCACCTCCAGCCGGGCGCGGGCGGCGCGCAGATCGGCCTGGGTGCGCAGGTAGTCGGTGACGTCCAGCACCGTGGCAATGACACCCTGCGCGGGATCGTCCGGACAGACCAGGGCCACGCTCAGGGCCACGTCCAGCACCCGCCCATCCTTGCGCCTGAGCTGGGCGTCCATGCGTGCCATGCCCTTCTCGGCGAGCTGCGGGTAGATGATCTTGCCGATGGCCTCAAAAGCGGCGTCGGACGGGTGCAGTATCCGCAACGACTGCCCGATCAGCTCCTCCCGCGCATAGCCGGTCATCTCGCAGAGCCGGTCATTGACCTTTAGCAGCGTGCGATCGACCGAGTACCCGACGCCCACTGGCGAGGCGTGAAACAAGACCTCCGCGCCCGGCGTCGCGGCGACGGCGAAGGACTCGATGGCAGCGTCGGGCAACGCGGCCGCCGGGTCGACGTCTGTCCGGGATTCGGAAGCGCGTGCCCGCGGCGCGCATGGGTCCAGGTTCCGTCTGTCGGGTTGGCTTCTCATAGCTCACGTCCGGCCGACTGAGCGAACGCAAAATTTACGCTATCGCTAACCCGACCTACGATCCGCTCGTGTTCGGCCTTGCGAGCGATACTTACACGGTCTCCCTGCATGTCAGGTCCGAGGTTGGCGCCGGGTTCGAGCGCATGATCGGGTCTCGTGCATGCGTCGCCTTGGCTGACCAAGGCGACAATCACGACTCGTCGGTCCAAGGCCAAGCCTCGCTAGGGCAGGACGGGAATGTAGACGAACGCCCGCGGCACGTTGGCGCCTTGGATCTCGATGGCCTGGGGCTCGTAGAAGTCGCCGAGATTGACCGTCTCGCCCGCGGCGTAGGTGCCCAGCGTGATCTCGTTGCCGGTGACGCGGTAGGTGCCGTTGCCGGGCGGCATCTCCAGCAGGATGCGGCACGGGGAGATGGCGCACCTGCCGGTGTCGCCGGGCTTGACGGTGACGGTGATAGCACCGAACGGAAAGCGTTCCGTGCCGCCGCCGCCGCAACCGCCGACGAGCGCGAGTGCGCCCAGCAGCGTCGTGATGGCCAACAGCCGGCCCGGGGTGCCGCGGCGTGGACACGGCAGATGCATGTGCCTGTCAGACACCGCGCACCGCCCGGTCCATGCGCGCTTTGGCCTTCTGCCAAGCGGCGTCGCCGACACCTCGCGCAACCGCCTGCTCCATGAGGCCGTAGGCCAGCGCACGTGCCGCGGTGTCCATGTCCTTGAGCTTGGTGAGCTTGAACAGCCAGCCGGCGCGTTCGTATTCGAGGGTGTTGACCAGGGCATAGAGCGTCAGGGCATTGGCGGATTCGGGGGCGGCCTCGACCATCGCTACGGCGCGCGCCAGGACCTCGGTGGCGGTCATCCTGTCATTCCCCGGCGATGGTCATGTGGTCGATGAGCCATGAGCCGGTGGTGATGCTGCTCGGGAAGTCGCAGTCGTTGCCCACCGCGAGGAGGCCGCGGAACATGTCGTTGAGGTTGCCGGCAATCGTGATCTCTTCCACCGGGTATTGGATCTCGCCGTGCTCCACCCAGAAACCGGCGGCACCGCGCGAGTAGTCGCCGGTGATCATCTTCACGCCCTGACCCATCAGCGAGGTCACGAAGAGTCCGCGGTCCAGGCGCCGGATCATGGCGTCGCGGTCGTCGCTGCCGAGACCGATGCTCAGGTTGCGCGCGCCGCCGGCGTTGCCGGTGGTCTTCAGACCGAGGCGACAAGCCGAATATTGGTCCAGGAGCCAGGTCTGGAGGACACCGCCGGTCACCAGATCCTTCGCCGTCGTCGCGACGCCGTCGCCGTCGAAGGGCGCGCTGGCTAGTCCGCGGCGACGGTGCGGCTCCTCGTAAATGCGCACGAAGTCCGGAAAGATCTGTTCGTGGAGCTTGTCCAGCAAGAAGCTGGTCTGCCGGTACAGGTTGCCGCCGCTGATAGCGCCGGCGAGGCTCCGCAGCAGGCCCGTGGCCACGTCGGCGCGGAACAGCACCGGCACCTCGCAGGTGCTCAGGCGCCGGGCGTTGAGGCGGCCGACGGTGCGCTCGGCGGCGCGGCGGCCGACCGATGCCGCGTCCTCCAGATCCTCCGGCGCACGGGCGCTGGTCCACCAGTAGTCGCGCTGCATGGAGTCGCCTTCCTTGGCGACCACGGCGCAGCTCAGCTCGTGGCGGGTGCCGGGATAGCCGCCGACGAAGCCGTTGCTGTTGCCGTACACCGACAGCCCGGCCGTGGTGCTGAGGCTCGCGCCCTCAGAGTTGACGATGCGCGCGTCGGCGGCGCGGGCGGCGTCCTCGCAGGCGATGGCGATGTCTACCGCCCGGTCCACGGCGATGTCCCAGGGATGATTGAGATCCAGGTCCGGCACCTCCGTGGCCATCAGCTCGGCCGGGGCGAGGCCGGCGCAGCGGTCCTCCTGGGTGTGGTTGGCGATGCTGCATGCTTGGCGGACCGTGTCGCGCACGGCGCCGAGGCTGAGGTCGGAGGTGCTCGCCGAGCCCTTGCGGTGGCCGAAGTAGACGCTGATGCCGAGGCCGTGGTCGCGAGTGTGCTCGACGGTCTCCACCTCGCCGAGGCGCACCGAGAGGTCGAGACCGGTGCTGCTGCTCACGACCGCCTCCGCCGCCGAGGCGCCGCAGCGCTTCGCCTCCTTGAGCAGGTCGTCGATGGTCTGTTCGAGCCGCGCGAGCTGTTCCGCGGTGTCTGCCGTGGACAGGTTGGACATGATGGGTACTGGTTTCCTTCTTGCTTATCGGGTTGGGCGAGATTGTGGGGGGTGCGGGGCCGGTTGCAAACCGCTATCGCGCCTTCCGCGCCCGATCGGCGTGGCGGATCGCCAAACTTTCTGCCGCCTCAGCGCGGGGCCAGCCTGCCGCGGTCGGCGGGCGGGCGCGCACGCGAGACGCATTTCCCGGGGCACGCGGGGATGCCGTACACTTCCGATTTCGCCCGCGGGCGTCAGCAGCCGCCTTCCCGCGGGAAAGGAGCCTCGGGCCAGCCCATGCCCATCGAGCACGCCTTCGACGTCCCCTTCGTCGCCCCTTCGGGCATTTGACGCGCATGGCGATCTGGCATCTGCGCGCGGATCTCGGGGCGCCTTACTCCGCTCTGCTCTATGAGCGCTTCCTTGGCCGCCCGTTCGCGGGCCATCGCGACTCCATCAGCGAGCTGGTCGGCAACACCGTCGAGAATGCCATCGAAGACGTGATGAGCCGAAATGG
>NZ_JAJDNQ010000154.1 GCF_022340605.1 Thiohalocapsa sp.
CCCTCGGCGAATGGGAAGCCGCGCGCGCCGCCTTCGCCGAGTCGCTCGACATCGCCCGGCGCATCCTCGCCCGCGTCGGCGAGACGCCAGAGGCGCTGCGCGATCTGTCCGTCTCGCTCGACAACGTCGGCAACACCGATCGGGCCCTCGGCGAATGGGAAGCCGCGCGCGCCGCCTTTCGGGAAGGACTGGAGATCGCAGAGCGGCTCGCCACGGCCCTGCAGAATCACGTGGATTACAGGGATCTGCCGGACCATTTCCGGCGCCGGCTCGCCGGGCTAGAGGAGGCGCGGGACGCGGTAGCGGGCGACTGACCACCCCTAGCGCCGGGCGGGCTATTGCTGCTCGCCCGCCGCCTGCGCAAAGGCCGCGCTCTCGGTGATGCGCAGCTCCTCTTCCTTGCCCTTCGGCGCCAACCGCTCCACGAACAGCGTCGCGAGGCCGCGCTTGTTGGCCAGTGCCATGCCCTTCTGGGGGCCGAGCACCAGCAGCGACGTGGCCCAGGCGTCGGCGTCGCCGCAGCGCTCGGCCACCACGGTGACCGAGGCGAGGTCGTGCACCACGGGCCGGCCGGTGGCGGGGTCGATGGTGTGGGAGTAGCGCTTGCCGTTCACCTCGAAGAAATTACGGTAGTCGCCGGAGGTGGCCATGGCCTGGTCGGTCAGCGCCACCACCCGCAGCGCGGCACGCCGGCCCGGGTCCGGGCGCTCGATGGCGATGCGCCAGGGCTCGCCCTGGGCGTTGACGCCACGCCCGCGCAGCTCGCCGCCGATCTCCACCAGGTAGTCCGTGAGGCCCTTGCCCTCCAGCAGCTCGGCGACGCGGTCCACGCCGTGGCCCTTCGCGATGGCGGAGAGGTCCACGTAGAGATCCGGCCGGTCCTTGCGCAGCGCCGGCGGCGCGGCGCGGGTGTGGAGCCTGTGCCAGCCGACCCGGGCGCGCGCGGCATCGATGTCGGCCTGCGGTGGGATCTCGTCCGGATGCACCTCGGGACCGAAGCCCCACAGGTTCACCAGCGGACCGACAGTGACGTCGAAGGCGCCGCCGGTGGCCTTGCTCACCGCGAGCGCCGTGGCCACCAGCCGCTCCAGCTCGGCGGAGACCGGGAACCAGTCCGTGGTGGTCGCCGTGTTGAAGCGCGACAGCTCGGAGCTCGGCTGATAGGTGGACATGCGCCCATTCACTTCTTCGAGCACGGCGCTGATGTCCTCGTACAGCTTGGCCTGATCCAGATCCGCGGCCGGGTGTGGGACCTGCACGCTCCAGGTGGTGCCCATGGTGCTGCCCGCGAGCGCCAGGGTCTGCTCGCGCGGGCCGCAGCCGGCAAGGAGCAGGAACAGCACCGACAGCAACGCGAGTACGGCGAGCCGGGCGGCTAGTGCACGGCCTTGGAATTGTCGATGCCGTTCGCTGCCCGGCGCGAGCCACTGTCGCCCTGGAGGGCGACACGGATCAGCGCCGCGGGCGGTCTTGCGAGTGGGCTCGGTACCTCCGCATAGGTGCACTAGCCGCACGCGGCGGGGAAGAAGGAACTGGGCCAGTAAAGACATGGGCTCTCGGGACGGGGCGGGTGGTGCCGGTACGGTTGAGTGCGGAAGGGACGGGCGCGATTCGTCGACCGATGCGGCCGATTCGGCCCGGCGCTCCGGCGCCGCCGCTGGACATCGGCGACCGCGTTGCCCATGCTGCGCGCCATTCGATGCAGCCCGCACGATGCCGCAATCGCGATGTACAAGCTGGTGGTCTCCGACCTGGACGGCACCCTGCTGGGGCCGGATCACCGCCTCGGCGATTATACGCGGGGCGTGCTCACCCGCGTGCGCGCGGCGGGCGCGGACCTGGTGCTGGCCTCCGGGCGGCACTTCATGGACATCCGCGTGCTGGCCCGGTTGCTGGCGGAGCCCGCGGGCGACCAGGCCGGCCAGCGCAGCGACGAGCGCCCTCGTGGGAGCGGCGTCCCCTCCGCGATCGACAGCGCCGACGACGACCGCGAACGGAGCCCCGGGACAGGCGCCGCGCAGGGTCAGACCGAATGCCTCATCAGCTGCAACGGCGCCGCCGTGAACACCGCGGACGGGCAGTTGCTTCAGGCCACCTGCCTGGGCCGAGAACCGCTGGGCTTTCTGCTGCGCGACCCGCTATTCCGCGACGTGCACACCAACGTCTTCCTCACCGACGCCTGGCTGGTGGAGCAGGCCGAGCCGAGCCTGCTGCGCTACCACCAGGACTCGGGCTTCCGCTACCAGGTGGCGGACTTCGCGCGTCTGGATGGCCCGGACGGGCCGAATGTGCTCAAGGTCTTTTACTACGGCGAGCACGACCACCTGGTGGCACTGGAAGCCGAGATCCTCGCCCGCCACGGCGATGCGCTCGGCACCACCTTTTCGCTGCCGCAGACGCTGGAGGTCATGGCCGCCGGCGTCAGCAAGGGCGCCGCGCTGGCCCGGCTGCTCGCGGATATCGGGCTCACGAGCGCCGACGTCGTCTGCTATGGCGACGGGCTCAATGACCTGGAGATGCTCCAACTCATTGCCGACGGCGGCGGGCTGGCGCTGCTGATGGACAACGCCGATGCGCGGCTGCACGCGGCGCTGCCGCACCTGCCGCGCGCGGGCGGCCACGCGGACGAGGCGGTGGCACGGCACCTGGAGGGGCTGCTCGCGGACGGCCTGCTCGGCGGCCGGTAGCATTCGGCGAGCCGCACGACACCGCGGCGAGCTGGGCATGACAGAAGATCGCCGCGCACTGCCACCTGCTCCAGTCTGGGCGTCGCGAGCCGACACGCCCTGCCCGGACATGGGCCGAAGCACATCCGCGCCGCGGGCACCCGGAAAATCGCAACGACGTACCAGCCACCGCGGCTCACAATCCACGCCGACACCAACGCGAGTGCGACGAGCGGCGGAATCCATTGTTTGCGCCCACTTAGCCCCGATCTTTCACCAAGTGACAGCGGCCTGACAGCCACGTAACGTTGTTCAGTCGTTTATTCGCCGTGTGCCCGCGGCCGACGCGGGTACCGACCATCCGCCCCGAGCCCGTCCGTCCATTACCATTACGGAACGCAGGGAAATCCGACGTCCCCGATATCATGCGATACAAGAACGTGCCCGGCTTCGAGCACGGCACCCCCGAGTCCCTGGGCGTGCTGATGCTGAACCTCGGAACCCCAGACGCCCCGACACCCAGCGCGGTGCGGCGCTACCTGTCGGAGTTCCTGCAAGACCCGCGGGTGGTAGAGATGCCCCGCCCCGTCTGGTGGCTGGTGCTGCACGGCGTCATCCTGCGGGTGCGTCCAAGCCGCTCCGCGCGCGCCTACGCCGCCGTATGGACCGAGCGCGGCTCGCCACTGCTGGACGTCGCTCAGCGCCAGGCGCAGGGGTTGCGGGCGCTCCTGGACGCGCGCTTCGGCAAGGGCGTGCGCGTCGAGCTCGGCATGCGCTACGGCAAGCCGTCCGTCGCCGAGGCGCTGCAGCGGCTCAAGGAGGCCAACGTGCGCCGGCTCCTGGTACTGCCGCTCTATCCGCAGTATTCGGCCACCACCACGGCCTCGGTATTCGATGCGGTCACCGATGAGCTGAGCACCTGGCGCTGGCTACCGGAGCTCCGGTTCATCAACCAGTACCACGACGATCCCAACTACGTGGATGCCATCGTCAACAGCATTCGCAATTTCTGGCAGGAGCACGGCGAGCCGGAGCGGCTGTTGTTCTCTTTCCACGGCATTCCCAAGCGCTACTTCATGGCCGGCGACCCCTACCATTGCCACTGTCACAAGACCGCGCGCATGGTGGTGGAGCAGCTCCAACTGCCCGAGGACCGCTGGCTGGTGTCCTTCCAGTCCCGCGTCGGCCGCGACGAGTGGCTGCAGCCCTACACGGACGAGACACTCAAGCTCTGGGGCGCGGACCGCGTGAAGTCGGTGCACGTCATCGCGCCCGGCTTCTCGGCGGACTGCCTGGAGACGCTGGAGGAGATCGACGTCGAGAATCGCGAGTACTTTCTGGAGGCCGGCGGCGAGGAATATCGGTATATCCCCTGCCTCAACGACGACCCGCGCCACCTGGAAATGATGCTCGGCCTGGTAGAGCGCCACTCCTGCGGCTGGCCGGAGATGAGCGGCTTGGCCGAGGACTGGTAAGGCGCCGCGCCGAGACGACCTCAAGAACCATGATGGATAAGCACCCCCTCCCCACCGAGCTCAATCTCCACCAGCAGTCCCGCGTGCTGGAGATCGCCTTCGACGACGGCGCCCACTTCCGTCTGCCCTGCGAATACCTGCGGGTCTATTCGCCATCCGCCGAGGTGCGCGGCCACACGCCCGACCAGGCCAGGCTCCAGGTGGGCAAGGAAGACGTGAACATCCGCGACATGCAGCAAATCGGCAGCTACGCGGTGAAGATCGTCTTCGACGACGGCCACAAGTCCGGCCTCTACGACTGGCAATACCTGTACAAGCTCGGCCGTGGCTGGCAGCCGCTATGGCAGGATTATCTCAGCCGCCTCGCCGATGTCGGGCGCAAGCGGAACGCGCCGGACCCCTTCGACGCCATGCTGGCGCGTGGCGAGCGGCCGTCGGAGCTGCCGGAGCCGCTCTCGTCTTAGCACGCCCCCAGGTGCGCGCCCAAGGCGCTTTCCGGCCGCGTGCGGCTCGGCGCTCCCGCGACTACGGCCGATGGCCGGCGCAGCGCTCGATTCCACCCATTGCGAAGCGCCACACGTGCTCCACCAGCGCGTCCAGGCGCTGCGGCACGGGCGGGCGGCCGGGGTGCAGGCGGCTGACGATGGGGCCGGCGTGATGATAGTAGAGGATCTGGCCGATCACGCTGGCGGCGCAGTCGATGGTGCTCGGGTCGTCCGGCGCGCACCCGAGCAACTCGGCGACGATGCTGTAGAGCTCCCGGGCGTCCGGCTCGAGGTGCTCGGTGACGATGCGATCCAGCACCTCGCTGGGATGCGCCATTTCCGAGAGGTAGATGGTGCTGAGCTGCACCTGGCGGTCGCTGTTGCCCGCGCTGCAGAAGATCTCCTCGAACAAGGCGCGGATGTACACCTTGAGGCGCTCCCCGGCGGGCGCATCGGCGGGCAGGAAGTCGGTGCGCCGCTGGCGCAGGGTCTCGAACAGCGTGCCGTAGATGGCCTGATATAGCTTGCGCTTGTCGCCGAAGTGGTAGTGCACCGCCGCCACGTTGGCACCGGCCCGACTGCAGATCTCGCGGATGGTGGCGGCCTCATAGCCGCGTTCCGCGAACACCTCCAGGGCCGCCTCGAGGAGTCTCTCGCGGGTGCTGCCGGCGGCAGTCATGGCGCGTGCCGTCTGGGCCAAGGCAATGCTCCAACGATTGTGTGGGAATGGCAGTTTACCTGATCGCATCCTGGCCGAAGCCACCCCGCGGCGGTCCAGCCGCACACGCCGCGCGAACGCTGTCGGCCCCGGCCGCACATCCGGCTTCCCGACGGTCGGTGCCGGCGTGGCTCGGCCGCCGACACCTAATGTAGAATCAAAGAATTGAGCGCCGCCGCCGCGGCACACCGGGCTCAACCGGCTGCCGCCAGCCGCCGCACACCCGGCTACACAACCAGCCACATGCCCGACCCCGCGGTCAGGGCGTCCCGCACATCCGGTCCAGCTTCGAGCGGTCAAGAGCCTTGCAAACACCAAACGACTCTGCCGGCACCCCGCCCGGCTCCGACCCGACATCCGCATCGTCCCCGGCCGCGGGCACTGAGCCCGCCGCGACGCAAGGCCAGCAGCGCGCGCAGGCGCAACCCGCGCGGCGCGCCGCCCGGAGCAAGCCGAAGCGCTCGCGCAATGGCCGCAACGGCAAGCGGCGTCCGGGCGCCTTCTTCGGCATCCTCGGCACCTTTGCGCGCGTCGTGGCCACGCCCTTGGCGCTGCCGATGGACGCGGCGCTGCTTGGCCTGATTGGTGTCGCGGCGCTGCTGTACACCTTCGAGGCCGACCTGCCGGACGTGGACGCGCTGATGGAGGTGAAGCTGGAGGAGCCGCTGCGCATCTACACCGCCAACGGCTCACTGATGGCCGAGTACGGCGTACAACGCCGCCGCGCCGTCTCCTTCGACGATATCCCGCCGGATCTGGTCAACGCCTTCATCGCCGCCGAGGACAGCCGCTTCTACGAGCACAGCGGCATCGACCTGGTCGGTCTCGCCCGTGCCGCCTACGCGGTCCTGCAAGCCGGGGAGGCCACGCAGGGCGGCAGCACCATCACCATGCAGGTGGCGCGCAACTTCTTCCTCACGCCGGAAAAGACCGTCAAGCGCAAGCTCACCGAGATCCTGCTGGCCATGCGCGTGGAAACCGCGCTGACCAAGCAGCAGATCATGGAGCTGTACCTGAACAAGATCTTCTTCGGCAACCGCGCCTACGGTATCTCCGCGGCCGCCGAGTTCTACTACAACAAGTCGCTGGACGAGCTGACGCTGGCGCAGATGGCCATGCTCGCCGGGCTGCCGAAGGCGCCGTCCGCGAATAACCCGCTTGCGGACCCCGAGCGCGCCCGCCAGCGCCGCGACTGGATCCTGGACCGCATGCTGGAGCTGGGCTTCATCGATCAGGTGGACCACGACATGGCCTGGGTCTCGCCGGTCACGGCCACGGCCTACGTGCCGCCCATCGAGTTCCAAGCCGGCTACGCCGCGGAAATGGCCCGCCAGGCGATGGTGGACCGCTTCGGGAAAGACAAGGCCTATCAACTCGGCCTGCGGGTCACCACCACCATCGACGAGAAGCTCCAGACGGAGGCGGACACGTCGTTGCGTCGAGGACTCATGGCGTACAACGGCCGCCACGGCTATCACGGGCCCGAGGATCACCTCGACGATGTCGCCGACATGAGTGAACAGCAGCTCGACGAGTACCTCGAAGGGCGCCCGGAGGTGCCTGGCCTGCCGGTGGGCGTGGTGCTGGAGTCCGGCGCCTCCAGCGCCAACATCTACCTCGGCGATGGTAAGACCCGCGAGCTCAAGCTCTGGCAAGTCAACCACATGCGCGAGTACAAGAACCCGAACTGGCGCGGCCCGCGCCGCGGACGCGTGGACGGGGTCATCGCCGCCGGCGACGTGATCCGCATGCGCAAGAACGGCAAGGGCAGTTGGATCCTCGCCCAGGTACCCACGGTGGGCGGCGCGCTGGTGGCGTTGTCCCCCACCGACGGCGCCATCCGTGCCATCTCCGGCGGCTACGCCTACGAGTGGTCGAAGTTCAACCGCGTCACCGACGCTCACCGGCAGCCGGGCTCCACCTTCAAGCCCTTCCTCTATTCCGCGGCCCTCGGCAAGGGCTACACGCCGGCGAGCCTGATGAGCGATACGCAAAGGAGCTTCGGCAGATGGAAGCCCAAGAACGCCGACGGCAAGTACATGGGCACCATCCGCATGCGCATCGCCCTGGCCAAGTCCCGCAACCTGGCGGCGGTCAACCTCATCGACCGGATGGGCGTTGACTACACACGCGATTTCATCCAGCGCTTCGGCTTCACCATGGAGGACCTGCCCCGCAACTACGCCCTGGCGCTCGGCGGCGGCAGCGCCACGCCGCTGCAGCTCGCAACCGGCTATGCCGTGTTCGCAAACGGCGGCTACAAGGTCGAGCCGTACATCGTGCAGCGCATCGAGGACGCCCAGGGCAACGTGCTCTACGACGCCAAGGCCCCGCGCGCCTGCGTCAGTTGCTGGCTCGAGTCGCAGCAGGACGAGGCCGAGGTGACGGGCCTCGACGAGGCCGGCAGCCCGCTCGCGCAGCTGGTGCTGGACCCGCGCATCGCCTACAACATGGACTCCATGCTAAAGGACGTGGTCAAGATCGGCACCGCGCGCCGCGCGCTGCGGCTGAACCGATCCGACATCGCCGGCAAGACCGGCACCACCAACGATGCGCGCGACTCCTGGTTCGCGGGCTACTCGCCCAAGCTCGTGACCATTGCCTGGGTGGGCATGGACGACAATCGCCCCCTCGGCCACGGCGAGTGGGGCGGCACCGCCGCGCTCGGCATGTGGATCGACTTCATGGTCGATGCGCTGGAGGGCGAGCCCATCGCCAAGATCAAACGTCCCGAGGGCATGGTGGCGGTGCGTGTCAACTCGGCCACCGGCGCCGCATCGAAGGGCGGTGGTGTCGTGGAGTACATCCGCAGCGAATACCAACTGATGACGCTGGGGCCGGAGCCGGTTAAGTATGCCGCCGCATCCGGCAGCGGCTCGTCGTCCCGGTCATCGAGCGCCTCGGCCAGCCGGAGCGCGAGCGCGCCACGGCGCAGTGCACCGCGGGTGATGGACGAGTTGTTCTAGCGCTTCGCTGCGGAAATTCCGAAATCGGGCTCCCTCGTTGTCGTTGTCGTAATCGGAGTCGTCATCGGATATTCGAACAGCTCTGAGATTACGACAACGACAACGACAACGACTTGAGATGGTCTCGGGATTTGCGCACTGTTGCACAGTCGAGGTGCCGCAAAATCCAGTGTAGAGGAGCGGCATCCGCGGTGCCGCGACCGCGCCGCGGACGGTGAGCGTGTAGGTCGGGCCGACGCAGGAGGCCCGACAATGACGCGGTGATGTCGGCAGCCCCGTCGGGCTCCGTTCCCCAGCCCGATCTACGCCGAATGCTTGCCCGGCCTCGAAGCCCCATTCACCAGCGCAGGCCCGGCCGCATCCGGCACTGTCGCCAGCGCCAGGTCCGCGTCGCTGCCCGCCTGGATGCATGCAGCACAACCGGCAGGCAAGAGGAAGCATCCGCCCTTCGCGAGCGCGAGTACGGTGCCGGCGCCGCTGATTTCCACCGCCCCCTCCACCACCAGCCCGAGCAGCACCGAGTCGGGCGCGATCTCGTGCCGAGCACTGGCGGGCAGCCGCAGCCGCCGCAGCGCAAACTCGGCGGCCGGTGTGTCGTAGGCCAGGACGTCGGGGTGCCCCGCTTCCGATCGGGGCCGGATGATCTCGGGGTCGTGCGGGTCCACGTGCAATACCTCCAGCAAGGCGTCCACGTCGATGTGCTTGCGCGTCAGCCCGCCGCGCAGCACGTTGTTGGAGTTGGCCATCAGCTCCAATCCGGCGCCTTCGAGGTAGCTGTGCAGCTCGCCAGCGGGCAGATAGATGGCCTCGCCCGGGCGCAGGTGCAGCAGGTTCAGCAGCAGGAAGGACAGGAGCCCCCGGTCGTGGTGGCCGCCGGCGGAGAACAGCCCATCGGCATGCAGCAGCCGGCGGCAGCGTTCCCGGCCCGGATCGGAGTCGTCGTTCGCCCGCCGCCGGCTCTGCACCAGCACCGGCCCCAGCAGGGCGTCCACGTCCGCCTGCGGCAGGCGCATGAAATCGGCATAGAGACGGCGCAGCCCTGCGGCGGAGCCGTCCAGTTGCGCCCCGAGGCCCGCCAGCACCGGGTAGCGGGCCAGCTCGATGGCGATCTCCTCCAGGGGGCGGAAGCCGCGCAGGGCATGGAAGTCCGTCAGCGCCACCAACAGCTCAGGCTTATGGTTGCGGTCGCGGTAGTTGCGCGTCGGGTCGTCGGCCGGGATGCCGAGGCGCTCCTCCTGCGCAAACCCGCGCTCGGCCTCGGCACGGTTCGGATGCGCCTGGATGGACAGGGGCATCGCCGCCGCCAGCACCTTGAACAGGAACGGCAGCTCGCCGCCGAAGGCCGCCGCGGTCCCGGCACCGAGCACCGCGTCGGGCGCGGCGGCGATGACCCAATCGAGTGGCACCCCGTGGCTCGGAGCCAGGCAGGCGCTCGCCGGCAGGTCCGGGTGGGCGCCGATCCAGAGCTCGGCCTGCGGCCGCTCGGCGGGGCTCGGCGCCCCGAGGAGGTTCGCGATGAAGGTCTTATCCCCCCAGCCGTAGTGCTGCACGCCGCAGCGCAGCGCAAGCGGCCGGGGATTGCGCACGTAGGCAGGCAGCAGGTGCCCGGGCAGGCGATCGTGCAGGTGCCTGTCTGCGGCGGCGCCAAGGTTGCCGTTCGCAGCGGCCATGGGCCTAGCGCGCGGAATCCTCGGCGCCGGCACCGTCCGGCGGGCTGACGCCACGGGCACCGTCACCGGTGATGGGCACGAAGCGCACCGGCAGCACCCGGCGCCGCTTCAGGCTGCCGTCCGGCTGCTTGGTGAGCAGCGTGAGCCGCTGAGTCTCGTCGGTGTCGCCGACGGGCATCACCAGGCGTCCGCCGACCTTGAGCTGGTCGATGAGCGGCTGCGGAATCGCCGGATGCGCGGCGGTGACCACCACGGCATCGAAGGGCGCCGCCTCCGGCCAGCCGAGATAGCCGTCGCCGGCGCGCACGTGAACCTTGTCGTAACCGAGGCGCGCCAGGGTGGCCGCGGCGCGTGCGGCGAGCGCCGGCACGATCTCGACGCTGTAGACCTCCGCACCCATGGCCGCCAGCACCGCCGCCTGGTACCCGGAACCGGTGCCGAGCTCGTAGACGCGCTCACCCGCCTTGACGCCCGCAAGGTGGCTCATGACGGCGACAATGTAGGGCTGCGAGATGGTCTGACCGCTGCCGATGGGCAGCGGGCTGTCGAGATAGGCATAGGGCCAGAGCCGGCGCGGCACGAACTGCTCGCGCGGCACACTGCGCATGGCGCGGATCACCGCCGGGTCCAGCCGGTCGGTGCCGAGATAGCCGCTGGTGCTGATGACATCGCGCTCAATGCCGTCCACCAGCCGATGGCGGGCAGCGGCGAAGCCTGCCTCGTCAGGGGGTGCCGGGCCGGCGCCCGCGGCCACACCGCCCGGGCCGGGGAACGGCTCCGCGGCGACAGCCTCCAGCGCGGCCGCCCCGTTCACGGCCGCCCCGATCACGGCCCCCCACAGCACGGCGGAGATGAGCCGACACCGGCGGGGATGCCGGGTATTTGACCGAACGCTCTGCGGGTCGTACATAGTGACGCGCCCCGGGCAGGTCGTGCCACTGCCGAATGTTGGCACGAGATCATTGCCGACGGATGCCTTGAGCAGGCACGCTTGGCATCGTAGCACCACCCGTTTGGTCAGGGGGAAGCATGTTCCGGGTAATCGATTCAAATTGTCATAGCAGCAAGATCGAGTCAGGGCGCCCATGCGGACGCCGCCCGCGGCCGCGTCGCGGATTCAGCTTGTGGCTGCTGGCGGTATCGCTGCTGTCGATGCTGCTGCTGGCGGTGCCGGCGGACGCGGCGGACAGCGGCAATGCCAGGGGCATCAACTGGGTCAGCGGCAGCGGCGCGGATGCCGTGGTGCACCTGTACTTCTTCTGGTCCAAGTCCTGCCCCCATTGCCGCAAGGCGCTGCCCAACATCCGCGCCCTGGATGCGGAGCTGCCCTGGCTCAGGCTGCATTCCTATGAGATCACGGAGAGCCGGGCCAACGTCGCCCGCTACGTCAGCATGGCCAAGCAGCTCGGCCGTGACGCGCGCTCGGTGCCGGCGTTCTTCATCTGCGAGCGCATGCTGACCGGGTGGGACGACAGCGGCGGTACCGGCGCACAGCTCCGCCAGCTGGCGGAGCTATGCCGGCCGGCGGTGTCCGCGGGCGAGCCCGACGCGGCCGGGGGCGGCGGCACAACAACGGCCGGCCAGGAGGCGTCCGGCGGGGCCGCCGCAAACGCCGCGGCAAGTTCGGGCAGAGGCGGCGGACTCATCTCCGCCGCCGCCGCGGAGCCGCTGCACGTACCGGTGCTGGGCGACGTGAACGCGGTCAGCCTGTCGCTGCCGGTGTTCACGCTGGTGATTGCGGGGCTCGACGCCTTCAACCCCTGCGCCTTCTTCGTGCTCCTGTTCCTGCTGAGCCTGATGGTGCACGCCCGCAGCCGCGCCCGCATGCTGCTGGTGGGCGGCACCTTCGTGTTCTTCTCGGGGCTGGTCTACTTCCTGTTCATGGCCGCGTGGCTGAACCTGTTCCTGGTGGTGGGCGGTGCGCCGGTGGTGACCGCCATCGCCGGCATCGTCGCGGTGCTGATCGGTGCCCTCAACGTCAAGGACTTCTTCTGGTTCCAGCAGGGGCCGAGCCTGTCGCTGCCCGACCAGGCCAAGCCCGGTCTGTACCACCGCGTGCGCGGGCTGCTCAACGCCGAGAGCCTGCCGACCATGCTGGTGGGCACCGTGGCCCTTGCACTGGCGGCAAACAGCTACGAACTCCTATGCACGGCCGGCTTTCCCATGGTCTACACGCGTGTGCTGACGCTGCACGAGCTCTCCGGCTGGAGCTACTACGCCTACTTGGTGCTCTACAACGTCATCTACGTGGTGCCCCTGGCGATCATCGTGCTGGCCTTCACCTTCACCCTCGGCGCCCGCAAGCTGAGCGAGCGCGAGGGGCGGGTGCTGAAGCTGCTCTCCGGCGTCATGATGCTGGGTCTGGGCATCGCCATGCTGCTGCGCCCACAGGCGCTCGGCAGCCCGGCCATCGGCCTCGGACTGCTGGCGCTCGCGGTGCTGGTGACGGGTGCGGCCTGGTGGCTGACGCGACGGGCGCCGGCGCGGGCCTGAGCGCCGCGGCACGGCAGCGGCCCGTCGGTCACCGCTGCGACACGGCGGGCAGCACAACGCGAAAAGCACATTCCCGGAGGAGCACGCATGATCGATCTCACCGGCAAGGTCGCCGTCATCACCGGCGCCAGCCGCGGCCTTGGTGCCGGGCTGGCGGAACGCTTCCTGGAGCGTGGCCTGAACGTCGCCGCCTGCGCGCGGCACCGCCCGGAGCTTGCGGGCGACGCGGGCCGAGTGCTGACCCAGGCCGCCGATGTCACCGACGCCGACGCCATGGAGCAGCTCTGCGCCGCGGCGGCGGAGCGCTTCGGGCAGGTTGATCTCTGGATCAACAACGCCGGGCTCCTGGCGCCCATCGGCCCGCTGCGCGACAACGACCCGGCAGAGCTCGCGCTCAACATCCAAGTAAACGTCGTGGGCGTCTTCAACGGCAGCCGCGCCTTCATTCGGCACCTGCACGCGCGCGGCGGCGACGGCGTGCTGCTGAACATCAGCTCCGGTGCCGCGCGCAACGCCTACGCCGGTTGGTCAGCCTATTGCGCCGGCAAGGCGGCCGTCGACCGCCTGAGCGAGTCCATCGCGCTCGAAGAGGCCGACCACGGCCTGCGCGTGCATGCGGTCGCGCCGGGCATCATCGACACGGACATGCAGACCATGATCCGTAACAGCAGGCCCGAGCAGTTCCCGCGGGTGCAGAAGTTCCTCGACCTCAAGGCCAAGGACGCCTTCAGCTCACCCGGCTTCGTCGCCGACCGGCTGCTGGAGCTGGCGTTCGATCCGGCCGCCGCCGACACCCCGGTGCTGACGACCCTGCCGCTAGAGCATGCCTAGGGAGGCGCTGTGCCTCATATCGACACCGGCATGGCCGGCGAGTGACGCGTCGATCGAAACCCGGTATGCAGCAAGGGCCGAGGGCCGAGGGCCGAGGGCCAAGGCGCGTACGCACAGCTCCGCTCGACTGCCGTTCCGGCGCGGTTGTACGACACGAACCGCGGCCGCAGGAGCGCGCTCACCGCTTCAGCCCATCGACGATGCGGGTGAATACACCCGGAATATCGTAGCCCACCGAATCCCAGAACGGGCAGTTGGCATGTAGGCTTTGTTCGCTCGTGATCGACGTATTCAGGATCTGCCAAGAGCGCGCCTCTTCGGTAAAGGCGGGCCACGCCGGCGCGCCGGCGTAATTCGGATTCAAGGCTTCCGCGAAGCTGATCCAGTAGCCGGCAACGCGCTCGGAAAGCACGCGCTCGGCAGGGGTGAACCGATCGCCCGTCGGTTCCGCTTGCCGCAGGACCGGCATCGGATTGCCGAAGACAAACGGCTGCTCTGCGGCATGACAGACGTTCCCGGTCTTTGGTGCGCACAGCGGCACCCGGGGCCAGACGTTGAAGGAAGGGGCATGGGTGAACTCATACGCGTACACCGGTGCCGCGGCCACCAACGACACCAGGCGATTGGGACACCGAAAAAGATAGTCCGTCACCAGATGTGCCATCGCAGCGGTATCGTCACCACCCACCGGCCGATAGCGAGCCAATTCCCGAATTTCAGCCCGCGCCCGCGGCGGAAAAAGCAACTCCACCAAGCCGCCGTAGAGCACCTCGGGGACTTCGACCTTGCCGAGCCAATCGAGCTGCTCGCCGGACGCAAACAGCACACCCTCGTTGGCATTGGTACCCAGCAGCAGTGGCTTTTCGGCCATCGCCGTCACCGGCTGCCCCGGAATGACATCGCCATCGATCACCGGCGCCCATGCAAGCTCTCCCGCGAACCCGGCGAGCATGGAAGCGACCTTGACGAGTATGGATGACTGCGCCGACAGGATGTCTTCCACGGACTTGCCCCGCAGGCAGTCCAACACATCGTCGAGACAGCCGGACTCGAGCGCGAACCCCTCTCCGAACGGGCGGGCAACCTCCAGCGTCTTGTACGGGATGCCGTATGGATTGCTCTCCATGATGGCAGCGCGGAACAGCGGGCGGCTGCCTGCCGACTCCAGATGGAGACCGACCGACATCGCCCCCGCGCTTTGACCAACGAGCGTCACTTGGTCGGGATCGCCCCCGAACCGCGCAATGTTGTCGTGAAGCCATTGCAGCGCGCGTTGCTGGTCGAGGAATCCGTAATTGCCGGAGAGGCCATGGATGCCCGCCAAGAAGCCCAGCGCGCCAAGACGGTAGTTGATGCTGACAAAGACGACCCGCCCGCTTGCCGCGAGGTGCCGCCCGTCATAGAGGGGAAGTGCACTGCTCTGCGCGACGAAGCTGCCGCCATGAATGAACACCATGACCGGAAGGCTAGTCGTGCCGTCGTCATGTTCCCGCCGCGGTGTCCAAATATTGAGGCTTAGACACTCTTCGCTCTGTGACGCCTTCTGCGCGGACAGGTCGACCTGCGGACATGCCGGTCCGAATGCAGTCGCGTTGAGCACGCCGGCATGCACGGCCGCCGGAATCGGCGGCCGCCAGCGATGCTCACCGGCCGTCGTTTCGGCGTAGGGAATCCCGAGGTAGGCGTCGACCGGGCGGACGCCGCTGCCGTCGGCGGCCCGCACCATACTTGCTGCGCCACAGACCGGTCCGTCCGCGGTCTCGACGGTCGGTGCCGTACAAGCAGGCCGCTGGATGGGAGCAGAGTTCGCGGGCGGAGACGCGACCTGATCCGCGCTCGCTGCCGCCATCGCGCAGGCGATCAGCATGACGGGGATGGCGCGATGTCGCACCGAACGAACAGACGACCGTATTTCGGTTGTGGGGGCACGCATGTTCATCGCCCGAACGAGAAGCGCTCCAGACGGATCGCGGGGACGTTGGGGGTTATCGCTTCGTGAGCAAGGCCGGCATAGCATCGGAACGAGGCCAACCCCTTGCGCCGGCCTGAATGCTTCGTAAGCGTAGACCATCCGTGCGACAGCGGTCGCCCAAGCAAGGTGCCGCGCGGGATACGGGGCCTTTCGGCTCTGGGCATCAGTCATTTGCGCCAAGTGAAGCACCGTCACATTCCCTCGACGGCTCCCGCGGCAGGGGGATCTTCGCCGCTACGTCTACACTTGAATCGAGAAACGGAGGCACGACCGCGGTACGGAATGACTACCGGTATGCGCAATGAGGACGATGAGGACGCTCCCCATACTGCTTGCCCTGTTTTTGCCGGGCGGCTGCGTCATGGCACCGACAGCGGAGGCTCCTGTGCGCTATGCCAGCGATACTGAGTGGGCCGCCTGCATCGCGCAGGTGCAGGCCGAACTGGGGCCGCAGGGCAAGTGCGGCGCATCGAACTGCTACGACGATGCCGGCCGGGACCTGATCGACATCTGCATCGCCAAGGTCGGCTACCTCAGGCACACCGAAGCAGAGACCGCGCAGCTTCTGCGCAACATCAGCGAGGGAGACATCAGCAACGCCGCCGTGGCCGCGGTGCGGACCTATCCACCGGGCCACCCGGTGCGCAAGGCTTACGAGACGGCGCAGGCGCGGCCGTAGCGGCGCTGCCGGCCAAGCCGGCGTCCACAATTCGGGGCCGCATCCGCGCCCCTTGCCTCGCAGAGCGACGGATGGTGGCCACAGCGCGAAGGCGGCGGGTTCATCCGGTCCTGTAAAATGCAGCCTCCGGGGCACCCTGCCGCGAGCACGGAGCTCCCACGACAGCGCACGCGGCATCCCTGCGTGCACATTCACCTGGGCCAATAGACACCAGACCGTCATGGGTACTCGTGCGCCACTGATCTCCTGGATGTTTCTGTGCGCCGCCTTCGCTCAGAACGTGACATGCGCGCAAGCGCGTGCGGACGACGAGTGGACATGGAAACCAGCGGCAGGCGGGGCATCTGCCAAGGCGTGGATATCCGCAACGGGGCGGCCGGACCGCGCGTTGACAATTGCCTTTCCCCTGGAGCAACGCTGCTACACTGCGGACTTGATGCTGACGGACGGCGAAGGACATATCCTACCCACCCGCCAGATCACGATGACGGTAGGTGATGAGGACTTCATTCTGTCCTCGGGTTCGGGCAGTGACATTGGCGTCTACGAGGCACCGCCTCCGGTGTTTCATGCGCTGAAGCGCGCGCGCATCCTGCGTCTCGCAACCCCCGATGGCGCGTATGTGTTCAGCCTCGCGGGAAGCGCGGCCGCAATCAACTCCGTCTGGAAAGCTTGTCAGCATGACGTCAAGACCGCACAGACCGGCGACACCAACACGGAGCCGCGCGCGGCACCAACGGCGCAGACAGACGGACCCGCGGGGAATGCAACGACTCCGCGGGCGGACGGGGGGCCTGGCGAGCCCCCTGTCTCCATGGCATCAGTCAGTCGCGGCGTACTTCCGATCATCGCGTTGATGTTCGCCATCGGGAATGCATTTCTCACCCTCGACGTGATCACGAAGGTGCTTTCCCTTCCCGCCTCGCCGCCGCCAGTTCCCCGCCAGTGGCGACGCGGCGCCGTGCTCGCGGGCGCCGCCGGCTGGATCGTTCTACCGGCGATATTTTTCGCCGCATACGGCCTAACAGGCGCCATGCTGACCGTGGCGGGCTATCTGACGGCGGGACTGCTGATCGCCGCCATTATGAAGCCGTCGGTCGCACTCTACGCCGCGGAAGGCGTCATCGATCGGGTGCGTAAGCTCCGCTTGCGCGGGAACCGGGTCAAGCGCGGCTCACGGCTGATCGTGGACGGCTACCGGCGCGCAGCTCGTCGGCACGCCATGGCCCCGACAGAAAGGACAACGGATGCGGAGATACTGAAACTGTTCGAGCGCGTGGGGTCGGCTTTCAAGTCCGTGGCGTATCAGAGAGGTGAGTCTCTGCCGGAGCCGCGCACGAACTACATCGTCTGGCGATTCCTGCAGGCATACGAAGCTATGGGGCATGAGGCATTCGATCTCCACCTGGAGAACGAACTGGCGAAGTACCGCAAGGGCGGTCTGCCTGCGGCCTACCGGAACGACCTCGTATTCTGACCCAAACGCTTGGCCACGTCTTACGCCCAAGCCACGTACTGGATAGACGCCCGATGGACATCGACTTTCTCATGTCCGCACTGCATTTTGTCCTCCGCTACCACAACGACAACGACAACGACAACGACAACGACAACGACAACGACAGCATACTTTGTCCAACCTATTTTTGATTCGCTACCCATCCATTACGGCAATGCCATCTGTTGTCCGGATCGGCTTGCCCCTCTCAATATACGACCACCAGTAATCAAGTCCCAGCCGGCGAATGACTTCTTCTCTTCGGCAGCGATCGTCGAACCAGACGGACAGATCATCGCGCCATTTGCATAGCCTGGACGCGTCAATTGCCTCTGGCCGCCACGCTTGAACGAAGACTACGGGCAAGCGCGCATAGGCCGGCATAAGCGCCGTGCGACGTATGATTGGAATGGCTCCGTGCAACAGGGCAGCCCAGGCCTTCGGTGATGGGTCGAGTCCACCACCCTCTACACAGACAACAAAAGCGTGCGCTTCCATCGCCGCGAGAAATTCAGACTGCGGTAACTCACCTTCAGGCGTCGTGCAGAACGAATACCACGGCCCCGCTGCAAATCGCGACACCTCCCGACGCGACTCCCATTGCCGCCCTTCCCGATGCCGGTGTGCGCAAAGGACCCTAAGGTCGCGCCCACGAAGTCGCGGACTTGCCGGTACCGTTATGCTGGAAGCACCCCCATCCGGAAAGACCAACCCGAGCGGGATCGGCGAACATTTCGGCAGACCTTCGTCATCCAGGTTCTCCACGTACCAATGCACGAGACCGGGATGACCAAGAATCCTGGCAATCGCTCTTTCCTCCTCCGTGTTGAATGGACGCAACCGGGCATCTATCTGATGGGGCAGCGTGACGTCCTCCGAACCGGTCACGAGGACGAAATCAGAAGTCAACGCCGGTAATACGCAATCGGCGAAGTAGCGAATTGCAGCAAAAGGCGAGCGCAGCGATAGAAAAATATGACTCGGGCTTTCCGTATCGCGATTCCTGTGTAAATGCAGCGTCGGCGACTTGTAGTCACTCAGGATGACCCAGTCGCAGCGCGACGCCAGCCCCGTGATACGGTACCCCGTCGCTCCTTCGTTCTTTGGGAACAGACGGGTGGAAAGAGGCTCCAAGAGCATCATGCGCCACCCTATGATCTTTCCGGATTGCCGCTATCTTTCTTGGCCTGCTTGTCGAGCGCCCGATTAGCCTTGAGATAGAATTTCCTAACTCCTGCGCAAAGATTGCTCTCCAAAGCGATCGCCTGCTTGGTCTCAGCTTTTGACAGGAACTGCAACCTGTGACGCTGCCATACCGGGTCGGCTCTCGTCACCCGGGCCTGCTCAAGAAGATCGTCAACCAGAAGCTCCAGACAGAAATCGAGGCTCGGCAAATTTAAGCCGGCTGCGAATTCGGTCGCAGCCTGCGCGCCAGCCAGCAACTCTTCGGCGATCTGCTCCGCCGATTTCTTTGCCGGATGAGAGCGGCCAGAGAAGTTCGCCCTTCTACTCGCTCCGAAGTTGGTCGTGCTCAACCAACCGGCCCCGCCATGCGGCCCATAGCAATATACGGGGCGGCGGGCACGTAGTGCATATTGCACCGTCTTACCGATGGTAACGACACTTGCGGCCGAGGCTATCTTCTCAGGCGTGACACGCTCTTTGGCGCCAATCTCGCCTATTAACCGGACCCTGACGCCTCGCTCTTCGAGCAGGCGGAAGGCATCCAGCAGTTCTCTCGTATGATGGTTCGAGACTGCCAGCAGATCAACTTCCACCCTGTCAGACGCCGGATAACGACCAAAGGCCCGTGGCGCAGGGTTCGGCCAGAGCCGCGCATCCGTGAACGGTACCCCGAACTCGGCCAGCTTCGATTGGGTCTCCAGACTGTTCGAAAGGATAACATCAGCCAGGTGCTTCTCGACGAATGGCCCCGGCAATTCCAGCGGCTCAAATGGCGAAAGATGATTCCATACGAGGAACGGGAACCTGTTCACTTTGTCGCCATCTAATGCAAGGTTTAGAAGCAGCGGAAAAACATGATGCTGGGCGTAGACCAGATCGATTGTTTGGAGATCGACCGTGTGCTCGCTCGCATGGAGCCTTACCCGATCCCCAAAAATGTCTTTGATGAAACCGGGGTCTGCTGATGTTACAAATAACTCGACACGGATTCCGCGGGAAACCAGTTCCTCGGCAAACTCGATGGCAACCAGTTCAGAGCCCGCCCACCTGAACAAATGGTTCGTGATAATAAGCGCCGAAGATACGCTCGCCGTATTCTCGCCCATGCTGTCACCCCTCGGTTTCAGACCATCCAGCCGGATCTTATGTACGAATGCGATCAGAAGCCAAGTGCGTTGATGATCATGCCAATGCGGACCATCCAATGTCGGCGGGATTGACTGCAACTCTTAGCGCTGCCACACATCTGGCAGAGCTCGCTTGTGGACATCTCGAATAAATCGAGGTCTCCTTAAGGGCGTGCCATTTGGCCATCCCGGGGATCGTACGTGTTGAACTCGTTCTGAACGTAGTCAAAATGCAGCGCACCCTTTCTCGGGAAATCGAGTGGTGTTCCCGGCAACCAAGCTGCAATGGCGCTGGCAACTTCATCAAGAAAGGCAGGATCCGTGGTTGATGAATTGCGTAATTTCTGAGCTAGGTCACGCCGAACCAGATTCATATGATACATTGCGACGGCTTCAACTGGAAAATGATAGTGCGTTTCCGCGCGGGCAGTCATACGACGGGTTGGATCAACATATGGACTCGGAAAATCGCGGACGCCAATTTGCGTACCGGGCTGAATTCGGGTAATGAAGCAACAGCGTGTCAGGTCTGGGGATCGCCAGACCGGGCGGCGCACGTGAAGGAAGCTAGACACGGACGTGCTTTCCCAACCTTCTTGCGCTATCAAGCGTCGGGCTTTCTCGACTTCGGCGGGCCGATAGAATTCGTCTGTGTCGAGGGACAAGAAATGCGTTGCACCGGCGGAACGTGCCGCCTCGAGGCCAAGCCTACGCTTCGTGGTTTCGTTCTGCCTGCGAGTCACCGAGAGATCTGGTGCATAGGAGATGGTCTCGTCAACGAGGCCCTCGTCCACCGCTGCCTGCAACGCCTGGCGAGCGTTGGCGGTTATCGGTTCTCCCGCATTCGAGATTTCTTGCCAAACGACTGAGATGTGGTCGATGACACTCCGCACGGCCCTGACGGACGCAAGGAAGTGCTCCTCCCCGTTGGGGTAATTGTAGCTGGCGGAAATGCGCATCGATGTAGTGCTAGGATGAGGAATCGATTTTGGTTCTTGATGTTGAAGGAGAGCGCCGGATCATAATGACGGCTGCACGACCAAACGAGTCAGTGCGATCCTGATTTCGCATCTGGTGAGATTACAATAGGCGCGGCGGGCACTGAAAGGCCATCTGAGAGCCTTCCCGATGCGTTCATATGAATTATGTTCATATGAGCATCGCGAAGGAGTGCACTCTGCGTGGTAACGCGGGATGACCGGGAATGCCCGAATGCAGCGGCGGGCCGTCGGCGAAGCGTGGGGGAGTGGGGGATTATACGAATCGAGTATACACGTGCCCCAAGAGCCTGGAAAGCTGTTGCGTGTCGGGCTCGCGGGGGCACCGGCGGCAGCCGAAGCGTGCCGCCCAACGACTGCCAGCCTGTGTCTACGCACACCTGGATCGGCCCGCCCGCAGTCACCTCATCGTCGGGCTACGGTGCGTAGGCACGCTTGCGGTTTCGTGTCCGTTGCGGAACCCTTTGCGCCCCCGTCGCACCAATCCTGACGGATTCGTCCCATAGGCTTGTGGCGCGCCGCGCCCGCCGGCACGCAGCGGATCCGCCCATCAATCGCTCAAATTCAAGATCATGCGCACAATCCCGAATCTGCACGTCCTGCTCTGCCTGTTGCTGCTGCCCGGCGCCGCCCTCGCGGCGGGTCCGGGCGTGATCGTCGCCGCGGCGACAGAGGGGCCTTGGGCGGACCGCACGGAGGCGCTGGGCACGCTGCGCGCCAACGAGTCCGTGGTCGTCACAGCCAACGTGACCGAGACCATCTCGGCGATCCATTTCGACGACGGCCAGCGCGTCGGTCAGGGCGACATCCTGGTGGAGATGACCAGCGCCGAGGAGAACGCGCTGCTGGAAGAGGTGCAGGCGCGGGTGGCGGAGGCGGAGCGGCAGTTCCGGCGCGTGCAGTCGCTGGCCGCGAGCGGCTCGGCGTCGGCGTCGCTGCTGGACGAGCGCCGGCGCGACCTGGATACAGCGCGGGCATCGCTGATGGCGGTGGAGTCGCGACTGAAGGACCGGCTGGTGAGGGCGCCCTTCGCCGGGGTCGTGGGCCTGCGCAACATCAGCCTCGGGGCACTGGTGGAGCCGGGGGACGCCATCACGACGCTCGACGACGACAGCGTCATGAAGCTCGACTTCGCCGTGCCGAGCGTCTTCCTGCCGTCGCTGACGCCGGGGCTGGCCATCGAGGCCCACGCGCCCGCGCTGGGGGAGCGCATCTTCGCGGGCGAGATCAGGGCCATCGACACCCGCGTCGACCCGGTGACCCGCTCGGTGCAGGTGCGGGCCCTGATCCCGAACCCTGACCGGCTGCTGCGGCCGGGCATCCTGATGCGCGTTGACCTGCTGCGCAATCCGCGCCAGGGGCTGACCATCCCGGAAGAGGCGCTGTTGCAGCGGGGCGAGGCGCATTTCGTGCTGGTACTGACCGACGGTGACGACGGCCAGCCCGTCGCCGAGCGCCGCGAGGTAGAGATCGCTGCGCGCCGGCCCGGCTTCGTCGAGGTCACAAGCGGCCTCGACGCTGGCGAGCGGGTCATCACCCACGGCGCCGACAAGGCGAAGCCGGGCGAGCCGGTGGCCGTGCTGGCCGTGGACGACGGCTCACGCACGCTCGCGGAGATGCTGGCGCAGATGCCGAGCGATGCGCCGGCCAATGCACCTGGCGGCACCGGCCAGCCCGCGACCGCGGCCGGGGCGGCACGATGATCCTGTCCGATGTCTCGATCCGCCGCCCGGTGCTGGCGACGGTGCTGTCGCTGCTGCTGGTCGCCTTCGGCCTGGTCGCCTTCGACCGGCTGCCGCTGCGGGAATATCCCGACATCGACCCGCCGGTGGTGTCGGTGGACACCGTCTATCCGGGCGCGGCGGCTAACGTGGTGGAGACCCGCATTACCCAGCCCATCGAGGACCGCATCGCCGGCGTCGAGGGCATCCGGACCATCGAGTCCCAGTCCGAGGACGGCCGCTCGACGATCAATGTCGAGTTCGACATCGGCCGCGACATCGACGGCGCCGCCAACGACATCCGCGACCGCGTCTCCGGCATCCTCGATCAGCTCCCGGTGGAAGCGGAGCCGCCGGACATCCAGAAGGTAGACAGCAACGAAGACGTCATCATGTGGCTGAACCTGGTCAGCGACCGGATGACCGTGCCGGAGCTCACCGACTACGCCCGGCGCTACCTGGTGGACCGCTTCTCGGTGCTCGACGGCGTCGCCCGCGTGCGCATCGGCGGCGACCAGACCTATGCCATGCGCGTCTGGCTGGATCGCAACGCCCTGGCCGCCCGCGGCCTCACCGTGGCCGACATCGAGCAGGCGCTGCGGGCGGAGAACGTGGAGCTGCCCGCGGGCAGTGTCGAGTCCCTGGAGCGCCAGTTCAGCGTCCGCACCGAGCGCAACTTCAAGACCCCGGAGCAGTTCGCGCGGCTGGTCGTCGCCCGCGGCAAGGACGGCTACCTGGTACGCCTGGGCGACGTGGCGCGGGTCGAGCGCGGCACCGAGGAAGACCGCACCGTGTTCCGCGGCAACGGCGTGCCGATGATCGGGCTCGGCATCATCAAGCAATCCACCGCCAACACCATCGCCGTCGCGGACCTGGCCAAGGCGGAGATGGCCCGCATCAACCCGACCCTGCCCGAGGGCATGGAGATCAAGCAGTCCTACGACACCTCGGTGTTCGTCAAGGACGCCATCAAGGAGGTCTACAAGACGCTCGGCATCGCCATCTTCCTGGTGGTGCTGGTGATCTTCCTGTTCTTGGGCTCCGTGCGCGCGATGCTGGTGCCGGCGGTGACCGTCCCGGTGTCGCTGATCGCGACCTTCACGGTGCTGCTGGCGCTCGGCTTCTCCATCAATATCCTGACCCTGCTCGCGCTGGTGCTGGCCATCGGCCTGGTGGTCGACGACGCCATCGTGGTGCTGGAGAACGTGCACCGGCGCATGGAGCAATACGGCGAGACGCGGCTCGTGGCGGCCTTTCGCGGCACCCGGCAGGTGGGCTTCGCGGTCATCGCGACCACGGTGGTGCTCGTGGCCGTGTTCGTGCCGATCGCGTTCCTGCGCGGCGACGTTGGCCGGCTGTTTTCGGAGTTCGCGCTCACCATGGCCGCGGCCGTGAGCTTCTCGACCTTCGTCGCGCTGTCGCTGTCGCCTATGCTGGCCTCCCAGATCCTGCCTCAAGCCCACCGACGCGCCACCCTCAGTGCCGGCGTGGACTGGGTCTTCGCCCGCGTGCGCGCCGGCTACGGCATGCTGCTGCGGTTCTTTCTTAAGCAGAAGTGGCTCGTCGGGCTGCTGTTCGCGGCCACCATCGCCGGCGCCGGGTGGCTGTTCCAGCACATCCCGCAGGAGTACGCGCCCAAGGAGGACCGCGGCGCCTTCTTCCTGCTGGTGAACGGCCCGGAAGGCGCCTCCTTCGGCTACATGGAGCAGTACATGGACGAGATCGAGCGCCGCCTCCTGCCCTACGCCGAGTCCGGCGAGGCCATCCGCGTGCTGATGCGCGCGCCCCGCAACTTCGGCGGCGGCGAGAGCTACAACACCGGCATCGTCATCATCGTCATGGCCCCCTTCGGCGAGCGCCGCTCCAGCTTCGCGGTCATGGACGAGATCCGCGCCAAGCTCGCCGACCTGCCCGGCGTGCGCGCGTTTCCGGTCATGCGCCAGGGCTTCGGCGCCCGCATCGCCAAGCCGGTGCAGTTCGTCATCGGCGGCGGCACCTACGAGGAGCTGGCCGCCTGGCGCGACGTCCTGCTCGCCGAGATCGACGAGTCCAATCCCGGCCTGATCGGCATCGACTGGGACTACAAGGAGACCAAGCCGCAGTTGCGCGTGGCCATCGACTACGACCGCGCCGCGGACTTGGGCGTGACCGTCAGCACCATCGGTCGCACGCTGGAGACCATGTTCGGCTCGCGCAAGGTCACCACCTACATCGACGCCGGCGAGGAATACGACCTGATCCTGGAGGGCGAGCGCGACGCCCAGCGCACGCCAACCAGTCTTCAGAACATCTACGTACGCTCGGCGCGCAGCGGCGAGCTGATCCCGCTCTCCAACCTGGTGCGGGTCACCGAGATGGCCGACTCCAGCAGCCTCAACCGCTACAACCGGGTGCGCGCCATCACCATCGAGGCCAACCTCGCCGACGGCCTCGCCCTGGGCGACGCGCTCAAGTACCTCGAGAAACTGGTCGCCGAGCATCTGCCCGAGCAGGCCATCGTCGACTACAAGGGCCAGTCCGAAGACTTCCGCAGCTCCGGCGGCGGCATCCTGTTCGTGTTCCTGCTCGGCGTCGCCGTCGTCTATCTGGTGCTCGCCGCCCAGTTCGAGAGCTGGGTGCACCCGTTCGTGATCATGCTGACCGTGCCGCTGGCCATGGCCGGCGCCCTGCTCGGCCTCTGGCTCACGGACCAGACGCTGAACATCTACAGCGAGATCGGCCTCATCATGCTGGTGGGCCTGTCGGCCAAGAACGGCATCCTCATCGTCGAATTCGCCAACCAGCTCCGCGACCAGGGCAAGGCGTTCCGCGACGCCCTGATGGAAGCCGCCGACGTGCGCCTGCGCCCCATCGTCATGACCGGCATCACCACCGCCGCCGGCTCCGTGCCGCTGTTGTGGAGCAGCGGCGCCGGCGCCGAGACCCGCACCGTCATCGGCACCGTGATCCTCGCCGGCGTGCTCGCGGCAACCCTGTTCACGCTGTTCGTCGTGCCGGTCGCCTACGACCTGCTGGCAAGGCGCACCGGCTCACCGGGGGACGTGGCGCGGCGGTTGGCGCGGGAGGAGGCGCAGACAGTCGATGCCGCCTCGGAACCGCGGCCGGTGTAATGCGCGCATGTCGGCGACGCTGATCGCGCGTTGGCGGAGCATCTCCGCCACCGGAACCGGGGTAGAGCTCATCGTCTGGCGAGTGCCCCAGCCTCTCCCGCCGACAACACACGGCTACAAGTATCGGCTCGTATACGTGGTCGACGGCAAGCGCGTCGTCGGTTTCGACAACGAGCGCGGCAAGGGCGATCATTGCCATATCGGCAACCGAGAGCTGCCGTACAGGTTCACGACCGTGGACCGCTTAATCGATGATTTCTTCCGCGAGGTGGAGAGATGGGGTCCGCAGACGCGACACGACGACTGACGATCACCGTCGATGCCGACTGGCGCGGCGCGCTCCGGGACGCGGCGTCGGCCGCGTTCGCTGCTGATACGTATTTGGGCGAAACGCTGAACTTCGAGACGCCGGCCGCCTTCTTCAGCCGGCTGACGGGGCGGCGCTGGGCGCTGCTTCAGGTGCTGCAACGAGAGGGGACGCTGACCATCGACGCGCTGGCGCGCCGGGCAGGGCAGGCGCTCGAAACCGTTGGCGAGGATGTCGCCGTGCTGCTGGACCTTGGGCTCATCGAAGAGACGGCCGGCGGGCACCTGATCTGTCCATTCGCTGACATCCATGTCGACATGCATCTGCGCGAGGCGGTTTGACCGTCATCGGCACCGTCATCCTCGCCGAGGTGCTCGCTCGGCCTGTTCATAATGGCGATGGGGCACGGACAAGAAGTGGTCCAGCACGCGCTGGCCGAGCCGCTCCCGGTCGGCGCCGGCCAGATCGGCGGCGGCGACGGCGCCCACCACCGGGTGCAGGTCGTAGCGCCGAGCGCGGGCCTCGTATTGCAGCAGGCCGCGGCGCTCCAGCTTCCGCACCGTGCCGGTGAGCGGTCCTCGTAGCGCTGGCAAGCGCGCGGCGCCGCGTCGTCGATGCGGTGCTGCATCGGCTGTACATCACCCCGGGGGCCACTAGGCGACCGGGCGCGTGTTGCCCTGCCGCCCAAGCAAGTCCTGTTCACCTGCTTCGTGCACCTCGCAGTTACAAAAATCCAGTCTCTGGAGGGTCGGCATCCTGTTCAGAGCCGAGGTTGTTCGCACAGCGTTTCTCCCAATTCACTTTTATTTGTCGTCGTCGAGCGTTGTCGTTGTCGTTGTCGTTGTTGTTGTCGTTGTCGTTGTCGAGTATCCGACCACGACCACGACCACGAGCGGAGACTTCGATCGAGGCCTGTCGCGGCGAGGACGCCGATCCCACGGCAGGCGGCTGCTGGCGGAAGTCATGATCAACGCCGACAATCGGGCGGCGACGCACGGCGGCAAGGCGGGCTAGACTGGCCCTTGAGACAGCGTAACCCGAAGCACCGAGCCCGATGGATGCGTACAAGCTGAAGACCATCGACGACTTGCTGGCAAGCCCGGAGGAGCG
>NZ_JAJDNQ010000160.1 GCF_022340605.1 Thiohalocapsa sp.
GCGGACCCGTCGATTGCGGTGCGTACCTGTGTCGCCCTGGCCTGCGCGCAGGCGCTGCGATACGACCGCGCGACGGCCATAGCTCTTTTCCTGCGGCTTTGCGATGCGGAAGACGACTTGCTGGGCGCGCATCCGGTCGAAGAATTTCTTCACTACACGGCTCGCACCGAGCTCGAGCAGGTTTGGCCGATCCTCGAGCGGATGCTCGCTTCCGGTGTTGCGAAAGCCAGGGAGGCGGGCGCTCGGCAAGCTACGCTGGCCGCGCTATCTGACGAGGCCGCGCGGGCCTTGGCGGAAACGTCGATAAACGGCGATTCCGAGACACGGAACGGAGCGGCTGAGGTTCTGAGCCACAACATCTTCGCAGCACCGGACCGCGCATATTGCGAGGCATCCCTGGCATGCCGGCTACGTCCGCTTCGGGTCGGAAGCTGACACTGCCAGCTTGTTGCGCCAGCGTCCGCTTCGAGGCGAAGCAGCCAGTCCCCAGGAGCAGACAGCGTTCGGTGGCTCGGTCACGCCGACATTGCCAGTCAGCGCTTATCGACACCTCACCGCGCCGCCTGCAACCCGCGGAGCCGCCCAACCGCCAACCCCCGCGCGAGCCCAGCACGATACGGCCGGTCGCTGCGCCCGTAGTACGCGGACGCACCCGCATCGGGGCCGCCCAGGTCCGTGCCGACGAGTTCCCCTGCCGCGTTGAAGAGCCCGGACCCGCTGCTGCCGGGCCTGGTGCCGCCGGTTCTGTGCTCGACGCGGACGAAGCCGATGGCGTCCGGGTAGGCGTCGGCGCCGCAGTTGTCGACCTCCACGATGGTGCGCAGGGCGGAACAGGGGAACAGCGCATGCCGACGCCAGGCAGACCGGGCAAAAATGCACCGGCGGCGGTCAAACGGGGTCATTGCGCCGCACTCGGTGGACAAGAGATCAATCGCTTACGTGCGTACGGACGGCGGATGCGCTTCGCCCAATCTCTGAACAAGGTCCGCCCTACGGCGGATTCTTGCCCAGTCTCCAGGGGCAGGGCGCGGAGCAGCCGCTGACGTCAGATGTCGCGCGGGTCGGGTTGGGTTTCTTTCGACCGGGCGGGGGGGGAGAATTGGGCGCACAGCGATGCGTGCCGCCATCGGTGCGCGCGAATTCTCCGACGGCGCTTTGCCGTCGGCCCCATGTCGGTGCTGTCGGGGCGGCCGACGAATCGCGCCGCAGTACCCAGACCCCAACAATCGATGTCCTATCACCCGAGCGCAGGCCGCGGCAAGGGCCGTTTGCGCACCCGATGTCTGTTGGCAATCGCACTGCTCTGCGCGCAGCCGGTGCTCGCCGATGAGCTAATCATGACCAATGGGGACCGGCTCAGCGGCCACGTCCTTGCGGCCGACGACGGGGGCGTGACGCTGCAAACCGACTACGCCGGCGTCATCCTCGTCCAGCGGGCCAAGATCGGCACGCTGCGCTACGGCGCGGTTGCCCCGGCGCCGGAGTCGGCCCCGGCGTCGGCTGGGCCGCAAACAGCGCATGCCGGGGCGCAGAGCGACACAACGCCCGCGCCGGATGCCGGCGCCGCGGGGATCACGAACAACTCGCCCATGGCGCTGGCGGACCTGTCCGCCCCCGCTTCCCCCTATACCGCGGGCACCGATCTGAGCGGCCGGATCAATCTCGCCCTCACCAGCGATAAGGGCAACTCGCAGCAGAACGACCTGAACCTGGACTACAGGGTCGAATTGCGCCATGGCTGGAATCGCATCGACAGCCACGGCGAGCTGGCGGTCGATACCACCGGGGGCGTCAGATCCGTGGACAAGTGGTCCAGCTACAGCGGCTACAGCCGGCACTTCCCCTCGAGCTGGTACGCCGCCGCCGTGCTCGGCCTGCGCCACGATCGCTTTGCGGACCTGCGTTTGCGCAGCATCGTTGGGCCGATGCTCGGGTATCCGGTGGCGGAGGGCGATGCGTTGACGCTGAGCCTCGAGGCGGGGCCCGTGCGGCTGCACGAGGATTTTTACGATCAGCCGGCTCGCTCCTCTTGGGGTCCGGCCTGGTTCCTGAATTACGACCAAAGCGTCTGGCATGAGCAATTGCGCCTCTACCACCGCGAGTTCGGCTATGTGGCGGCGGATACCGCGAACAAGCGTCTGTGGCAAGCGTGGACCGGCATGTCGGTGCCGCTGACCAAGGGCTTCGTGGGCAGCATCGAATTCGAGTATGACTACGACAGCGACCCCGCCGTCGCCGCCAAGACCACGGACACCGCGCTGCGGGTCAAGCTGGGCTACGAATGGTGACCACGAATGGCAGCGGCCGGTGGCGGCGTGCTGGATCTGGCCCCCAGGCGCAGTGGCGGGTGCGCTTCGAGACTGTGAAAGTAGTCGGTGTAGGTCCGTTGGCGCAGCGTAACCGGACGCTGGGCGACGGTGAGTCGTGGATTGTCGGGTTACGCTATCGCTAACCCGACCTACGATCCTTTCGCGCTTTTCGCGTGTTTCGCAGTTCCTCTTCAGAAGCTGCGCAGTTGCGCGTGCGACTGACTCCAGCGTGCGTCGAGACGCGCGGCGATGAGCGCCGGTGCACGCTCGAAGTCTTCTCCCGAGGGCAGTGGGAGCGGCAGCCCCGGGGGCCCCACTTGGGACGGATCGAAAGGGAGCTCCGGCTCGCCGTTGTGCTCGGCATTGACGACGCCGGCCGACGCGGTGGTCTGCGGCGCGTCTTGTGCGCCGGTGTCGCCGCCCGCCGCGAGGGGCTTGATGCTGAACAGCAGGATGCCGGCGGCCACCGCCCAGCATCCCAGCGTCGCGGGCGTGAGCCAGGGTCAGCGCACGGCGCGCTTCGCGGCGGGCCGTCGATAACCCCGGGCGGCCGGTTCTGGTGTCCCGGAGCGTTTGTGCTTCAGCATGACGGCGAGCCTCCCATTGCGTCTGGCCGCCCAGGGCCGCCGCTGGCCATGCAGGCTTGGGCGTGTGCGCGATCCACCGCGTTATGATTGGGCATCGGGTCTGCTCCGCTGGCTTTCATGAAGCGAACCACGCTCCGCGTTGTCATTCTGCTCGCGCTTGCCGGCGCGGTGTTGCTCGGCTCCGGCGCTTACCTGTACTTCGTCGGCACGCGCACGCTGCTGGAGCACGCTGAGGCACTGAGCCTGAGCCGCATGCAGGCGCCTCGGCTCCCAGGCTCGGAGACACTGCGGCTGTTCTACGCCACCAATCGGGTGCCGCGCCCGTCGGCGGCAGGCGCTGGGTCGGATGCGCGCTTCTCGTCGCAGCGCCATGACGCGCTGGAGCTCGGCAGCTTCGACATCGCCGTGGAGCCGACCCTCGGCCTGGGCATGCTGCTGAACCCGAGCGACTGGCTCATCAACGAGGAGATCCGCCTCAAAGCCGTGCGACCGCTGTTGCTCCCCGGCTTCAGCGGCGAGCTGCGCGAGCAGGTGCTGGCGTCCGCGTACCAGTCGCTGCTGGTGGTGGTGCACGGCTACCGCGAGACCTTTCCGTCCGCCTTGCGCAAGACCGCGTTCCTCGCCCACGTGCTCGACATCGACACGCCGGTGCTGTTGTTCGACTGGCCGGGGGATCAGGGGGCGTCGCTGACCGGCTATCGGCGGGCGCGGCGGGTGGCGACCGCCTCGGGCGCAGAGCTCGCGGCGGTGCTATCGCAAGTGGTGCATCAGGCCGGGCCGCGGCGGCTTTGGATCATCGCCAACAGCCTGGGTGGCCAAGTGGTGGTGGATGCCTGCCATCACCTGGCCGCGGAGCCGGACTTCGCCGACCACCAGACCGAGATCGAGAACGTCATTCTGACCGCGCCGGATGTGGGCCGGCGCGAGTTCGACACGCGCTTTCGCACCGAGATCGAGGCGCTCGCGGACAACCTGACCATCTACGTGTCCGCCAACGACCGGGCGTTGCTGGTGAGTCGGCTGGTCAACCGCGGCCGGCGCCTCGGGGAGAGCACGCTGAACCCGAGAGACCCGGATCAGGCGGCCGTCGCCGCCAGCTTCGCGGCGCTGATGCAGCCGGCGGACCAGCGCCTCACGCTGGTGGACGTAACACCGGTGAACCGCACGCGCAACTTCCACAATTTCGGCCTGGAGACGCCGGAGTTCTTCGACGATCTGTTCCTGCGGTTGACTGGCACCGGGTTGCCCAGCAACCGGCGGCTGTACTTCTTGGAGACCCCGGAGCACCGGCGCTATTTCGTGCTGACCCGCGGGCGGTGAGCGCCGGCGGCCGCCGGGTGGCGGCGCCGGGCGCCCGTGCCGCTCGCCGGGCAGCGGCGCCGGCGGCTTCGTGCTCATCCGCCCTGCGCCGGCTTGTCGCCGTCCTGGTCGGGCGGGGTAGCCTGATCGGTCGGGTTCATGGCCGAAACGGGGGCCGTGGTTGGGCTTGTCGCCGGGCCCGGGGGCGTGTCTTCCGATGCCGGGATGGCCTTGACCTCAGGGCCTAGCATGACCGCCAGCGCGCGGGTGTGGGTGCTCGCATCCAGTGCCGCGATCAGCGTCGCGGTGAGTGGCACGGCCAGGAACATGCCCACCAGACCGAACAGCCAGCCCCAGAACAGCAGCGCGATAAACACGGCGAGGGTCGAGATGCCCAGCCCGCGGCCCATGATGCGGGGCTCGATGACGTTGCCGATGACGGTGTTGACGACGAGATAGCCCGCGGCCACGAGCAGGGCCGTGAGGACGTCGGTCTGCACCAGCGCCATCAGCACGCCCGGGATCATCATGACGATATTGCCGACCACCGGCACGAAGTTGAGCAGAAAGGCGATCACGCCCCACAGCGGCGCGAAGTCGATGCCGAGCAACCAGAGCAGCAGCCAGATGCAGAGTCCGGTGGCGGCGCTGGTGAGCGTCTTGATCTGCATATAACGGTTCATGCGGGAGAACAGCTTGCTGATGCGTGCCTCAGCGTCGGGCGACAGATTGAATGCCACGTGCAGCTTGGTGCGCAGACTCGGGGCCTCCAGCAGAATGAAGATCACGGCGAGCAGCACCAGCAATCCGGTGGCGAGCACGCCGCTCGCGTTCGACAACATGAGCCGCACCACGGCCATGACCTGCTTAGGGTTCAGCAGGTCGGGAATGGCTTCCTGGGAGTGGCCGACGCCGGCTGCCTCCAGCAGGCCGCCAACCTGCTGGCTCAGCAGCATGAAGCGCTCCTGATAGGTGGGAAAGCTGTCGCGAAAGCCCTCCAGGGCACCGGTGGTGAGCAGCGCCAACAGGCTGCCGACGTCCAGCAGGATGAAAACGACCACCGCCAGTGCGCCCCACTTCGGCACGCCTTTTCGACGCATCCAACGCAGCATCGGAGTGGCGACGATAGCGATGAAGGCCGCCAGCAGCAGCGGCGCCAGGATCGGTGCTGCTGCCTTCATGAGTGCGATGACCAAGGCGGCGGCGCCGGCAATGATGAGCCCCCGTGCCGGTGGGGTGAATTGCATCTGGATCGACATGCGTTGTCCCTCGATGGAAATGGCGTAACGTGCTAGTGCGGGTCGCGATGGCCGGACTGTCGCCCTCCAGGGCGACACTCGCTCGCGCCAGACAGCAAACGGTATCGACAATTCCAAGGCCGTGCACTAGGGGGTTGTCCGCTCAGGGGCTTTGGCTTGCCGCTGCTCCAAGGACGCCATGGCCTCCATGGGTATCGTCCGCACTGTCGACACCGCGCTCCTGCGCGATGGTCAACAGGATGATGCGCTTGATCTCGGCGACGGCGGCCGGGTTGTCGAAGCCACCGTGGCCGGTGGGCACCACCAGCTCGGACTCGGCGCTCGCGACCCGTGCGCTCCATACCGACACCACGCTGTCGGAGCCCGTGCGGCCGTTACCGCGGCCGCGATTGCCGATGATGCTGTGCACGGGCACCGTTGGCGTGGCGGCGTTCAGCGCGCGCAAGAAGGGGGAGCGCGGCGACAGGCCATGGATGCTGGTGGGCAGCCGCTGGGTCTCGCCGCCGGCGAGGTGGATCATCGCGTGCTCCATCTCGGTGAGTAGAGTGTCCGGCAGGCGGATGAGCCGAATGGCGAGCGCGCCCGCGCTATTGGCGGCAAGGCGGCTGCCGCGGTGGGGCGTGAACAGGAAGATGACGCGGGCGACATCGGTGCGCGGCTCGAAGATCAGCGCCCGGCGCACGCGGCTGTACTCGGGCAGCTCGGAGACGCCAGGCAGGATCGCTTCCGCCTGCGCCGGGGTCATGCGCGAGACCTGCGCACGGGACAGGATGCCGCCCATGCTGTGGCCGATGAGGATCATGGGCAGCCGCAGCCCGGTGTGGGCGACGGCGGCGTCCAGCGCCTCGCGCAGTTGCAGCGCGGACAGCGGCACCGGCTGGCCGGAGGGGTAGTAGAAGAACCAGATCTGGCAGCAGTCCCGGATGCGCGGATCGGCCAGGAGCTGGGTCACCAGCGGCTTCCAGACGGCGGGCGTGGACAGCAGGCCGTGCACCAGCACCAGCGGCGTCTTGTCCGGCTGGAAGGGCTCCAGGAACACGATGCGCGGCTCGCCCCGGAAGTGCCCCGGCCACAGCAGGTTGGCGATGGCCGC
>NZ_JAJDNQ010000172.1 GCF_022340605.1 Thiohalocapsa sp.
CACTCCCGGTGCCGCGACCAGCCCCTCAACTGGGCCCATCCGCTGACTCGTCATCCGCGGCGCGATGCTCGCCGGGTCCGCCGGCGCGGCTCAGGTTGCGCGCGCTGTTGATCAGGGCCACGTGGGTAAATGCCAGCGGGAAGTTGCCCATCAGACGCCCCTTCTCGGGGTCGTACTCCTCGGACAGGAGGCCGACGTCGTTGCGCACCTCCAGCAGGCGCTCGAACAGCCGACAGGCGTCGTCCCGGCGCCCGGTCATCGCCAGGTTGTCCACCAGCCAGAACGAGCACGGCAGGAAGGTGCCCTCGTCGATGCCGATGCCGTCCACGTCGGAGCCCTGCGCGTAGCGCATGACGAAGCCGTTCCAGGTGAGCTCCTGCTCCACCGCCTCCATCGTCGCGATCACCCGCGGATCATCGGGCGGCAGAAATCCCACCAGCGGCACCATCAGCAGGCTGGCGTCCAGGGCCTTGCCGCCGTACTCCTGCACGAAGACGTTGCGGTCCGGATCGACGCCGCGGCGACACACCTCGTCGTGGATGGTGTCGCGAATGCCGGCCCAGCGCTCCGCCGGCCCCGAGCGGCCGAAGCGCTCGACGGCCTTGACGGCACGGTCGAAGGCGACCCAGGCCATCACCTTGGAGTGGGTGAAGTGCCGGTTCGGACCGCGGATCTCCCAGATGCCGTCGTCCGGCTCCTGCCAGGCGGTTTCCAGAAAGTCCAGCAGCGCCCGCTGCAGCGCCCAGACGTGCTCCTGCGGCTCGATGCCAGACCGACGGGCGAGGTGCAGGGCATCGAAGATCTCGCCGTAGACGTCGAGCTGGCGCTGGGAATGGGCGGCATTGCCGATGAGAACGGGCGCAATATCCTGGTAGCCGTCGAGCCACTCCAGCTCGCTCTCCTTAAGTCGCCGCTCGCCGGCGAGGCCATAGAGGATCTGCAGGTCCTGCGGCCGCCCGGCGGCCACGCGCAGCAGCCACTCGCGCCAGGCGCGCGCCTCGTCCAGGTAGCCCGAGATCAGGAAGGCGTACAGCGTGAAGGTGGCGTCGCGCAGCCAGCAGTAGCGGAAGTCGAAGTTGCGCCCGCCCGTCCAGCTCTCCGGCAGACCCAGCGTGGGCGCGGCGATGATGCCGCCGGTGGGTGAATAGGTCAGCGCCTTCAGCGTCAGCAGCGAGCGCTCGACGGCGTCCGCGTAGGCGCCCCGGTAGGTGGAGCGCTGGCTCCACGCGCGCCACCAGGCGGTGGTCATGTCACATGCGGTGAGCGGGTCGATGGGCAGCGGCGGGGTCTGCTCGGAGGGGAAATAGGTCAGCACGAAGGAGCTGGTCTGCCCGGCGACCACGTCGAAATCGCACACCGTGCGATAGTCCTCGCCCTCGAGTTGTTCCTGGGTGCGCAGTTCCAAGGAATCGGGGCCGGCGGTGGCGACAATGCCGCCGTCGATGGCACGCACCCAGGGCACCACGGCACCGTAGTCGAAGCGGATGGTCAGTTCCATGCGCATCGGTACGTGACCGTCGAGGCCCTGCACCACCCGCACCACGTCGTGGCGCCCTTCCCAGTGCGGCATGCAGTCGGTGACGCGCACACGCCCGGAATCGGTCACGATCTCAGTGTCCAGCACCAACGTGCCATCACGGTAGCGGCGCTTGCTGTGGTGCACCTCGCCCTTTGGCGCGATGAGCCAGCGGCCGTTCTCTGCGCTGCCCACCAGCGCACAGAAGCACGCGGGCGAATCGAACCGGGGCAGACAGAGCCAATCGATGGACCCGTCGCGGCCCACCAATGCGGCCCCGCGGGTGTTGCCGACCAGGGCGTAGTCTTCGATGGACAGGGCCATGCGACGTCTCCTTGGGCTTGCGCGGACGAGAATTCCCCAGAGCCTCGCGGGAACTTGAGACCGCGGTCCGCTCAGCGGAGTTGCCGCCGTGGGTGCCGCGGAAGGCGGATTCCGGCAGCCCGGCGCCGAAGGCATGGACGCAGGCCGGCTCGGGGCGCTACCCGGACGGTACGCAACAATCGAACCAGCTCGATGGGCGGTGCTTGAGACACCCCAGGCAGTCGAAGCCACCGGCGGATCGGTGGATTTACACCGGTATCCGGTTGGAATTGACCAGCGGCATGGCGCGATGGGCGCGGTCGCACGGGATGGGCAAGCCCCTGGTCAAGCGTTGGGCGGCAGCGGATCGATGCCCTCGGGCGCAATCGCGGCGCCCGGCAGGCGAATCGGCAGGCGGAGTACGGCAAGAACAGGCAGCGCGGGGCCGGCAAGCGCCCGCGCCCGGCCGGGTTGGGGCCGGGGCTCCCGTCAGGCTGGCACGAGCAGTGCTAAGCACTGGGGCAGTATCCGCCCCACGAGCGTTGCCATGACCGGCGAGAACCTGTATCCGCTGCTGATCTATGTCGCCCTGGTGCTGCTCGTCATCGGCGGGCTCATCGCCCTGTCCTATGTGCTGGGGCAGCGACACCAGGAGCCCGCCACCGGCGAACCGTTCGAATCCGGCATCGTGCATATCGGCAGCGGTTGGCTGCGGATTCCGGTGCGCTTCTACCTGGTCGCCGTGCTGTTCGTGATCTTCGACCTGGAGGCCGCCTTCATCTTCGCCTGGGCGGTCGCGGCAAGGCAGACGGGCTGGGACGGCTACATCGAGATACTCGTCTTCATCGGCATCCTCGCCGCCGCGCTGGCCTACCTGTGGCGCGTCGGCGCGTTGGACTGGCACCGCAACCCTGCCCCGGAGACACGCTGACATGCGCTGGAGATCGAACACGCCGGGGGACCGGGAACCCCCAGACCATGGCCCAGACCATGCGAGGGACCATGCCGCGGACCGGGCGCCGACCGTCAGCTCGCAGGCGCAGTCCGGTGCGGCCCAGCAAGAGGTACGCCGCAACATCGTCATGGCCCGGCTCGCCGACCTGGTGGCCTGGGGCCGCAAGCATTCCCTGTGGCCATTTAACTTCGGCTTGTCCTGTTGCTACGTCGAGATGGCCACGGCGCTGACGCCGCCGCACGACATCGCCCGCTTCGGTGCCGAGGTCATCCGCGGCACGCCGCGAGAGTCCGACCTGATCATCATCTCCGGCACCGTGTTCCGGAAGGTGGCGCCGGCGATCCAGCGGCTGTACGAGCAAATGATGGAGCCGCGTTGGGTCATCTCCATGGGCTCGTGCGCCAACTCCGGCGGCATGTACGACATCTATAGCGTGGTGCAGGGCGTGGACAGCTTCCTGCCCGTCGACGTCTATGTGCCTGGCTGCCCGCCGCGACCCGAGGCCCTGCTGGAGGGCTTCCTGCTGCTGCAGGAGGCCATCGGCAAGGAGCGGCGCCCCCTGAGCTGGGTGATCGGCGACCAGGGTGTCGTCCGCCCGCAGCTCGCCGCCGAGCACCGGGTCCGAATCGAGAGCCAGCGCGAGCGCAAGCGCGAGGAGCGCATGCAAACCACGGAGCTGCGGGGGCCGGATCATGTATGAAGCACTGCGACTGCCCCCGGCGCCGGACGGCGATGTGTCCAAGACGGGCGCGCGCATACCCCCGGCGCCCACCCGAGGCGACGAGGGCCTGGCCGCGGAGCTGCGCCTCGCCTGCGGCGAGCGCAGCGTCATCGCCGAGCAACGCACCGCCGAGGGCATGACGACCCTGTGGGTGGACCGCACCACCCTGCCCGACGTGCTGCGGCACCTGAAGCACGGCATCGAGCAGCCCTTTCCGATGCTCTACGACCTGACCGCCGTCGACGAGCGCGCGCGCCAGCACCATGGCGCGGTCGCCGACGGCATGCCGGCGCCGGCGTTCACGGCCGTCTACCAACTCCTGTCCCCGGACCGCGACCAGGACCTGCGCCTGAAGGTGCCGCTGGACGAGGGCGAGCCGGCACTGCCGAGCGTGCACGACGTCTACCCGAACGCGGACTGGTACGAGCGCGAGATCTGGGACATGTTCGGCATCCAGGTCGACGGGCATCCGCACCTCACCCGCATCCTGATGCCGCCCACCTGGGAAGGCCACCCACTGCGCAAGGACCACCCCGCCCGCGCCACCGAGCTCGGGCGCTACACGCTCACCGAGCGGGAGGAGGAGCGCGAGCAGGAGGCGTTGCGCTTTCGCCCCGAGGACTGGGGCATGCGCCGCTCCCACGAGGGCACGGACTTCATGTTCCTGAACCTGGGGCCGAACCACCCCAGCGTGCACGGCGTGTTCCGGATCGTGCTGCAGCTCGACGGCGAGGAGATCGTCGACTGCGTGCCGGAGATCGGCTTCCACCACCGTGGCGCCGAGAAGATGGCCGAGCGCCAGACCTGGCACAGTTTCATTCCCTACACCGACCGCATCGACTACCTGGGCGGGGTCATGAACAACCTGCCCTACGTGCTGGCCGTGGAGCGCCTGGCCGGCATCGAGGTGCCGGAGCGGGTCGAGGTGGTGCGCGTGATGCTCTGCGAGCTGTTCCGCATCACCAGTCACCTGCTCTTCTTCGGCACCATGGCCCAGGACGTGGGCCAGATGTCGCCGGTGTTCTACGCCTTCAGCGACCGCCAGCGGGTCTACGACATCATCGAGGCCATCACCGGCTTCCGCATGCACCCGGCGTGGTTCCGCATCGGCGGGCTGGCGCAGGACCTGCCCGAGGGCTGGGACGAGCTGGTGCGCCGGCTCGTGGACGGCGAGGGCGTGCGGCTGCACGAGTACGAGCGGATGGTGCTGGACAACACCATCTTCCGCGCCCGCACTCGCGGCGTCGGCGCCTATGACACCAGCGCAGCGCTGGACTGGGGGGTCACCGGACCGGGGCTGCGCGCCACGGGCCTGGAATGGGACCTGCGCAAGGCCCGGCCCTACAGCGGTTACGACCGCTTCGAGTTCGACATTCCGACCGGCACCCGCGGCGACTCCTTCGACCGCACCGCGGTGCGCGTCGAGGAGATGCGCCAGAGCCTGAGAATCATCCGCCAGTGCCTGGAGCACATGCCGGCAGGCGAGCACAAGGCGCGCCACCCGCTCACCACGCCGCCGCTCAAGGACGAGATGCAGCGGGGCACGATGCACGACATCGAGACCCTCATCCACCACTTCGTGGAGATCGGCTGGGGGCCGGACCTCCCGCCTGGCGAGGCCTGCGTCGCCATCGAGGCCACCAAGGGCATCAACAGCTATTACCTGACGTCGGACGGCGGCGGCATGTCCTACCGCACACGCATCCGCACGCCGTCGTTCCCGCACCTGCAGATGATCCCGGCCATTGCCCGCGGGCACACGGTGGCGGACCTGGTCGCGATCATCGGCAGCATCGACTTCGTGATGGCGGACGTGGACCGGTGACGACCAGCCCCCACAGCGCACACCCATCCGGAGGTCGGGCTGAGGCACGTAGCCCGACATCGGGCGGCGCGGGGCGCGCGAATCATCGGGCCTTCCATGAAGGCTGCTCCGGGCACGCCGGCGCCGTGGGAGTGCCACTGCCTTTTGTGGCGCGATCGCAGCCGCACGTCTGCCTGCCGCTTGGCAATGACTCGGGGCTTGACGTCCTGCCTTGCCGCCGGTCGCGGCACCAAGCGTGCCGCTCCCACAAGGCTTGCAGGAGACCGGAATCATGCTGACCGAACAGGAGCACGAGGTGCTGGCACAGGAGCTGGAGCGCTATCCCGATCGCCGGGCAGCGAGCATCGACTGCCTGGTGCGGCTCCAGGAGAGCCGTGGCGGCTGGCTGTCGGACGAGACCCTGGCGGACCTGGCGCCGGTGCTGGACATGAGCGTGCACGAGCTGGACGCCCTGGCGACCTTCTACAACCGGCTGAACCGTCGGCCCGTCGGACGCCACCTGATCCGCGTCTGCGACTCGGTCTCCTGCTGGATCATGGGCAGCGACGCCGTCTGTGCGGTGCTGCGGGAGCGGCTCGGCATCGACCTCGGCTGCACCACGCCGGACGGGCGCTTCACGCTGCTGCCCACCCAGTGTCTCGGCGCCTGCGAGCGGGCGCCGGTGCTGTCCATCGACGACAAGCAATACACCGATCTGCGAGCGGACGACCTGGACGCGATCCTTGCAGATCATGACTGAGCGCGCGGCGGACCACGGCGCATCACAGCGCGGGCGCCGCTGCCACGAGCACAGGGCGCGATCGCGGCAGGGACGCCGCTCCCACTGATTCAACACGAGAGTTCGGGCGATGAAGACCAAGCTGCTGGTGCTCTACTACAGCATGTACGGCCACGTGGAGACGATGGCGAAGGCCGTCGCCGAGGGCGTGCTGGAGGTCGGGCAAGTCGAGGTCCGGATCAAGCGCGTCCCGGAGACCATGCCCGAGGACAAGGCGCGCGCCGCGGGCGCCAAGCTCGACCAGGCGGCGCCGGTGGTCGACTTGGACGAGCTGGCCGACTACGACGGCATCATCTTCGGCACGCCAACCCGATTCGGCAACATGTGCGGCCAGATGCGGACCTTCCTGGACCAGACCGGCAGCTATTGGCTGGCCGGCACGCTGGTCGGCAAGGTCGGCAGCGTTTTCACGTCCACCGCCACCCAGCATGGTGGGCAGGAGACGACGATCACGTCGTTCCACTCGACGCTGCTGCATCAGGGCATGGTCATTGTCGGCGTGCCTTACGCCTGCAAGGAGTTGCTGAACATGGACGAGATCACCGGCGGCACGCCCTATGGCGCCAGCACCCTGGCCGCTGCCGACGGCAGCCGGCGCCCCAGCGACAACGAGCTGGCCATCGCGCGCTATCAGGGCCGCCACGTAGCCGAGATCACGCGCCAGCTCGCACAGGCCAGGCACCACTGATGGCCGAGACCCCACTCACCGATCGCATCGGCCCCGAGCGCAAGCCGCCGGGCCTGGCCGAGTACCGGCGCGCCGGCGGCTACAAGGCCGTCGACAAGGCGCTCCGCCACCTGAGCCCCGAGGACGTCCGCAACCAGGTCACCGAGTCCAACCTGCGCGGCCGCGGCGGCGCCGGCTTCCCCACCGGCAAGAAGTGGAGCTTCGTGCCCCAGGGCGACGACGCGCCCACCCCCAAATACCTCGTCGTCAACGCCGACGAGATGGAGCCCGGCACCTTCAAGGACCGGCTGCTGCTGGAGGGCGACCCGCACCAGATGATCGAGGCCGTCATCCTGAGCGCCTACGCCATCGGCGCCAGCCAGGCCTACATCTTCCTGCGCGGTGAGTACGTCACCGCCGCCCGCGTGCTGCGCCAGGCCATCGCCGAGGCCAAGGATGCCGGGTTGCTCGGCCACCGTATCCGCGACACCGATTTCAGCCTGGAACTGCACCTGCACATGAGTGCCGGCCGCTACATCTGCGGCGAGGAGACCGCCCTGCTCAGCGCCCTCGAAGGCCGCCGCGCGCTCCCGCGCACCAAGCCGCCCTACCCCCAGGCCGCCGGACTCTGGGGCTATCCCACCGTGGTCAACAACGTCGAGACCCTGTGCAACGTGCCGCACATCGTCGCCCATGGCGGCGACTGGTTTCAGTCCTTGAGCCACACCGACGACGGCGGCACCAAGATCTACGGCGTCAGCGGCCGGGTGCGCAAGCCCGGGCTCTGGGAGTTGCCCATGGGCACCACCGCGCGCGAGATCATCGAGGAGCACGCCGGCGGCATGCGCGACGGCTACCGCTTCCGCGGCCTGCTCCCGGGCGGCGCCTCCACGGACTTCATCGTCGCAGAGCACCTCGACCTGCCCCTGGACTTCTCGGGGCTGTCCAAGGCCGGCAGCCGCCTCGGCACCGGCACCATGATCATCCTCGACGACCACACCTGCCCGGTGGGCATGTGCCTGAACATGGAGCGCTTCTTCGCGCAGGAATCCTGCGGCTGGTGCACCCCGTGCCGGGACGGCCTGCCCTTAGTCACCGCGACGCTGGCCGCCATCGAGGCCGGCCGCGGCCGCCCGGAAGACCTGGACCTGCTGGAGCAGCACACCCGGCTGCTGGGCATGGGCAACACCTTCTGTGCGCATGCACCCGGTGCCATGGAGCCGTTGCAGAGCGCGTTGAAGCACTTCCGCGACGACTTCGAGCAGCACATCCGCGAGGGTCGATGCCCCTACCGGTAGCATCGCCCCGCCGCCTGGCCGCGAACCTATTCGGCGTAGTCGGTCAGTTGACGCTCCCGTGTGTAACGGGAAAAAGCGCCCCCAATCTCGACCGTCAACTGGTCGAGGCGCTTTGGCCGCATCGCCTCCACGCACGCCTGTGCCTGCCTGACGCACCCACGCGGCGCGATTTCGGGCATTCGCTCCTGTTCCAGTCGCCGCAAGTAGCGGTCGCATCCGGACGGTGCGCCGCCCTCGCGCCGCTGAGGTACCGCGCGGGATGCCCGGGCGGAACGCTCAGCTTCGGGCCCGGTGATGTGGGCGCGGGGAGGGTGCATCTTCATGGCTGGACAATACCTTGCGGGCCTTGCGTGTACACGAATTTGCGCTAGACTGGCGCCAAGCATAGTACACAGCCTAGGGGCCAGCCTAACACCCGAAGCACAGGCTGCGGCCCAAGTAACTGTTAGGCTATAAACCCATGCGATACTTTACTTACATTTCCGACGCTAAGGTTGACATGCTGCTCCCTCAAATTGCTTCTGGGAAAAAGGAGAAGATTGCTGCTGATCTTGGCTTTAATGTTGGCCTCTTGAAAGGAAGCTTACGTGCAGAGAAAAATACGCTC
>NZ_JAJDNQ010000028.1 GCF_022340605.1 Thiohalocapsa sp.
CACCGCATCCAGACCGCAGTGCTGCGCGATCTCCGTGGCCTTCGACGACCAGGGCGAGATGGTCCCAGGCCGCGGCACCACCAGCAGCAGCCGGCCGGACGGCTCGCCACCCGCGCCCGCCGCCGGCCCGTAGCGCAGCAGGCGCTCCAGCACGGCACGCTCCTCGGGCGCCAGCGGCCGCGCCACGTCCGCGAAGTGCATCAGCACCGCGCTCAGGCGCGGGTCGGTCAGGCCGGCCTCGCGCAGGCGTTGCTCCAGCTTGGCCAGACGGAAGGCGGACAGGGCGGGCGCCCCGCGCAGACACAGCATCTCGGTGTTCTCCGGTGGGTGAAGCGGTCTCGAAGCGGGCATGATACGTGACCGGTCACGGCCCGCGCCGTTCCCGATGGGGCGGCCTCCGGATACGCCGATCAGCTACCGACCAGACTCGCGCAGATGCTCCCAGTCCACGCTCCGGGCCGCCCCACATTGCGCCAAGTCGACCAGCAGCAATTGCAACGCATCGACGGTTTGGCGAAACTGCCGGTCTGTCAGTTGCTTTTCACGGGCTTAGCAAGGGAAAAGCGCCGTGATCTCCGCCGCCGACGGTGTCCCCGGCCGCTGCGGGCGGGCCGCCACCACGAAAGTTCCCCGCCCCCCTGCACGTGCCAGCGCGCGCGTTCGCGGGCACCCGCTCGCGCACCAGCAACTCTTCGCGGGCACCCGCTCGCGCACCAGCAACTCCAGGTATCGGTCCCAGCCCGAGGTGCGGCACGTCTCGCGCCAGCCCCCGGGATTCGTGCCGGAAACCCCCGTCCGTGTTCGGCCGAACGGTAGGAGCACGCATTGAACCTCCCGATATTGTGCTAGGCTGCCTACGGCATAGCACCATACACATAAGGTGCTGCCTAGTGAACTATTTACCCCTGAGCCTAACCGACCCGGCGAAAGCTGACCTGCCTCTCGTCGTTGATCGCTTCTCGGACTTTTACCGAGCATCAGCATGCCTCACATTGGACATGGCGTACAACAACGCACGACAATTGGCACGCCCCGACCGAGATTGGTTAGCCCACTAACAAAAGGCCAAGCTCCAACGCCAAGTTGCGGGGCGGAGCTACGCTCCGCCCCGCAACTTGGCGCGGGCTGGCCTTAGCGTTGGGCGACAAAACCAAATGGATTCCACGAATGCCCCAGAGAATCCGCGATCTCTTGAAGTCATTGGAAGATGCCGGCTTCACAGAAATTTCGGGGGCAGGCAAGGGCTCTCACCGGAAATTGGTTCACTACAAGTATCCCGGCGCGGTAACGGTGAGCGGTAAACCCGGTGACGACGCGATGCAGTATCAAGAAGAGCAAGTTGCGCAAGCAATTGATGTGGTGCAGAAATGAAAGACCTTGACAGATACCACAAATGGGTAGAATGGAACGAAGATGATCAGGTTTACATCGGAAAATGCCCGGATCTTATAACAGGAATTCATGGAGAGAATCCCGTTCTCCTCTACGGAGAATTATGCGAGGTGATTCAGGACGTGATCGACCATTTCAATGCTGAGGGTCGTTCATTACCGGAGCCGCGAGTTCGCCCGATGAGCGAAGTCGCATAGATCGCCTCACGAATAAGGCTGGTTTTGGCATCGCTCGTACGCCGTGCCTCCGTGGTGAATAACTTTCAGGAGTAAGGGCCGACACGCTGCGTCCTCGTGCCGTAGGTTGGGTTAGCGACAGCGTACCCAGACAATCAATGGCTTACCGATGCCCATCGTCGGGTTACGCTGCGCTAACCCGATCTACACCGAGCGGAGGACACGCCGAGCTGCGCCTCGTGCCCACCCCTGCCGGTTGCCGCGGCGGGCCTGCGTGCGAGAATACAGCCGCCGCGGCGGCGCTCCCGCCGAGCGAACCGTTTCTCCACCGAATCGCCGCAGCCGAGGGCGTCCGCGATGACCACCGAAACCATGACCTACCGCGACGCGGGTGTCGACATCGACGCCGGCGAGGCGCTCGTCGAACGCATCAAGCCCGCCGTCGCGGCCACCCACCGGCCCGGCGTGCTGTCCGGGCTCGGCGGCTTCGGCGGGCTGTTCGAGCTGCCCGCGGGCTACCGCAATCCGGTGCTGGTGTCCGGCACCGACGGCGTCGGCACCAAGCTCAAGCTCGCGGTCGCCGCCGGGCGCCACGGCGGGGTCGGCATCGACCTCGTGGCCATGTGCGCCAACGACATCGTCGTCTGCGGCGCGGAGCCGCTGTTCTTTCTCGACTACTACGCCACCGGCAAGCTGGACGTGGACACCGCCGCGGCCGTCGTCGAGGGCATCGCCGAGGGCTGCCGCAAGGCCGGCTGCGCGCTCATCGGCGGCGAGACCGCCGAGATGCCCGGCATGTACGGCGACGGCGACTACGACCTCGCCGGCTTCTGCGTGGGCGTCGTCGAGAAGGACGCAATCCTTGAGCCGAAACGCGTCAGGCCCGGCGACGCCCTGGTAGCGCTGTCCTCCTCCGGGCCGCACTCCAATGGCTTCTCGCTGATCCGCCGGGTCCTGGATGCGAGCGGCGCCGGGCTCGACGACCCGCTGGACCCGACCGCCGAAAAGGCCACCACGCTGGCGGACGCCTTGCTCGCGCCGACGCGCATTTACATCAAGCCCGCGCTGGCGCTGGCCCGACACGGCGGCGTGCATGCGCTTGCGCACATCACCGGCGGTGGCATCACCGAGAACCTCCCGCGGGTGCTGCCCAAGGGCACCAAGGCCGTGGTGGATCTGCGCACCTGGCGACCGACCCCCGTGTTCCGTTGGCTAAGGGATGCCGGCAACATCACCGACGATGAGATGCTGCGCACCTTCAACTGCGGCGTGGGCATGATCGCGATCGTCGCCGCGGACCGCGCCGCCGGCGCCTGCGGGCTGCTGCGCACCGCCGGCGAGCACGCCTGGATCATCGGCCGCGTGGAGCCGCACGCGGGCGAGCCTTTGGTGGAGTACGCCGGTGCCAAGTGAGCGGCCCGATACCGGCACCCCCTTGCCGGTGGCGGTGCTGATCTCCGGCAGCGGCAGCAACCTCCAGGCGCTGATCGACGCGCAGCAGGCGGGCGAGCTGGCCGCGGACATCCGCGTCGTGGTCAGCAACCGTGCCGATGCCTACGGTCTCACCCGTGCCCGGCAGGCCGGCATCGAGACGCAGGTGCTCAGTCATCGGGGGTTTCCAAACCGCGCCGACTACGACGCCGCGCTGGCCGATCTGTTGGGCGACTTCGACCCCGGCCTAGTGGTGCTGGCGGGCTTCATGCGCATCCTCACGCCAGAATTCGTCGCCGGCTTCCACGGCCGGATGTTCAACATCCACCCCTCGCTGCTGCCCAAGCACCCGGGGCTGCACACCCACCAGCGGGCGCTGGAGGCTGGCGACACCGAGCACGGCGCCACGGTCCACTTCGTCACCGAGGAGCTGGACGGCGGCCCCGCCGTGATCCAGGCGCGCGTGCCCGTGCTGCCCGGCGACGACGCCGACCGGCTCGCCGCCCGCGTGCTGGCGCAGGAGCATCGCATCTACCCGCTGGCGGTGCGCTGGTTCGCGAGCGGCCGGCTGCGGCTGGACGACACCGGCCACGTGGTGCTGGACGACAAGCCCCTATCGGCGCCGGTGCGGCTCGACGAGCTGATCTAGGACTGATTCATCAGGCCCGCGCGAGCGGCCGCTTTTCACCATTTCAGCAGATACTGCCGGTTTTTCGCGGCTTCCTTTCGTGAAAGGCTAAAGAAGCCGGGCAAGATCACGGTCCTCGTCATCCACGAGCACGCCCTTGTGGGTCGGGCCGACGCAGAAGGCCGCACAATCAGGCGGTGACGTAGGCGGTGACGCCGCGTGCCATGAGTCACATGCCCCGTGTCGCGGGCAATGACGGGCTTGGGTCCTCAGCTCGACCTGCGACGCGACGACGTCTTCTCGCCAAGTCTCCAACGCGATGTTTGCGCGCGGCGGGCCGATCGGGGCGCGCTCGGCACCACGTCTACGGTCCTGCCCGCGGTGCACCGGAGCAAGCGCATGAAACGGTTCAAGAATGTACTCTATTTTGCGGACGGTGAGGATCGCCAGACCCTGGCCTTCAAGCGCGCGCTGCAGCTGGCGCGCCGCAACCGCGCCCGGCTCACCATCGCCGACGTCGTCGCCGACGAGGACCTGCCCGCCGATCTGCTGCGCCGGCTGGGCATCGCCGGCGAGCATCCTCAGCACACTGCACGCGTCGAGGCGCTGGCCCCGCTGGTCACCGCGGCCCGCGACCAGGGCATCAAGGTCCGCTCCCTCGTGCTGGGCGGCATCGCATTCGTGGAGATAATCCGTGCCGTGCTCCGCAACGGCTGCGATCTCGTCATGAAATCGGCGCGGCACAGCGCCGGCCCCACCAACCGGCTCTTCGGCACCACCGACCTGCATCTGCTGCGCAAATGCCCCTGTCCGGTGTGGATCGACCGCGCCGGGGCCGGCCAGGCGCCGCAGCACTATGCGAGCATCCTGGCCGCGGTGGATCCGAGCCAGCCGAATACCGCCGCACTGAACCGGCTCATCATGGATCTGGCCACCTTGCTGGCCGAGCGCGAGGGCGCGGCCTTGCACGTGGTGCATGCCTGGCGGCTGCCGTTCGAGTCGGCGCTGCTCACGGGTCGCGCGCGCATGCCGCCGGGCGAGCTGGCGGAGGCGCTGGGCTTCATACAGTGGCGCCGCGAGGAGGCATTGGGCGGCCTCCTGACCGACTACGGTCTGAGCCTGGAATCGCCGCGGGTGCACTTGCTGAAGGGCCATGCCGCGGAAGTGATCGCCGAGTGTGCCGACAAGGTCGGCGCCGAGCTCATCGTCATGGGCACCCTGGGCCGCGCCGGCGTGCCGGGGGTCTTCATCGGCAGCACCGCCGAGGACGTGATCCAGGCCGCCGAAACGCCGGTGCTGGCGGTGAAGCCGGAGCGCTTCGTGTCGCCGGTGACGCTTGGGTGAACGCCTCCGGCCCCGCGACGGCGTCGCGACCAGGCCTCGATCATCAATTCGGCATGAGGCCTTCTGCCGTAGGAGCGGTGTCCGCGCCGCGCCTCGGTGCCGATCGCGCCGAGGACGGCGCTCCCACGGGGATGAGACCGTGAAAATGGTCAGTATAGTCAGTGTAGGTCGGGTTACGCTATCGCTAATCGGACCTGCGATCCGCGCGATTTCGGCATTGCGAGCAATACTTGCTCAGTCTCAGATGGACAGACGTGCAATCAAGACCCTGAACCAGTTGCCCATTCACCGGGCGGCCCCATGATCGCGGGGCATTCCGCGACCTTGGCGTTGCCAGCGGCCAGTGCGGCGCTGAGCACGCCGACGTTCACCGCTGCACTGCTCGACGAGCTGAGGCCGTTGCTGGCGAGCCACCCGCTGCTGGCGGCGGCCACCGAACAGGGCGGACGCATCGAGCCCGCAAGCGTGCGACTGACCCTGCTGGGGGGCGATGCCGCGCAACGCGACCTGCGTCTTGGCGTCTTCTGCGATGAGATCGTCGGCGGCTGCAGTTGCGGGGACCCGCCCTACACGACCCCCCTCTATCTGGAGCTCACGCTGCGGCTGGACCCGCGCGCGGCCACCGCGAAAGTCCGCCTCCTACTGCGCTGATTGCGGACACGCACGACTGCATGCGCCACGCAATTGGCCTATCCTGCGGCCGAATGGCCGCAATCGTGCCTGGAACCGTGACTGTGTTTCCCACATTGTGGGCGTGCTCTGTGGTCGTGGTCGTAATCGAATATTCGACCACGACCACGACCACGAAGGCATGATTGGGAGCAACGCTGCACTAGTCCCCGGGCGGGCCCGACACGAGATGTACAAGATGCAGACCTCCGGGCCAGCCCCATTGTCGGGCTCCGCTGTCGCTCGGCCCAACCCCCGGCGAGGCCGCCCACACGCCCGCTGCCGGCAGCCGCCACGGACGCGCCGATGACCGTCACTGCCACTCCGCCCACGCTCGCGCTGGCGCGCCACGAGCCGCGGCGCGCCACGGTCAGCATCGGCGGCACCTGGCGGGTTACGCAGCGGCTGCCCCGGCTGGCGCGGGCACGAGAGCTGCTCGATCAATCACCGGACACCACACAGCTCGACTTCGACACCACCGCCCTGACCGACTGGGACTCGGGGCTGGTCACCTTCATCGCCGGGCTGGAGCAGGTCTGCCGCGAGCGCGGCATCCGCTGCGATCCGCAGGGTCTGCCGGCGGGTCTGCGCAAGCTGCTGGGGCTGGCCCGCTCGGTGCCGCAGACCGGCCGCGGTGGGCACGCCATGCAAGCAGCGCCGTCCTTCATCCGCCGGCTCGGCAGCGACTCGCTCGACCTGATCAAGTCCACCGGCGAGATCATGGAGTTCTTCGGCGAGGGCACCCTCGCCTTCCGCAACTTCGTGCTCGGCCGTGCCCGGTTTCGCCGCTCGGACCTGTGGCTCATCATGCAGGAGTCGGGTGCCGATGCCCTGCCCATCGTCGGCCTGGTGAGCTTCCTGGTGGGCATCATCCTCGGCTACATCGGCGACCAGCAGCTCAAGGACTTCGGCGCACAGATCTACGTGGCGGACCTGGTGGGGCTCGCGACGGTCATCCAGATGGGCGCGCTGGTGACCGCCATCGTGCTGTCCGGGCGCACCGGTGCCGCCTTCGCGGCGCAGATCGGCACCATGCAGGTGAACGAGGAGATCGACGCGCTGCGCACGCTGGGCATCTCGCCGATGGAGTTCCTGGTGCTGCCGCGCATGCTGGCGCTCATCGCCATGACGCCGCTGCTGGCCATCTACGCGGACCTGCTGGGCATCCTCGGCGGCGCCTTCGTCGGCACCGTGGTGGGCAGCCTGACGCTGGCGGCCTACCTCACCGAGACGCAAATCGCCATCGGCTGGAACCACATCATCCAGGGGCTCATCGCGGCCACCGTCTACGGCGCCATCGTCGCCGCCTCCGGCTGCCTGCGCGGCATGCAGTGCGGGCGCAGCGCGGCCGCCGTCGGCCAGGCGACGACCTCCGCGGTGGTGACTTCCATAGTCTTCATCGTCATCGCCGCCGCGGTACTGACCATCCTGTTCGATGCGACGGGCCTGTCGTGAGCAGCCCGCAATGACCACGGCGGCGGACACAGGGGCGAGCATCGCGCCCGACTCGCCGCAGATCCGGCTCGAGGGCATCACCCTGGGCTATGGCGACACCCTGGTGCAGAAGGATCTAAGCTTCGACATCCGCCGCGGCGACGTCTTCGTCATCATGGGCGGCAGCGGCTGCGGCAAGAGCACCGTCATGCGCTGTGTCACGGGCCTGCTGGAGCCCTGGGCCGGGCGCGTGCTGCTGCAGGGCGAGAGCCTGTGGGAGCAGCCGCCCGCGGCACGCAGCATGCTCATGCGCCGCAACGGCGTCATGTACCAAAGCGGCGCCCTGTGGAGCTCCATGACCCTGGAGGAGAACATCTGCCTGCCGCTGGAGCAGTACACCGACCTGGCCCCGGAGCAGATGCGCGCCATCGCCGAGTACAAGCTGGCGCTGGTGGGGCTCGCGGGCTATGGCGACTACTATCCGTCCGAGATCAGCGGCGGCATGCGCAAGCGCGTTGGCGTCGCCCGGGCCATGGCGCTGGACCCTGATACGCTGTTCTTCGACGAGCCGTCAGCCGGACTCGACCCCATCTCGGCGCGGCGCCTGGACGAGCTGATCCTGGAACTGCGCGACAGCCTCGGCACCACCATGGTGGTCATCACGCATGAGCTGGACAGCATTTTCACCATCGCGGACGATTCGGTGTTCCTGGATGCGGAGACCAAGACCATGCTCGCCACCGGCAACCCGCGCGAGCTGCGCGAGCACTCTCCTATCGCGCAGGTACGCACCTTCCTGAACCGTGGCGAGGCAGGCGCGTATGGCTCCGCGTAACAGCGGCCCTTGGCCCTCCTTCGCCGCCGGCAGTCCCTCACCAGCCCGCAAGTAGGCCGCCGCAATGAGCAAGCAGGCCAACCCGACGGTGATAGGCGGCTTCGTGCTGGGCGCGCTGGCACTGGTGGTGGTGGGCCTGCTGACGTTCACCAGCGGCGCCTGGTTTCGCGAGCGGGTGCAGATGGTGACCTATTTCAACACCACGGTGCAGGGGCTCACGCTGGGCTCGCAGGTGCTCTTCGAGGGCGTGCCCGTCGGCCAGGTAACGGACATCGGCGTGGACTACGTGCCCGCCCGCGAGACCTTCCGCATCCCGGTGCACTACGAGATCTGGCCACGGCAATTGCACATTCTCGGTGCTGCCAAGGGCGAGAACGTGCGCCAGTTGCTGCACCAATTGGTGGAGAAGCACGGCCTGCGCGCCAAGCTGGAGTCCGTGAGCTTCGTCACCGGACAGTACGTCATCACCCTGGGCCTGGAACCGGACGCGCCGCCGGTGAGCTATACCCTGGAGCCAAAGGGCCCCGTGCGGGTGCCACCGACCCCGGCCACGCGCGAGCAGCTCGAGGAGCTGTTCCGGAGCATCGACATCACGGAGCTCATCGCATCGGCAACGGGGGCGCTGAAACAACTGGACGCGCTGCTTGGCTCCCCGGAGCTCAAGTCGGCCCTGTCCAACCTCGACAAGACCCTGCACGGCACTGATGTCCTGCTCGCCGAGCTCAACGGCAAGCTCGGTCCGCTGCTCACGGACATCGACCAGGCCGTGGCCCAGTACGGCGGCTTGGCCGAGTCCCTGAACACGCAGATAAAGCCCCTCGCCAAGCTCATCGAGGAGCGCGTGTCCACCGCCAGCGCCGATATCTCCAGCATGGCGCGCAACGTCGACGCCAACATCACGCCGGTGGCGACCGCGGCCGTCGCGGCCCTCGACCAGGTCCGCGCGGCGATGCAAGCCATCGGCAGCCTCACGGGCGAGGGCTCGACGACGCGCTACCAGCTCTCGGAATTGCTGAGCCAGGCGACCCGCGCGGCGGAGTCGCTGCGCTCGCTGGCGGACTACCTGGAGCGCCACCCCGAGGCGCTGCTCCAGGGCAAGCGCTGAGATCCGACCGCGGCCCTTGACACTAACTGTCTGATTTCGCACACTTCGCCTCTTTTCCCGCAGCTTTGGCAGGGACTCGCGCCGGCTGTGGTGCGCCGGCCCGGCATTGAGCCGGGCGTGCGCGACGCCATCTTTTGACGGACATGGCCAAGACCCTCTACATCCAGACCTACGGTTGCCAGATGAACGAGTACGACTCCGCGCGCATCGCGGACGTGCTGCGGGCATCCCATGGCATCGAGCTCACCAAGCACCCGGCGTCGGCGGACATTCTGCTGCTCAACACCTGCTCCATCCGCGAGAAGGCGCAGGAGAAGGTGTTCTCCCAGCTCGGCCGCTGGCGGCCCTGGAAGGCGCGCCGGCCGGGGCTGGTGATCGGCGTCGGCGGCTGCGTGGCGAGCCAGGAGGGCGAGGCCATCCGCGAGCGCGCACCGTACGTGGACCTGGTGTTCGGCCCGCAGACCCTGCACCGGCTGCCGGAGATGCTGGACGCGCTGCTGGCCGAGCGGGCGCCGCAGATCGACGTCTCCTTCCCTGAGATCGAGAAGTTCGACCGGCTGCCGGAGCCCCGCGCCGACGGCCCGACGGCCTTCGTTTCGGTGATGGAAGGCTGCTCCAAGTACTGCACCTACTGCGTGGTGCCCTACACCCGCGGCGAGGAGGTCAGTCGGCCCTTCGACGACGTGATCCACGAGGTCGCCACCCTCGCCGAGCAGGGCGTGCGCGAGGTCAACCTGCTCGGGCAGAACGTCAACGCCTACCGCGGCCCCATGCACGACGGCGAGATCGCGGATTTGAGCCTGCTGATCCGCTACGTCGCCGCCATCGATGGCATCGACCGGATTCGGTTCACGACCTCCCACCCGGTGGAATTCTCCGACAGCCTCATCGAGGTCTACGCCGAGGTGCCGGCGCTGGTTAGCTTCGTGCACCTGCCGGTGCAAAGCGGCTCGGACCGCATCCTGGCGCTGATGCAGCGCGGCCACACCGCAATGGAATACAAGGATAAGATCCGCCGCCTGCGGCGCGCGCGGCCGGGCATCAGCATCTCATCGGACTTCATTGTGGGCTTTCCCGGCGAGACCGACGCGGACTTCGACGCCACCATGGCGCTGATCACCGAGATCGGCTTCGATCAGTCCTTCAGTTTCATCTATAGCCCGCGGCCGGGCACGCCGGCGGCGGCGCTGCCGGACGACGTGACGCGTGCGGTCAAGCAGCAGCGGCTCGCGCGCCTCCAGGCGCAGATCAGCCACCAGGCGCAGGTCATCAGCAGGCGTATGGTGGGCGAGATGCATCGCGTGCTGGTGGAGGGCCCGTCCCGCAAGGACCCGGCCCAGCTCGCCGGACGCACCGAGAACAACCGCGTGGTGAACTTCTCCGCGCCGGCTGCGCTCATCGGTGAGTTTGTCGACGTACGCATTACCGAGGCGCTGCCCAACTCCCTGCGTGGCGAGCTCGCTGCACCCTATTCCGCAACGGATGCGGTCCATGCGACAGCGGATGCCGCCACGCTGGCAACTCGCGCCAACGTCACTTGAGCGCAGACCCGTACACCATCGACCTCGAGCTGTCCCCGGCCGACAACGAGCGGCTGTCCAGCATGTGCGGGCCGCTCGACCAGCATCTGCGGCTCATCGAGCGCCGGCTCGGCATCGAGATCAGCAACCGTGGCGTCAGCTTCCGCATCGTCGGCGAGCCGGCTGCCGCGGCAGTGGGCGAGCAGGTGCTGCGCGACCTCTACGACGCCGCGGCCACCGAGCCCGTCTCGGCTGAGTCCGTGCACCTGCAGCTCCAGCAGGCCGGCGCGGAGGACACCGCGGCGGACCTGGCCGAGCACCTGCCCGAGGTGCTCATCAAGACCAGGCGCGGCCTCATCAAGGCTCGCGGCGCCGCCCAGCAGGCCTACCTGCACACCATCGTCACCCACGACATCAGCTTCGGCGTGGGCCCCGCTGGGACCGGCAAGACCTACCTCGCCGTCGCCTGCGCGGTGGAGGCGCTGGAGTCCGAGCGCGTGCGCCGGCTGCTGCTGGTGCGCCCGGCGGTGGAAGCGGGCGAGCGCCTGGGCTTCCTGCCCGGCGACCTGGCGCAGAAGATCGACCCCTATCTGCGCCCGCTGTACGACGCCCTGTTCGAGATGCTCGGCTTCGAGAAGGTCAACAAGCTCATCGAGCGCAACGTCATCGAGGTGGCACCGCTCGCCTACATGCGCGGGCGCACGCTGAACGACGCCTTCATCATTCTGGACGAGGCACAGAACACCACGCCCGAGCAGATGAAGATGTTCCTGACCCGCATCGGCTTCGGCTCCACCGCCGTCATCACCGGCGACGTCACCCAGATCGACCTGCCGCGGGGCCAGCCCTCCGGGTTGAAGCAGGCGCTGAAGATTCTCAAGGGCGTCCCCGGCATCGGCTTTACCCACTTCGGCTCGCGCGACGTCGTCCGCCATGCCCTGGTGCAGCGCATCGTCGATGCCTACGACCTCCACGACCACAAGGAAGGGAGCCACGAGTGAGCACCTCACCCGAAAGCGGTGGCGCGGCGGATGCCGAGCCTCCCTCCAGCAACGCGGCGCCGTCGCTGGACCTGCACATTCAGCGCGCCTGCGACGCGGTGGACCTGCCCGACGACGCGCAACTACAGGCCTGGGTGCAGGCGGCACTCGCCGGCGTCCTGGAACGGCCACGTCGGGCCACCACGCTGACGCTGCGCATCGTCGATGCCGACGAGGGCGCCGAGCTGAACCAGCGCTACCGCGGCCGTAGCGGCCCCACCAACGTGCTGTCCTTCCCGTTCGAGCCGCCGCCGGGCCTGCCGCCCGCGGCCATGGCAGCCCTCGACGAGGAACTGGCCGCAGAGCTGGCCGCGGAGCTGGGCGACATCGTCATCTGCGCCCCCGTGCTGCGGCGCGAGGCCGAGCAGCAAGGCAAGCGCCTCGCCGCCCACACTGCACACCTGGTGGTGCACGGCACCTTGCACCTGCTCGGCTACGACCACATCGACCCCGCGGAGGCCTCCGAGATGGAGGCGCTGGAAACCGTCATTCTCGGCGGGTTAGGATTTTCAACACCCTACGAGGTCTCCGAAGAGCCTGATGACGAGCGACCGAGCGCGTAGCGGCGCGCAACCCCTGCCCCAATCCCTCCCCTGGCGCAAGCGCATCTGCCGCCTGCTGGGCCAGGAGCCCAAGGACCGGGCGGAGCTCATCGAGATCCTGAAGGATGCCGAGCGCATGGGCCTGCTGGACCGCGACGGCCTCGGTATGATCGAGGGTGTCATGCAGGTGGCGGACCTCCGCGTCGGCGACATCATGATCCCGCGCGCCGAGATGGTGGCCGTGCGCCGCGACGACCCGCTGGAGCGTATCCTCGAGATCGCCGTCGACTCCGCCCACTCCCGCTTTCCGGTCACCGGCGAGGACAAGGGCGAGGTGATCGGCATCCTGCTGGCCAAGGACTTGCTCGCCCACTGCAGCGAGACCCGCCGCCAGGGCGCCTTCAACATCCGCGATCACCTGCGCAGCGCCGTGTTCGTGCCGGAGAGCAAGCGCCTCAACGTGCTGCTGAAGGAGTTCCGCAGCAGCCGCAACCACATGGCCATCGTCGTCGACGAATACGGCAGCGCCGCCGGGCTCGTCACCATCGAGGACGTGCTGGAGCAGATCGTCGGCGACATCGAGGACGAGCACGACCACGACGAGGGCGCATTCATCTTCAAGCGCGGCAAGGGCGAGTACACCGTCAAGGCCCGCACCAGCGTCGAGGACTTCAACGACTACTTCGGCAGCGGCCTCGACACCGAAGACTTCGACACCGTCGGCGGCGTCGTCATCAACGCCTTCGGCCGCCTGCCCACCCGCGGCGAGCGCACCGAGCTCCAAGGCTTCCGCTTCACCGTGCTGCGCGCGGACAGCCGCCGAGTGCATCTGCTCACCGTCAAGCCACTGGCGGCGGAGTCTGCCGCGCTGGCCACGAAGTAGCGCCTCAGCGGTGGCACCGCCGCCGCACGCTCTGCGCATCGGCCTCCAGCACAATTCGCCCCTGAACCTTGCTCCCGTGGGAGCGGCGTCCTCGCCGCGACTCGCCGCGATCGGGCGCGCCATCGCGCCGAGGACGGCGCTCCCACACGGGCGGGCGAGCCTTGCTCATCACTCGGTCCGAAGCAGGAGGACCGACAATCAGGCGGTTACGGCACGCGCCCTGTGGGGCTTCGTGCCTCGGCCCGGCCTACACCGGATGCTTACCCAGTGGCACCCGCCGGGCGCGCCGCGGCTGCGGCGCACACGGACGGTCCGCGCATCCGTGCGCACACTAGTTAAGCGACAGCTTTTTGCCCTATTATCGATAGGGGAAAAGAGCTTAGTCAGTGCATGCTGGCGCTGAGCCCGGATGGCCGGCGCGCCTTCGTCGGCAGCCTGGCTGAGCCCCACCTCGCCGCCGGGCGTGGAGTGCGCTACGTCGGCGACGCCGCGCCGGACAACCCCAACGGCAGCCTGCGGCCGGTGCGCAACGGCTCGCCGTTCGTGGCCTTCTACCGCTGACAGGAGACGGACATGAACGAGCAAGCGCTGCCGGTGGAGATCGAGCTCGTCACGGGGGTCAAGGTCTGCCGCGACTGCAAGTGGTTTTGGGAGCCGACGCCCGCGTACGGCCCCTTCGCCTGCTTCGAGTTCAAGCCGGGCGAGCAGCTGAAGCCTCGCCCGGCGGTACCGACGAGCGACCACAAGGGCATCGCCTGGGCCGAGCTGCGCACCGCCGGTGCCCACGTCATCGAGCCCTCGATCCTGCACGGCTGCCGCAAGGCGCCGATCATGACCATCGGCATCAATCCCAACATGACCGCCTTCTACGCCTCCACCCAGGGGGCGAGCTGGTGCTATCCGCGCTTCCAGCGCGCCGCTGACTACGCCTTCTACCACCGCTACCGGACGGTCTTCCAGGAGAGCTTCGCACCCGGTGCGCTCGGCGCCTGGCACGTGCCCGGCACCGAGGTGCGCGCCCGGGCGGCAGGCAAGCTCGTGTCCATCCAGCGCGGCGATGCGCACCGCTGGATCCTGCTGGAGCTGGCCTACGACGACGGCACCGAGGAGCAGATCGAGCTGACCTGGGACGGCGACCAGCGCTACGTCATCACCAAGGACCGCGGGGGCGAGGGCCGGGTGGACGCCGGCGACGTGCTGGCAGTGAAGTTGGCGGTGCCGGCGGGACAGGACGTCGCCGTCGAGCTCAACCGGGTCGCCTACTATCAGCGCTTTCAGACCGTGCTGGACCGGGTCAACGCCCGCCTCGGCAGCCACCTCGAGCTCGGCGAGGACGTCTCCCAGCACGACCTCGTCGCCTGCCCCTCCCCCGGCTGGACCGACAAGTACGACATCCCCACCGAGTGGATCTACCACCAGTGCGTCGAGAAGAACCGCTGGCTGCTGCACCAGCTGGTGCAGTCGCGCCCGGCGCTCCTGGTGTTCTCCGGGCAGAGCGCGCTGGCCATGTTCCTGCGCACCATGGCGCGTCACGTGCAGCCCGACGGCGAGCGGCTGCGCACCGCGCTGAAGCAGCGCGGCACGGACATCTTCCACCTGATGCAGGACCTGAAGGAGCGGCCGCGCCACCTGGTGGTGAATCACGGCGGCGTCGCGTTCCGCGCGCGCATCATCGCCTCACCGCACTTTTCCTACGACGACAACTTCTTCGACCGTCGCGGCGACTGCGAGGCCCCCGGCGGCTACTGCCGCATTCCAGCGCCCATCTGGACCGCCTTCACCGAGACATTCCCGGCCGAGGCCGAGTTCCTGGCATGTGCGCGTCGCATCGCCAGGCGGCCCGGCTACAGCGGCGAGACGCTGGTTTGCCTCGATGAGCGCCCCGTTGACGGAGGCCAGCCGGAGGCGTTCCGCAGCTTCAACGCCCTGGCGCTGAAGCTGCTCGAGCTGTTCTGCTTCAGCCCCATCGACATCATGGCGGAGGTCATCGAGGACGAGATCGCTGCCGGCAATCTCACCCTGGACCCCCAGACCGGCCACCTCGCCCGCAGCGCCGGCCCCTGCCGCTTCTGCGACAACGAGTACTGGCGCTTCGCTGATGGCTGTTCCTACCCTTCGGGGGGCGGCGACGCACGCGGGGCGGAGCAGGAGCGCGCCGCGGTCCAGGCCCTGGCTGGCTCTTGAGCAGCCGAGGCGCACGGCACCCGGCCATCATCTATCCCACCGGCGGCGAGGCCCGAGCGTCCGCCCCCACCCCCGACCACGCGCGACCGGCGACGCATGCGCTGATCATCGGCATCGGCTGCTATCGGCACCTGGTGGATGGCACAGACACCAGGGACGCGCTGCCGCAGCAGGTGGGCACGCTGAAGCAGCTCACCGGGGCGCCACGCTCGGCGCTGGCATTCACCGAGCTCGCCATCGCGGCCGCGGGCTCCTGGCGCGCACCGCTGGGCAGCGTAGAGCTGTTGCTCACCGTTTAGCTCACCTTGATCGGCCCCACCCGGCAGGCGCTGGCCAAGATCCTCACCTTCGGCGAGCCGGAGGCGGAGCTGATCTTCAACTACGAGCGGGCCATCAGCGCCGCCTGGAAGGAGCCGTCGCTGCAACAGGCCCTGGGCTACCGTCTCGTGTTCCCGCCGGCGGGGCAAGAGGGGATCGAGATCGAGGTTTAGTCCGGCCGCACCGACATGCCGCCAACACATGACATCGACACCAAAATCGATATCGATATCGGCATCGAAATCGAAATCGGGATCGGGATCGGATCACAACGCCGTCCACTACCGTGGCCCGGTGGGAGCGGCGTCCTCGCCGCGATTGGGCGCCCGTCGCGCCGAGTACGACGCTCCCAGGGCAGCAGGCCAAGTTAAGATCGGCGCCAGCCTTGCGCTACCCTGACGCTTTGCGCACTGAGCCATGATTAAGGACAACCCCCATTATTTGCTTTGAGTGACGCCTAGCTGGTAATACGCCTGGTGTCCATAGGCGTATCGGGCGCGCTGCGTCACTATTAGGGCCACAGGGAGGTTTGAGGGAGTCGATGAAGTGGCGGTGCGCGAAGCGCGAGGGACGAGCCGACCACGGGTGATCCGAGCAATAGACGTGAACGGCCATTTGACAACGGCGGTGGTGCATTCCGGTAACTGCTGATGCAGTCAGCATGAACCTCGCGCCGGTGGACGGTGGATGATGCAAGCGGGATCAGCGCGCACCGAAGCTGTCGGCGCCGGATGGGGGGACGCCCGTGTGGCGCATCATGGCGCCAGCGTTCCGGCGCTGAGGGGATGACAGGGAGCAAGCGCGATTGCGCGGGAGCTGCGCATGGTGCAAGCAGTGACCTGAACGTCTGGTCAATGCAATGGTCAGCGGGGCATGCGGCGGATGACTGAGTAAGAGTATTGGGGGGAACTTGCGAGGAGCTGGGAGCGATTTTCGGCCAGCCTGGAAGGTCAGTTGCCCGATGGCACGCGTGCCATCGGGCTTCTCTTTATTGACACCTGGCCCGGATCGGCACGACGCCGCGATCCAGGTCGGCGCGCAGCCATGCCAGCGCTGCATCCAGATTGGCCGCGGCGGCATTACCGAGTGACTCACCAAGGCCGAAGCACTCACCGCGCACCGCGAGGGTTTCGAGTGGCGGAGCAACGCCGTAGAGCCGTTGGTAGACCGCGGCGAGGGCCGCCGGGCTCAGGCTGTGGGTGCTGAAGGCGTGCGTCGGGTCGGGGCTGACCAGGCCGTGTGCGTAGGGCACCGGGCCGCCAGCGGCGGCGTCGACGACGATGACGCGGCGGCGGCCGCGCAGATCCAGCGCATGCTCGGGCTGGAGCTGGTAGACGTCCAGCAGCTCGATGGCCGATGTGTCGCCGGCGCCGCCCCGGGCGAACTCGGCGCGCAGGCGCTCCAACAGCAGCGGACCGATCGCGTCGTCACCGCGGGCCGGATTGCCGACACCGATAACGAGCACCGCTGCCCTGCCCTGCGCGGGCTCGGGCTCCAGCAGGCTCAACGGGGCATCCCGTCCCCGGCGCCAGCAATGCCCGGTGGGCCCCGGCGAACGGCGCCGTCCGCGTCACGCCGGAGCTGGTCGAGCACCTCGCCGTCGCCGCGTACCAGCGTCACGGCCAACGGCATCTGCCCGAGTGCGTGGGTGGCGCACGACAGACAGGGGTCATAGGCGCGGATGGCCACCTCGATACGGTTCAGCAGCGGCTCGGTGAGGGTGCGGCCATCCAGCTCGTCCTGCGCGACGCGGCGGATGGACTCGTTCATCACCTGGTTGTTGTTGGTGGTCGAGACGATGAGATTCGCGCGTGACACCAAGCCGTCGGCATCGATCTCGTAGTGGTGGAACAGCGTCCCGCGCGGCGCCTCGATGACACCGATGCCGGTGCGGCGGAAGCCGTTGGCGCCGGGCACCCCCTCGCGCACCAGGTCGTCGCCGATGAGGTCCGGATCGCCGAGCAGGCGCTCGATGGCCTCGGCGCAGTACAGCAGCTCAATGAGCCTGGCCCAGTGGATGGCGAGCGTCGCCTGCACCGGACGTCCGTCGCCGAGGGCGACGAGCTCCTGCCGCGCGCGCTCCGCCCGGGGCGTATCGATGAAGTCGCAATTGCTCACCCGCGCCAACGGTCCGACCCGGTACCAGCCCGTCTCGGGCCCCAGGGCGGCGATGAACGGGAACTTCATGTAGCTCCAGGGCTTTACCTGCTCGTGCAGCAGCGCCGCGTAGTCCTGATCGGAGGCATGGTCGAACAGCGTCCGGCCCGCGGCGTCGCGGGCGCGCAGGCCGCCGTCATAGAGCTCCAGCGCGCCGTCCGGGCGCACCAGGCTCAGCGTGTTGGCCGGCACGGCCGCGAAGCGGCGGAACTCCTCGCCGCCGGCCAGGAAGATCCGCCGCATCAGCCCGACGACCTCCTCGGCCCACTGGATCACCTGGGCGATGTCGATGCCGAGGAGCTCGCGGTCAGCGTTGTCCAGCGCCTTGTTGACCCCGCCCGGGATGGCGGCGTTGCCGTGGATGCGCTTGCCGGAGCAGACCCGGATCACCTCTTGCCCATAGCGGCGCAGCAGCACGCCCCGGCGGGCGAGGTCCGGCTGATCGCGGATCAGGCCAACGATGTTCCGATGCGCCGGGTCGTCGTCGAAGCCGAACAACAGATCCGGCGACGCCAGGTGAAAGAAGTGCAGCGCATGCGATTGCAGCACCTGGCCAAAGTGCATCAGCCGGCGCATCTTCTCCGCCGTCGGGCTCAGGGTTTCGGCACCGACGAACCGGTCGCAGGCCTTGGCCGCCGCGAGCTGGTGACTCACCGGGCAGATACCGCACAGGCGCTGCACAATGACTGGCAGCTCCACGAAGGGCCGACCCTGGATGAAGCGCTCGAAGCCGCGGAACTCGACGATATGCAGCCGCGCCTGGCGCACGTGATCATCATCGTCCAGCAGCAGCGTCACCTTGCCGTGACCCTCGACGCGGGTCAGGGGCTCGATGGCCACCCGGCGCAGGCGCTCGGGATGAGTCGCGGTCTCCAAGGTGCTCGACATGCTTCTGTCTCCAATCAGTCGTAGTGCAACTGCTCCCAGGGCAACACCACCGCCCGCCCTTCCAGCACTGCCGTGAGCAGGCTCCAGATGGCGTCCGCCGACGGCGGGCAACCGGGCAGGAAGTGGTCTACCCGCACCACCTCGTGGATGGGGTGCACCTGGCTCAGCAGCAGCGGTAGCTCCGGGTCGTCCGGGATGCCGCGGTCGACCAGACCTTGGCCGCGCACGAAGGCCTCATGCAGACACTCCGCCAGCGGCACGTTGTTGCGCATGGCCGGGATGCCGCCCGTGATGGCGCAGGCGCCGACGGCCACCAGCACCCGGCAGTTGCGCCGGAACTCCCGCAGCACTTCCACGTTCTCGGCATTGGCGGCACCGCCCTCGATGAGGCCGATGTCGCACGGCCCGAGGTGCTTGATGTCGGTGAGTGGCGTGCGGTCGAGTGCCACCAGCTCCACCAGATCAAGGAAACGCTCGTCCAGATCCAGCAGCGACATGTGGCAGCCGAAGCAGCCGGCCAGCGACGCCGTGGCGACCCTGAGCTTGGCGCCGGGCCTGTCCCAGGGGCTGCGCGGGGCTGGCGCGTTCATAGCTCGACATCCTCGGCATCGAGCCGCGGCGCGACATCGCCGACGTGGCCGATAGGCGAGCGGTCGTAGTACCGCTTGCCGATGGGTATCCGGAACACCTGCCGCCGCGGCAGGATGGCGCCGACGGGGCAGACGCGCGCGGCCGCGTCGTCCTTGCTGAAGCTGGAGTCGCCGAGCAGGCCGGTGGGCGAGTCGACGATGAGCCGGCTCGCAATGCCGCGGCCGCTGATGGCGAAGACACGCTTGCCGTCATCATCGCGGCTCGCGCGCACGCAGAGCTCGCAGAGGATGCAGCGGTTGTGGTCCAGCACGAAGTCCGGGTGCGAAGCATCCACGGCCCGGCGCGGGAAGCGCTGCGGGAAGCGCGGCGTCAGCATGCCGCAGTGGTAGGCCACCGCCTGCAACGCGCAGGCGCCGGACACCTCGCAGGCGGGGCAGATGTGGTTGCCCTCGATGAACAGCATCTGCACCACCGCGAGCCGCAGCGCGCGGATGTCATCGGCCTCGCTCTCGACGACGAGGTCCGGCTGGGCCGGCGTGGTGCAGGCGGACAGCTCCAGGCCGTTGGCCCGCACCACGCACACCCGGCAACTGCCGTGGGGCGCGGAGCCGGGCTTGTGGCAGAGGTGCGGGATGTACACGCCGGCAGCGAGCGCCGCATCCATGATGGTCTGGCCAGGCGTAAAGGGGATGCGCCCGCCGTCGAGTGTGAAGGCGGGACGCTCGTTCGCGGCGTTCTGCGCGTCGTTCATTGCTGCTGCTCCGCTGGATGGCTCAGGCGTCGCCGCTCAGGTGGGCGGCGGCATCGTCGCGGTGGGTGAGCGACCGCGCCTCCGCCAGCGCCGCATCCAGGTCGAACGCCGGCGCGTAGTCGGCCATGCAAAGCCGCCTCGTGTAGATGTGCGGGAACTTGTCCAGCGTGTCGAGCACATGGTTCGGCGCCGTGCGTCCAAGCCCGCAGTGGCTGGCGCGGTGCATCACCCCCGCGACGTCGCGCAGCTCGGCCAGGTCATGCGCGGAGGCGGCCCCGGCGGCGACCTTTTCGACGAGATCCAGCACCAGCCGACCGCCCACCCGGCACGGCGTACAGAAGCCACAGCTCTCATGCGCAAAGAACCAGGCGAAGTTTCGCACCATTTCCAGCAGGTCGCGGCTCGCATCGAGCACGATGAAGGCGCCGGACGCGGGCAGGTCCTCGAAGGCCAGCTCGCGGTCGAATTCCGCCGGTGTCAGCGTGATGCCGGCGGCGCCCGAAACCTGCACCGCCTGGGTGTCGGCGGCGCCGCAACGCTCGAGCACCTCGGCAACGGAGGTGCCGAAGGGCACCTCGTAGAGGCCGGGCCAGGTGCAGTCGCCGCTGACGCTCAGAATCTTGCTGCCCGGAGAACGCTCCGTGCCCTGGCCGCGGAACCAGTCGGCGCCGTGCTCGACGATGCGCGCAGCGGCGAGGAAGGTCTCCACGTTGTTCACCAGGGTCGGCCGGTCCAGGTAGCCCTCGATAACGGGGAAAGGCGGGCGCTTGCGGGTGATGCCGCGCTTGCCCTCTAGGGACTCGATCAGCGCCGATTCCTCGCCGCAGATGTAGGCGCCGGCGCCGAGATGGATGCGGATGTCGAAGTCGAAACCCCCGGTTGCGCCGTATCGGCTCCCCGGCCACCCGCCGATGCCGGCGCCCAACAGCCCCTGCGCCCGGCGCCGGGCGAGCACCGCCTCCAGGTGCTCCAGCAGGTAGCGGTATTCGCCTCGCAGGTACAGAAAGCCCTCCGACGCGCCCACCGCCCCGGCGGCGATGGTCATGCCCTCGAACACCAGATCCGCGTAGCTGGTGAGCAGCACGCGGTCTTTAAAGGTCCCGGGCTCGCCCTCGTCGGCGTTGCAGACGACGACCTTGTCCTTGCCCCGGGCGGCGCGGCACAGGCACCACTTGTCCGCGGTGGTGAAGCCGGCGCCGCCGCGCCCGCGCAGCCCGGACGCCGCCAGCGCCGCCAGCACCCGGTCGGCGCCGTGCGCCAGCAGTGCCTCCAGGCCCGCCTCGCGCGGCTCCAGGTCGGCGAGCAAGAGCCCCGGCTGCTCGACGTTGTTGGACACCACGAACAGCTCCTGCGGCCAATGCGCCAGCGGCGTGTCCGCCTCCACCAGCGCGGCAACGCGGCGGAGGCGCTCCGCATCCAGTCGCGTCAGTGCATGGCCGTTGACCAGCGCCGCCGGCCCCTGATCGCACATGCCGGTGCAGGCAGTGACATCGACGCTGACGCGGCCGTCCGCCCGCGGCTCCCCGATGCGCACCCCAAGTGCCGTGCAGAGCTGCGCGCACAGTGCTTGACTGCCGCGCATGCGGTCGGTGATGTTGTCACTCAAGCGGATGTCGAAGCGCCCGCGCGGCGTCAGGTGCAAGAAGGCATAGAAGTCCACCGCCGCCAGGATTTGCGCGCGCGTCACGCCGAGGACCGCGACCAGCCGCTCGATGGCCGGCTCCGGCACGTACGAGAACGCCTGCTGCAACGCGATAAGATGCTGCAGCACCGTGTGCGGCCCCGTGCCGAGCGCCGCGAGCGACGCCCCCAGCACGCGCTCGATGCGGGCGGCTTGCGGTGGCTGAGGATGATCCCCGCCGTGCTCCGGAAGGCGGTTCGGCAGGTGACGCAAGCGCTCGCCGCCGTCATCTTCGACGTCTGTTGCTGCCACGTTGCGCTGTGCTGCCAGCCCGGGATCACTGCTCATCGGCCCCTCCCACCGTGGGCGCGTGCGGTCCGCGCAATGCCCTATGCGGCACCGGCGGCCTCAAGCCATTGCTTGAGTATAGTCATGGCTTTCCATGATGATGATTCCGGAAACCTTGATGCGGCCAGGGGCAAAGCCCCTTCCGAGGCCGACGATGGACACGTTGGAACCCGGTCGGCAGCGCCAGTTCCGCCCGCCATAACAGAATGATCCGCCGACGACGCAACCCATGATCCAGCGCAATACCACCCACCAGCCGAGACATTTCATGGAATACCCGAAACACCGCAACGCGTTGCCGGGCGCACTGCTGCTGACCCTTTGCCTACTCACCGCGCCATCGCTCGCCGCCGCCTCGCTGCCGGTCGCCGTGGACGGCAAGCCGCTGCCGAGCCTGGCACCGATGCTCGAGCGGGTCATGCCCGGCGTCGTCAACGTGTCCACCCTGACGCGGCGCAAGCTGGACAACATCCCGCTGCTGCGCGATCCCTTCTTTCGGCGCTTCTTCCAGATTCCGGGCCAGCCGCAGGAGCAGGACAGCCAGAGCCTCGGCTCCGGCATCGTCGTCGACGCCAAGCGCGGCATCGTCGTCACCAACCACCACGTCGTCCAGGGCGCGGACGAGATCCGCGTCACCCTGCACGACGGCCGCCGTGTGGACGCAAAGCTCATCGGCTCGGACCCCGAGACCGACATCGCCGTGCTCCAGGTCCAGGCGCACGACCTGAAGGCGGTGCCGCTGGCGGACTCCGACAACCTCAAGGTGGGGGACTTCGTGGTGGCCATCGGCAGCCCGTTCGGGCTGGCGCAGACGGTCACCTCAGGCATCGTCAGCGCGCTCGGGCGCACCGGGCTCGGCATCGAGGGCTACGAGAACTTCATCCAGACCGATGCCTCCATCAACCCCGGCAACTCCGGCGGCCCGCTGGTGAACCTGAACGGCGAGCTGGTGGGCATCAACACCGCCATCCTCGCCCCCGGCGGCGGCAACGTCGGCATCGGCTTCGCGATCCCCACCAACATGGCGCGCTCCGTCATCGACCAGATCCTCGAGTACGGCAGCGTGCGCCGCGGCCTGTTCGGCGCCGCGGCCCAAGACCTGACGCCGGAGCTGGCCGATGCCATGGGCACCCCGGAGCGCCGCGGTGCCGTCATCTCCAGCGTGGAGCCCGACTCCGCCGCCGAGCACGCGGGGCTGCGGCCCGGCGACCTGGTGCTGGCGCTCGACGGCCAGCCGGTGAGCAGCGCGTCCGGCCTGCGCACCCGCATCGGGCTGGTACGCGCCGGCAGTGCGGTGCAGCTCACCGTGCTGCGCAAGGGCCAAAAGCTCACCCTGAAGGGCAAGGTGGAGGACCCGTACGCGGACTTCGTCCACGGCGAGCAGATCAACCCGGCCCTCGAAGGTGCCCTCATCGGCGAGCGCCAAAGCGTCTCACGGCACGGCCACCAGCGGGTGGTGCAGGTGGGTCCGCTGCGCCCCGGCAGCCCCGCCTGGCTCGCGGGGCTGCGCGAGGACGACCTGATCCTCGGCGCCAACGGCTACGAGATCCACTCCCTGGGTAATCTACGCCAGGCGCTGCGCTCCGGCATCGACAGCCTGCAAGTGCTGCGCGACGACCAGCTCCTGCTGCTCGCCCGGCGCTAACCGGGAGCGCCACCGGGAGCGCCACCGGGAGCGCCACCGGGAGCGCCGGCATCTTGCCGGCAACTGGGAGCGCCGGCATCTTGCCGGCCACCGGGAGCGCCGACGTCTCGCCGGCATAGTCGATCGGCTGCGTACCGCTGGTTTAGGAGCATCGGGGTGCATTCGCGGTTTGGGGCGACTGAACAGGATGTTCCCGTCCCAGGGGCGAGACGCCCCTGGTCCCAGTTGCCGGCAGGATGCCGG
>NZ_JAJDNQ010000046.1 GCF_022340605.1 Thiohalocapsa sp.
TCTGATTTGCGCCATTGTCGGCCTTGATCATAAGTCCGTCCACCGCCGTGGGAGCGCCGTCCTCGGCGCGACGGGCGCCCGGTCGCGGCGGGGACGCCGCTCCCACAGGACGAGCGCTTGGTCGGAGTTACGATCAAGACCCCATTGTCGTCACAGCACTATCTCCGCTTCGCTCTTGACGCCGGACATTTCACGAGTAAACGAAGTGGGTAAATAACGCTTGCCCGCAGGCGGCCTGGCGCGATACCGACAAGCGACGGCGGTGCTCGTAAGGCGGTCCAGCCGTCGGGCGGCTTACACGTATAGCGTGCAATGAGCATATTCTTAACACGGCGCGTGCGCTGCACAATGCCGTACGTCGGGCAAGAGGCTTCCGGCTAGCGTGTCCTCACGGGTGCACGGGGCGGAGAGAAGGGCTGGATGAGAGGTTTCTGGTCAAGGGATGCGCGGCGCGCCTGTCTTGCCGCGCAAGACCCCCGCCAGCGTCAAGGCAGGACGAATCGGGCGCTGCTACCGCCGCGGCCGGCGTTGACCTCCAAGCGCACGTCGATGCGCTCTTTGAGCTCGGGGACGTGGGAAATGACGCCGACGAGGCGGCCGCCGCGTTGCAGGTCGATGAGGGTGTCCACCGCGAGCTCCAGGGCCTCGGGGTCGAGGCTGCCGAAGCCTTCGTCGATGAAGATGGCGTCCATGCGCAGCCCGCCGGCGTAAGCCTGGACGGTTTCGGCGAGGCCGAGGGCGAGGCTGAGCGCGGCCTGGAAGCCTTCGCCGCCGGAGAGGGTGGCGACGGGGCGGGTCTTGCCGGTGTAGCCGTCTTCGACGATGAGGTCGAGGCCGCCGAGGCTGCGCAGGTCGCCGGTCTCGGTGCTGCGCAGCAGCCGGTAGCGGCCGCGGCTCATGGCCAGCAGGCGCTGGCTCGCGGCGCGGAGCACGTCGTCGAGCAGGGCGCCGAGGACGAAGTTCTGGAAGGACAGCCGGTAGCGGTTGTTGCTGTTGGCGACGTCGGCGATGCGGCCGGCGATGGCGTAGCGGGCGTGCTGCTCGTCGAGGGCCTTGGCGAGCTTGGCCAACTCGCGGGCCAGCCCGGTCAGCCGTTCCGATTCGGCCGAGGTGGCGCCGCGCGTCTGCTCGGTCTGCTCGCGCTCGGCGGTGGCCTGCTCGGCTGCCGTGGCGAGTGTTGGGAGGTCCGGTGGCGTCAGGTCCTTGGCCGCGGCTTCGGCATTGGCCAGGGTGGTGCGGGCGGCGGCGATGGCCTCGCGATGGGCGTCGATGCGCTGTTGCAGGGCGGCCTGTGCCGCCGGATCGCGGCGGGCGGCGCTGAAGGCGTCGTCGGCGGGGAAACCGGCCTCGTTGCGGCGCGCCTGCCATTGCGCCTCGATGCGCTCGAGGTCGGCGCCGGATGCCTGGTGCTGCTGCGCCAGGGCCTTGTGCCGGGTCTCGGCGGTGGCGCGCGTCTGGGCGCTTTGCTGAGCGGCGTTGCGGGCCTGCTCCAGGGCGAGCTCGGCGCGTTGCAGCTCGCGGCGGTGCTCGGCGAGCGCCGCGGCGAGTGCGGTGGGGTCGCGCCACTGCTCGGGGATCTCGGCGCTGCGCTCGTCGAGGCTGCGCCGGGCGGCGGCCAGGGCCTCGCCAGCCCGTTGCTGGTTGCGGCGGGCGGCGTCGAGGGCCTGCTCGGTGTCGGTGATGCGGCGCTCCAGCTCGGCGCGTTGGGCGTCGAGCCGGGCGATCTCGTCGGCGGCGTCCTGCGCCTGGGACAGCTCCAGCCGCAGGCGGTCGAGCGTGGCATCCAGGTCGGCCGTCGTGCGCTCGGCCCAGGTGCCCAGCGTGTCACGCAGGCCGCTGGTCTCGGCGTCCACGGTCGCGAGCCGTTGCCGCAGCGTGCCGAGCGCGGCGCGGAATTGCTCCAGGCCGGCCTCGGCCTTGGTGACCCGCGCCTTGGCGGCGTCGATCTGGGCGTCGTCCGGGGCCTGCTCGTCGCCGGCGGCGGGGGCCGGGTGCTCGGTGCCGCCGCAGACGGGGCAGGGGACGCCGGGCTCAAGCCCCGCCGCCAGCGCCTGCGCCCGGCCGTCGCGCCAGCGGCGTAGCAGCAGCTCGTGGCGGTCGCGGGCGTCGTCGAGCGCCTGTATGGCGGTGGTTTCGGCCTGCTCGGCGGCGGCGAGGTCGGCGGCGAGCCGGGTGCGGTCGGACGCGATGGCGTCGAGCCGGCGCCGTCGTGCCGCCTGCTGGTCGAGGTCTTTGAGCTGGCTCTCCAGCAGCTCGCGGCGCGATGCCGGCTGGGCGAGCCGTTCGCGGCGCGCCTGGGTGTCGCGCAGGCCGGTATGTGCCTGGTCGGCGTCTCGCTCCGCTTGGCGGTGCTTCTGCTCGGCGTCGTTGGCCGCCTGCTGCCGCTGTGTGAGCGCGTCGCGGGCTTCGGCGAGGCCGGCGACCCGGCCCTGCAGGGCATCAAGCCGGTGGATGTCTTCGGCCAGGCGGTTGCGCTCGGGCTCGCGGGCCTCCTCGCGGGCGAGTGCCGCCGCGGCGGTCTCGGCTTCGGTGCGCGCCTGTTCGGCTGCGGCGGCCGCGGCTTCGACACCGCGCGCAAGCCTGGCTTGCTCCTCGCGCTCGCCGGTGAGGCGGGCGTGCAGGTCCTTGAGGCCGTCGGCGCGGCGGGCGGCCTCCAGCTCCGCGGCCTGGGTGTCGATGGCGGGCTGTTCCTGCTCCAGGGTTTGCAGCGCCGCGGCTGCGCGGGCCGCGGCGTCGAGGCGCTGCTGCGCGGTGCGGCCCACCTCCAGCGCGGCGCGGGCTTGCTGCTCGGCGGCCTTGCGGGTCTGGACTTGCGTGTCGAGCTGGGTCAGCTCCGCCTCGAGCTGGCCGATGCGGGCGTCAAGCTCGGCCTCGTCGGCGCGGCCGCTGCTGCCGAGCAGGGTGTCGCGGCGAATGCCGAGGCGCTCGGCGGCCTTGCGGATCTGCTCGGCGTGGGCCTTGAGCGCCTGCTGGATGCGGCCGTAGTGGCCGGTGCTGAACAGGGTCTGGAGGATCTGCTGGCGCTCGCGGGCACCGGCGGTGAGGAGATCGCGGAAGCGGCCCTGCGGCAGCAGAATGACTTGGCGGAACTGCTCGTCGCTGAAGCCGATGAGGGTCTCGACCTGCTCGGTGACCTTAGACCAGCCGCTGGCGAGCACGCGGCCCTCGGCGGCGTCATCGACGCTGTCGGTGCGCTCCCACAGCGTGGCGTCCGGCGGCTCGGTAGTGGTCCCTTCGCCGCGCAGCTTGGCGCGCTCTTGTTTGGGAACCCGATGGATGCGGTAGCGGCGCGCGCCGATGGCGAAGTCGAAGAAGACCTCAGTGAGGGTGCGCGGGTCCGCCTGCTGGCTGCGGAGCTGCTCGGCGCTGCGCTCGTCGCCGGAGGAGGCGCCGTAGAGGGCGAAGGCGATGGCGTCCAGCAGCGTGGTCTTGCCGGCGCCGGTGGCGCCCGAGATCAGGAACAGGCGGTTGTCGCCGAGCTGGCCGAAGTCGAGGGTCTGGCGTTCGACGAAGGGGCCGAACGCCTGGAGACTGAGGGTGAGCGGTCGCATGCTAGGCGGTCAGGTCCGGTCGGGGGCCGTTGGCTGCGGCGCTGGCGTCACGCCCGCCTCGCGCTCTTGGCGGCGGAGGTCGCCGAGCACGTCGTGCAGCACCGCCTGCTGGTCTGGCACCAGCGGGCTGCCGGTGACTTGGTTGAAGAAGTCCGCGAACAGGGCCTCGTCGCCACGGGCGAGCTGCTCGCGGCTCGGCCCGCGGCCGTCGCCGGCCTGCTCCAGCGTCGGGCGCTCCAGGTGCAGTGCATTGGGATAGACCGCCCGCAGCCGCCCCATGGGGTCGAGCAGGGCGCCGGTGTCCAGCAGGCGCACCAGCAGGTAGTCGTCCGCGGACTCACCGGGTGGCGGTCCTTGCAGCAGCTCGGCCAGATGACCCTCGATGATGCGCAGGTCTCGCCGCGGCGTCAGTGCGATCCGCTCGAGGTGCCGCTGGCCGGCGTCGAGCTCCACCAGGGTCACGGACTTGGCGTGCGTCGCCTCCGAGAAGCTGTACTTGAGCAGCGAGCCCGAATAGTGCGCCTGCTCGCCCGCCGCCTGCGGCCGATGCAGGTGCCCGAGGGCGGCGTAGTCGAAGCCGGCGAAATGCTCGGCGGACACCTGCCCGGCGCCGCCGACGCTCAAGGGGCGCTCCGACTCGCTCACGTACCCGCCGGTGACGAAGCAGTGGCCGATGGCGATGTTGGGGAGGTCGCGGCGCAACGGGCCGAGGCCGGCCACCAGCGCGCCGATGGCGGCGTCGTGGCTGGTCAGCTCGGGGTTGGCCAGGTGCTCCCGGACCACCGCGGGCTCGGCGTAGGGCAGGGGATGGAAGCGGGCGGCGCCGTCGCGGCCGGCGATCTCGATGGGGCGGATGTCGCCGTTTAGGGGGCCGCGCACGAAGCAGCGGCGCTCCTCCATCAGCGCGGCGCCGAAGCCGAGCCGTTCGGCGCTGTCGTGGTTGCCGGCGATGATGACGACGGCCAGCTCCAGGTCCAGCGCGATGTGGCGCAGGGTCTCGTCGAGCAGGCGCACGGCGTCCGCCGGCGGCACGGCGCGGTCGTACACGTCGCCGGCGATCACCAGCGCATCGGCACGGGTGTCGCGGGCGAGTGCGACGAGCTGCTCCAGCGCGTGCGCCTGGTCGTCCAGCAGCGAGACGTTGAAGAAAACGCGGCCTAAGTGCCAGTCGGCGGTGTGCAGGAGGCGGAAAGGCATTCCGTGCAGTGATCGGTTGGGCTCGGGTTGGGCGCTGGCGCGTTATGATAACCCGATGGGCGGGCTCGCTGCTGCGGCTCACGCGGCCTTGCCGTCGGAGCGCCGTCGTGGGAGCGCCGTCCCCGGCGCGATGCGGGCGGTTGAGGCGGCGATCGCGGCGGGGACGCCGCTCCCACAGGCCAGCGAGCACCGTGGGAGCGCTGTCCCCGGCGCGATGCGGGCGTGCGGGATTTGAGGCGGCTCAGACGGCGTCGTCCGCGTCCTGGCGCAGGCGGACGGTCTCGGGCTGGCCGAGGAACTTGGGGCCGCGGTTGATGACGATGTCCAGCACCGCGACCAGTCGGGCCAGTACCTCGCGGGCGCGCACTTTCATGATGCCGGAGTCTTGTGGGTCCTCGGCAGCGAGGCCGACCGCGTCGATGCCGAAGTGGCGGGCCAGGAAGATCGCCCGCTCGGCGTGGAAGCGCTGGCTGACGATGATCAGGTGCTCTTGGCCGAACACCTCCTTGGCGCGGACGACGGAGTCCAGGGTGCGGAAGCCGGCGTAGTCGAGCGTGATGAACTCCGCCGGCACGCCCGCGGCGATGAGGTCCTTGCGCATGGCGATGGGCTCGTTGTACCAGCGGGTGGCGTTGTCACCGCTCACCAGGATGCCCTTGACCTTGCCGCTCTGAAAGAGTTTGGCCGCCGCCTCGATGCGGGCGTTATAGAAGCGGTTCGGCCCTCCGGCGATGGTCCTGCGGGAGGTGCCGAGCAGCAGCGCGACGGGCTTCGGCTGCACCTCCTCGACAGCGTCCGCCACCGCGCCGGCGGTGCTCACCGACACCATGCCGTCGATGGCCGCAAGGCCAAGCACGACCAGCACCACGAAGCCCGCCAGCAATGGCAAGGCAAGCCGCAGGCGGCGGCGTCCGGGCTTCACGGCCGCGCTGGGCTCGGGCTCGGGCGCCGGCGCTATGTCAGTACCTCCGCCCGGGGTCGAGCCGAGGGCTGCGCTGGGGTGCTCTTCGGGTACGGATCTCAAGAGGTTGTCGCGACTGTCGTACGGGTTGCGCACGCGTGGTGTCCAGGAAATGCCGGCACATGTCCGTCAGTCGCCTGATTGTAGTCACAAATCGACGTGCCAACGCCAGCGCCGGGCGCGGCGCGATGTACCGGGCGCGACATGGGCCGACGAGCGCGGTGGTCACGGTTGCGCGCCGTTCTGTTAGCCTCACCTGACACCAAAATCCCAGACGCCTCAATCGACCCGCCGCGACAGCCGTCCATGTCCGATATCCAAGCCATTACCTACCGCGTCACCCCGGCCCGGCCGGAAGCCCATCTGTTCGCCGTGGAACTCATCGTTCCGGCGCCCGGAGTCGAGCCGGTGAGGCTCTCGATGCCGGCCTGGATTCCGGGCAGCTATATGATCCGGGACTTTGCCCGCAACATCGTCAGCATTGCCGCCGACGACGCCGCCGGGGCGGTGCCGATGGAGAAGCTGGACAAGCAGACCTGGCAGCTCGTGCCCACGCGCGGCGCGCTGAGCGTCCGTTACGAGGTCTACGCCTGGGAGCTGACGGTGCGTGGCGCGCACCTGGACCGCACCCATGGCTACTTCAACGGCCCGAGCCTGTTCCTGCGGGTGCACGGCCGCGATGCCGAGCCCTGCCGCGTAGAACTGGCGCCGCCGGATGACCCGGCGTCCACCGGCTGGCGCGTGGCGACGAGCCTGGCCCGCGCCGACATCTCCGAGGGCGGCGCTGAACGTTGGGGCTTCGGCAGCTATCGCGCGGACGACTACGACGACCTCATCGACCACCCGGTGGAAATGGGCCGCTTCGACATCGTCGAGTTCCAGGTGGGTGAGGTGCCGCATTGGATGGTGCTGAGCGGTCGGCAACGCGCCGATCTGGCTCGGCTGGCGGAGGATCTTGCGCCAATCTGCACCGAGCATGCCGCAATGTTCGGCGAGCTGCCGGCGGACCGCTACCTGTTCCTGACCCAGGTGGTGGGCGACGGCTACGGCGGGCTGGAGCACAGGTTCTCGTCCAGCCTGCTCTGCAGCCGCGGCGACCTGCCGGCCCCGCCGGGCTCGAATCGCGGCGAGGGCGCCGCTCCCACGGCGCGTGCCGACACCGAGCCGACAGCCGATGATGCCTATGCCGAGGGCGACTACCGGAAGTTTCTGGGGCTGTGCAGCCACGAGTACTTCCATCTCTGGAACGTCAAGCGCATTCGTCCCGCGGCGCTGATCGACGGCGGGTTGGAGCGCGAGGTCCACACCCGGCTGCTGTGGGCGTTCGAGGGCATTACGTCCTATTACGACGACCTCGCCCTGGTGCGCAGCGGGCGCATCGACGCCAAGGGCTACCTGGAGGTACTCGCCGAGACCATCACCAAGGTGCTGCGCAATCCGGGCCGGTGCAAACAGACCGTTGCCCAGTCCAGCTTCGATGCCTGGACCAAGTTCTACAAGCAGGACGAGAACGCCCCCAACGCCATCGTCAGCTATTACGGCAAGGGCGCCATGACGGCGCTGGCGCTGGACCTCACCATTCGCCGCGACACCGGCGGGGAGCGCTCGCTGGACGACGTCATGCGCGCGCTCTGGGAGCGGCACGGGCGCACCGGTATCGGCGTTCCGGAGCGGGGGATCGAGGCCCTGACGGCGGCGGTGACCGGGCTCGACCTGGACGGCTTCTTCGCGCACGCGCTCGACACCACCGATGACCTGGACCTGTCGGGGCTGCTGGCCAGCGTCGGCGTGGCAATGCGCCTGCGGCCGGCGCGCAAGGCCAAGGACCTCGGCAACGTCGTGGCCGAATTCAAGCCGGTGGCGCTGGTCAGCGACGTCGGCGTCCGGCTCACGCCAGGCGCGGACGCCAAGCTCGCCGTGGTGCTGGACGACCGGCCAGCTCAGCACGCCGGGCTCGCCGCCGGAGACGTGCTGGTGGCCATCGACGGCCTGCGGGTGGATGGTGGCAGTGCCGGCAAGCGGCTGCGGTCGCTGCCCATCGGCGAGACGGTGCGGGTGCACGCCTTCCGCCGCGACGAGCTGATGGAATTCGAGCTGGCCCCGGCACCGGCGCCAGCGGACGTCTGCGAGCTCCGGCTGGACGACGAGGCCCCGGCGGAGGCGCTGGCGCGGCGGCAGGCCTGGCTCGCCAGCGTCGCCTGAGCGTGCCCGTGGGCGAGGGCGGGCAACCGGCGCCGCCGGGCGCACAGGACGGGAGCGCCGAGGCGCGCCGCCAGTTCGTACTGCGCCTACTGGCTGATGGCGAGCTGCACTCCGGCGCCGAGCTGGCGGCTCACCTGGGCGTCACCCGCGCCGCCGTCTGGAAGATCCTCCGGGCCGCGGTGGATGAGCTGGGGCTGGAGCTGAGTTCGATCCGTGGCAAGGGTTACATGCTGGCGGCGCCGCTGGAGCTACTCGACCCGGTGCGCATCGAGGCCGGCCTCTCCGATCTCAGCTGTGGCCTGCTGGGCGGCCTGGAGGTGCTGGACAGCGTCTCCTCCACCAACACTCGGCTCATGCGACGCGCCCGCGACGGGGCGCCGTCCGGCCTGGTCTGCCTCGCCGAGCGGCAACTCGCCGGGCGCGGCCGCTCCGGGCGGCGCTGGGTGTCGCCCTTCGGCAGCAACATCTATCTGTCCGTGCTCTGGCGCTACCCGCTGGCGCCGGCGGAGCTGGGGGGCTTGAGCATCGCCTGTGGCGTCGCCGCCGCCCGGGCGCTCAAGGCCGCGGGCGTCGCGGACATCGGCCTCAAGTGGCCCAACGACCTGCACTGGCGCCGGCGCAAGCTCGGTGGCCTGCTGCTGGAGGTGGCCGGCGAGTCCCAGGGGCCGAGCCACGTCGTGGTGGGAATCGGCGTCAATTCGCGCCTCAGTCCCGGCCAGGCCGCCGGCATCGACCAGCCCTGGACCGATCTCGCCAGCGCGCTCAGTGACGCACCCGATGACGGCCGCGGTGACGTCAGGCCGGGGCGCAACGCCGTCGCGGCGCTGCTCATCGACGCCCTGTTCCCGGCGCTGATCGAGTTCGGCAACGCGGGCCTGGACCCCTTCCTCCCGGACTGGCGCGCCTTCGATACCTACCTCGGCGAGCCGGTGGCGCTCATCATGGGTGAGCGCCGCATCACCGGCACCTGCGCCGGCGTCGGCGCCGACGGCGCGCTGCTGCTGGACACGGGCGAAGGCCGCCGCGCCTTTCACGCGGGCGAGGTGAGCCTCAGGCCCATCGCGACGGAGATGGGGCAAGTATCGGCCGCAACGCCGAAATCGAGCGGATCGTAGGTCGGGTTAGCGATAGCGTAATTCGACCTACACCGAATACTTGTGGGAGCAGCACTCTTGTGGGAGCGGCACTCTCGGTGCCGCGACCGGCGGCAACGCAGCCCACCGAGCCCCGAGTCACCGCCAAGCGGCAGGCAGTCGCCCAGCCATAATCGCGCCACGAGAAGCAGTGGCGCTCCCACGCCGGCGCGCCCAGAGCAGCCGTTGCCGGAGCAGCGTTTGTAGGAGCGGCACGCTTGGTGCCGCGACCGGCGGCGTCGGGCTTCGTGTATCGGCCCGACCTATCACGGCTGACGCTCAGGGCTTGGAGGGCTCTTCGATCTTCTGAACGCTCTCGGGCTCCGTGTTCATCATGCTCGGATTGATCACGCTCGGGTCCTGGCTCGGCAGTGGGTCCAACTGTTCGGGGACCGAGGGCTCGGGGGCGGCATCGATCATGCTGTCCACCGCCTCGACGTTGCGCTTCGGCAGCTCTTCGACGTTCGCGTTCCTGGTGGCGTCGATCTGCTGGGCGGCGATGTCGTCCGGCGGCTCTGCCGTGCCGCCGCCACACTTAGTGGCGAAGCAGCGGTTCAGTTGATCGACGACACAGCCGGTGGCGGGAATGTTGGCGTCAGGCGCGGGATATTCCTGCAGCAGCAGATTCATGAAGGCGTCGTTGGAGATGTCGCCCTGGTAGAGCCGTGAGGTGAGCTGACGGAAAGACGTGTTGCTCTTGATCAGGGTGGAGATCGGCTGCCCGCCGATGACCTCGCTGCCGCAGTTGTGCTGCACCAGGGACATGAATCCGGCCTCGGTGGGGCCGCGGAACGGGTTCTTGAGGCCAGAGCCGCCGGACGCGCAGCCGCCCAGCAGGAAGGGCACGAGCAATAACGCGACGGGGGTGATGGCCGCCGGGGCGGCGCGCCGGTGCCGGCGGACGGTGGCGGTGCGGGCAGTGTTGCGCATGGACATTTCGGCTGATCTCTCCCTGCTGTGTCAGGTCGGGGCGGACGCGAGCGCGGGCCGCGGTCCGGTTGTGCTCAGGGGCTCGTGCTACTGGGCGCGCATCATCATCGGCTTGTGGCCGCTGCTCTGCAGCTTGGCACGGAGCGCGTTTGCGTCGGCCTTGGCGTAGGGGCCGGTGCGCACGCGGTGGTAGGTCTGGCCGCTGTCGATGGTAACCGTCTGGATCGATGACTGGATGCCGAGCAGCGCGAGCTGCGCCTTGAGCTCCTCGGCGTCCGAATTGCGGCGGAACGAGCCCACCTGAAGGATGTAGCTGTTGGGGCCGGATGTCGGGCTCGGCTGAGGCGTCGGCGTGGGGGCGGGCGCCGGCTGGATCGTTGCGGTCTGGATGGGCGGCGCCTCCTGTCCCGGCGGCGGCAGCGGCACGGGCTCGGGCTCGCGCTCGGCGGGCACCGTCACTTCTTCGTTCGGCAGCAGGTCGTAGAAGTCGAACTTGGGCTTCGGACGCGGCTGCTCCGCCTGTTGCGGCTCCGGCTGCTTGGCGCTCGCGAGCTGCGGGCCGCCGGGCTGGTCGTTCAGCATCCAGGCGACGGCGACGCCGAAGGCGCCGATGAGCCCGCCCGCCAGGAACCAGAAGGCGCAGGTGCCGCGCGGCTCGTTCTTGCGCCGGCGCGGGGGTGGTGAGCCCTTGCGGTAGTCACGGGTCATGCGGCTGTCCCCTCACATTCGCTCCGGCGCGGAGACTCCAAGCAGATTCAGGCCATTGCGCAGCACCTGCCGCACCGCCAGGATGAGCTGGACGCGGGCATCGCGCAGCGCGGCGTCGTCGACCAGGAACTGATGCGCGTTGTAATAGGTATGGAAGTCATTGGCCAGCTCGCGCAGGTAGTGCGTGAGCTGGTGGGGCTCCTCGCTCAGCGCCGCGGCCTCGACCAGCTCCGGCCAGCGCGCCATGGTCTTGAGCAGCGCAAGCTCGTGCGGTTCGGTGAGCAGGGCCAGCTTGTCGTTGGAGGGATTTGGCGTCAGCTCCAGCGCGATGCCGCGCTCCGCCGCCTGCTGCAGCACGCTGGCCACGCGCGCGTGGGCATACTGCACGTAGTAGACCGGGTTGTCGGCGGATTGGCTCTTGGCGAGGTCGAGGTCGAAGTCCATGTGCTGCTCGCAGCGGCGCATGACATAGAAGAAGCGTGCGGCGTCCCGGCCCACCTCTTTGCGCAGCTCGCGCAGGGTCACGAACTCGCCGGAGCGGGTGGACATCTGCACCTTCTCGCCGCCGCGGTAGAGCACGGCGAATTGCACCAGCAGCACGTCGAGCCGCCGTGGGTCGTCACCGAGGGCCGACAGCGCCGCCTTAACCCGCGGCACATAGCCGTGGTGGTCGGCGCCCCAGACGTCGATGACGCGGGTGAAGCCGCGCTCCAGCTTGTCCATGTGGTAGGCGATGTCGGACGCGAAATAGGTCATCTGGCCGTTTTCGCGCACGACAACCCGGTCCTTCTCGTCGCCGAAGGCCGTCGAGCGGAACCAGAGCGCGCCCGCCTGCTCGTAGACATGCCCCGCCTCGCGCAACCGCTCCACGGCGCGGTTGACGGCACCCGATTCCACCAGGGAGCGCTCCGAGTACCACTCCTGGTAGCTGATGCCGAACTGCGCCAGGTCGTCGCGGATGTCGTCGAGGATCGTGTTCAGGCCCAGCTCGAAGACGAAGCGGTAGCGGTTGTCGCCGAGCAGCCGCTTGGCGCTGACGATGAGGGCGTCGATGTGCGCCTCCTTGTCGCCGCCGTCGCCGGGCGTGACCTCGTCCGGCGGCAGGCCCTCGCGTAGCTGAACCGCGTCTACACGGTAGGCGTCGCCGTGATCGCGGTGCAGGGTCGCGGCGATGTCCCAGACGTAGTCACCCTTGTAGCCGTTGGACGGGAACTCCAGCGCCTCGCCGCACAGCTCCAGGTAGCGCAGCCACACCGAGGTGCCGAGGATGTCCATCTGCCGGCCAGCGTCATTGACGTAATACTCGCGGTGGACGTCGAAGCCGACGTAGGCGAGCAGGTCCGCCACCGCGGCGCCATAGGCGGCGCCGCGGCCGTGGCCCACGTGCAGCGGACCCGTCGGGTTGGCGGAGACGAACTCCACCTGCACGCGCTTGCCGGCGCCGAGGTCGGAGCGGCCGTAATTCGGGCCTTGCTCCAAGATGAGCGGTATCAAGGCGTGGTAGGCCGTCGCGGCCAAGTGAAAATTGATGAAACCGGGCCCGGCCACCTCCACGCGAGCGATATGCGGGCCAACTTCCGAGAAATCGCCGCGCTGACGGATCGACTCGATCGTGTCGGCGATTCGGAGTGCCAGATCGCGCGGCTTCATGCCGGCGGTTTTGGCGAGCACCAGCGCGATATTGCTCGCGAAGTCGCCGTGGCGGGGATCTCTCGTCTCCTCGATTACGACCGCTACGGGGTCATGGCTGATGTGCAGCTCATACAGTGCCCCACCGACGAGATTTTTAAGCTCAGACTTCATCAGTTGCTCAATACTTGCGAATTTTCTGCTGGGGCTCTAAGTGAGCGGCTACGACGGCTGCCAGACTCGCGTGATTCCGTAATCGTCGAACGCGGCATCGCCGGAGATCAGCATAAGCTCCTCGTGACGGGCCTGTGCGGCGAGCGGGCGATCGAAAGGATCGCGATGATGCAGGGGCAGCGATTCGACCAAAGCAGCGTGCTCGAGTCCGATCTTGATCAGCCGGAAGTCATTGGCCGGCAGGTGGTCGGCGAAATAGTCATGTACTGTTGTAATGCTCAAACGCCTCGGGCGTCGTGTCTAATTCCGGTGCCATCCGGAGGAGCCTTCCCTCGCCATCGCCCGGTCGTCTCGGGCGTGCGCCGCACGTTGCTCCAACCGGGACCAGCCGGGCTAGGGGGCCGCTGCCATCCCCGATGAGGATGTCTTCACCCGCGGGCGCACGGCGAGCGAGCTCCGGGAGCCGTGTTTCGGCTTCGCCCATGCTGTAGTGGCTCATGTGCTATCGGGTAACTCGCGGTTGACGCTGGGTGGGTCAGGTCTTAAGGCGCCGTAGTATAGAGCAGGCTAGGCGACGCAGCCGAGTGCGTCTTGCTGGCGATTGGCCGCACTGACCTCGTCGCGGGGCGCCTTGTGCGGTTGCCACTTACAAATTCTCCTGCGGGTCCACGTCGATGCTCCAGCGCAGCTCGCGCGGCCGGCGCAGGGCGCGCAGCGCCGGCAGCAGGCGCGCCAGCACGCCTTGCAGCAGCGCGCGGGTCGGTGCCTGGAGCAAGAGCTGGGCGCGGATGCGGCCGGCACGGCGTTCCATCTGGGCGGGCGCCGGGCCCCAGAATTCCACTTCCGGTGGGGCCAATGGGCGCGCCGTCTCTAGTACCTGGGCGAGGAACTCCAGTGCCGCCTGCTCGCGCGGGCTGTCCGCGCGCAGCATGGCCTGGTGGCTGAAGGGCGGCAGGCCGGCCTCGCGGCGCTCGGCGAGCGCGGCGGTGGCGAAGGCGCCGTAGCCTTCGCCTAGCAGCAGCTCCAGCATCGGATGCTGGGGGTGGCGGGTCTGGAGCAGCACGGTGCCCGGCCTTTCGGCGCGGCCGGCGCGGCCCGCTACCTGCACCAGGAGCTGCGCCATGCGCTCGGTGGCGCGGAAGTCGCTGCCATAGAGGCCGTGGTCTAAGTCCAGGATGCCCACCAGCGTGACGCCGGGGAGGTGGTGGCCCTTGGCGAGCATCTGGGTTCCGAGCAGGATGCGCTGCTCGCCGCGTTGGGCCGCTGCCAGCAGGCGCTCCAGCTCGCCGCGCTTGCGGGTGCTGTCGCGGTCGATGCGCGCGAGCGGCAGGCCCGGGAAGCGCTGGCGCAGGGTGTCCTCGACGCGCTCGGTGCCCTGGCCGAGCGGGCGCAGGTCCGGGGACGTACAGTAGGGGCATTGCACCGGCTGGGCGTGCTCCAGGCCGCAGTGGTGGCAGAGCAGCAGGGCGCGGCCGCGGTGCAGGGTCATGCGTGCGTCGCAGCGCGGGCACTCGCTGGTCCAGCCGCAGTCGTGGCAGGTCAGCACCGGCGAGAAGCCGCGCCGGTTCAGGAATAACAGCACCTGGTTGCCGGCGTCGATCTCGCGGTCCATGCGCGTCAGCAGGGCATGGCTCAGACCAGTTTCCAAGGGCTGGGCGCGGATGTCCGCCACCAGGATTTTGGGGTCCACCGCTGTGCCCGCGCGTTGCGGCAGGCGCAGGTGTCGGTAGCGGCCGCCGCGGGCGTTGTGCAGCGTCTCCAGCGACGGTGTCGCCGAGCCCAGCAGCACCGGGCAGTCCGCCTGCTGCGCGCGGCGCACGGCGAGGTCCCGTGCCGAGTAGCGGAAGCCCTCCTGCTGCTTCAGCGACATGTCGTGCTCCTCGTCGACGATGACGAGCCCGAGGTTCCGCAGCGGCGTGAACACCGCCGAGCGCGTGCCGAGCAAGAGCCTTGCCTCGCCGGTGGCGGCGGCACGCCAGCCGCGCTCGCGCTCCGTTTCCGACAGTGCCGAGTGCAGCACCGCGATGGGCGCCGTCACGCGCCGTGCAAAGCGCTCGTGCAACTGTGGCGTCAGGCCGATCTCCGGCACCAGCACCAGCACCTGCCGGCCAGCGGCCAGCGCGCGGTCGATGAGCCTGAGATAGACCTCGGTCTTGCCACTGCCGGTGACGCCGTCCAGCAGGAAGCACCCGAAGCCCTGGCAGCGCTCGACGGCGGCGGTGGCGGCGGCCTGGTGCGCGTTCAGCGTCGGGGCGCTCGCTTGGATCGCGAGCGGTGTGGGCGGTGGCTCGGCCGGCGCCGCGATGCGGCAACGGGTGATCAGCCCGCGGCCTGCCAAGGCGCGCAGCGGGGCGATGCAGTCACCGAGTCGTGCGCGCAGCGTCGCGTCGTCGAGTCCCGCCGGTGCCTTGGCGAGCAACGCCAGAACCTCGCGCTGGCGCGGTGCCCGGCGCAGTTCGGCCGCCGCCGTCTCGGGCTCGCCGCACACCCGCCAGCCGCTGGGGCGGTCGTCGAGCGATGGCCGCGGCCGGCGCAGGCGCAAGGGCAGGGCGCCGAACAGGGCCTCGCCGGGATTGCCGCGGTAATACTCGGCGGCCCAGAGCAGGAAGCGCAGGTCGCCTGCCGCCAGCAGGGGCTCCCGATCGAGCACCGACAGCACGGGCTTGATGCGCTCCGCCGGCAGTGTCGTCGGCACATCCGCGGCCACCACCATGCCCACCCGCCGCGCCCGGCCGAGGGGCACCAGCACGCGCATGCCGGGCAGCACACGGGTGCCGTCGGCGGGCTTGAGGTAGTCCAGCAACTCGCTGAGCGGGGCGGCAACGGCCACGCGGAGGACGGCTTTGGCGCGGCTCGAGGCGGGCATGTTTGATGTTCAGGCGGAGTCGGACAGGGCGCGCTTGCTTGACACAGCGCAAATCAACAGCAATTTGACCGCACGGGGCTTTTCAACATCAGTTGTGGATAAGTCCGTGGATAACGCGTTGGGACAGCCCGCCAGGCGGCGCCATTGTTACCGTTGCGTAAGATTGTCCAAGAATTGGTCAACGGCAAAGAACCCTTATAAATCAACGATCTGCAATATTTTTAGCAAATGCTGATAAAGTTGTGGCTAATCAGGCACTAACAGGTCGCTCAAGCCTGGGCGCTTGTGCAAAACCGGGCGCGACCCTGGCGGGCGGGCTTCGGCGCCGTGGTGGGGGCATCGTGGTTTTCCCGTAATCTGGCAGTCATTTTGCACGGGCGTTGCAACGGACAGCCGGGTATGTATTATGCTCGGCAACTCCTGACCGGTGTCGAGTCATGGTGTCACTCAGCCAACAGGTTTTGCGCACCGACCTGGCGGGCATGCCGCTGGAGTGGGTCGACTACAAGGCCGCGGCACGGCTGTATTTCCTCGGCCAGGTCGCTTACGCCTGTGGCAATCCACTCATCCTGCTGCGCGGCGGCATCAACGCCCGCACGCGCGAGCAAAGCTGCCTGCTGATCCACAGCATCATTGCCACGCACGGCACGCACCACGCGCTGAGCAAGCTGCGTGACGACTACGTGCCGCCTTTGTCCAACCGGACGCTGTTCCAGCGTGACGATCATCTCTGCATGTACTGCGGCGGCCGCTTCTCGGCGCGACACCTGTCGCGCGACCACGTGCGGCCCATCAGCCTGGGCGGCGAAGACATCTGGACCAACGTCGTCACGGCCTGCGTGCGCTGCAACAATTACAAGGCCGGCCGCACGCCGGAGGCCGCGGGCATGGAGCTGTTGGCGGTGCCCTTCACGCCGACCCACGCGGAATACATCTATCTGATGGGCCGCAACGTACTGGTGGATCAGATGGAGTTCCTGCGGGCGCACTTTCCGCGCACGTCGCCGTTGTTGCGGCGCCTGCCGAGGGTCTAGATTGCTTGACGGCGCCAAATGCTTGCAGTTGAGTCAAGTTTGTCGTCGTTGTCGTTGTCGTAATCGACTATCCGACCACGACCACGACCACGACCACGACGCCGATCGCTGTTTCGCTTGCGAGAGCGATGAGCATGCCTCGTCGGTCTGAGGCGAAGCCTCGCTGGCGAAAGGTCCGGCACACCTGCGATTTGTCGCCCCCCAGGGGCGCGACTGCCGGGCGCGCCCTTCTGTTACAGCTGCTACGGACACCTGCACCTTGACCAACTGGGCCGACATTGCCGAGCAGATCGCGGCGGCCAGCGGCCAGCCGTTCGCTCCACGGCAGCCGCGGCACGTCGGCGGTGGCTGCATCAACAGTGCGGCGGTGCTCGAGGACGGCGCAACGCGCTGGTTCGTCAAACTCAACGATGCATCCCGGCTCGACATGTTCGAGGCCGAGCGCGACGGGCTCGATGCCATGGCGGCCACCGCCAGCATCCGCGTGCCGCGCCCGCTGTGCTGCGGGCTCGCGGATGGGCAGGCATTCATCGCCATGGAGTACGTGCCGCTGGGCGGCAGTGGTGGGAGCACCGCGGCACGTGCCGGCGAGCAGTTGGCGACCATGCACCGCAGCACCGCGCCGGCGCACGGCTGGCACCGCGACAACACCATCGGCGCGACGCCGCAGCCCAACGCGCAGGACGCCGACTGGGTGCGGTTCTGGTGCGTGCAACGGCTCGGTTTTCAGCTCGACCTGGCGGCGCGCAACGGCTACGGCGGGCGGCTGCAGCAGCGCGGGGCGCAGTTGCGCGAGCGCGTCGGTGCACTGCTTGACCACGCGCCGGCGCCTTCCCTGCTGCACGGGGACCTATGGGGCGGGAACTTCGGCGGCGATGCCGCTGGCAATCCGGTGATCTTCGACCCCGCCTGCTATTACGGCGACCGCGAGGCGGACCTCGCCATGACCGAGCTGTTCGGCGGCTTCGGCAGCGGCTTCTATGCCGCCTATAACGCCACCTGGCCGTTGGACCCAGGTTATCAGACCCGCAAGACCCTCTACAACCTCTACCACATCCTGAACCACCTCAACCTGTTCGGCGGCGGCTACGGCGGTCAGGCCGAGCGCATGATCGATCGGTTGCTGTCCGAGATTCGGTAGTTGCCCGCCGGCGCCGAGTACCGTCCAGGTTACCGTTGTGTTAAAAGGCGGTCATCCCTTGGTCGCCTCCCGTCGGGTCAGCCGTTGCAAAGCCCCGATCGCTTCTCACGCATGCCCCGCGAGCTCCTGATCCTGCGTCACGCCAAGTCGGATTGGGACACCAATGCCGCGTCCGATTTCGAGCGGCCTCTGGCCAAGCGCGGCAGGAAGGACGCGCCGCGGGTGGGTGAATGGCTGTACCGCGAGGGCCTGATCCCGCGGGTCATCGTCAGCTCCCCGGCACAGCGCGCGCGCGAGACGACGCTCAAGGTCTGCAAGTGCCTCGACCTGCCCAGGAAAGACATCGTCTGGGACGAGGCCGTCTACGACGCCGACCTGTCCACCCTGCTCGCGGTGCTGGCGCGCATGCCTTCGGACGCGGAACTGGTGCTGCTGGTGGGGCACAACCCGGGGCTCGAAGAGCTGCTGCGCCACCTCGCCGGCAGCGACGTGGAAGAGCCGACGGACGGCAAGTTGCTGCCCACGGCAACGGTTGCCCGGTTGGAAATGCCGAACGACTGGTCGGAGCTTGCCGGAGGATGTGCGGGCCTGGTGGCGCTCGTGCGACCGAAGCAACTCAAATAGGCCGTGCCGCCGCGTGACGGCAACGGCCTCGCGCCACTCGTGCCATGCGTCCGGGTGGCGCCGGTACATCGCCAGCATGCGAATTTCGGAACCGGCGTTCGCTGCGCTAGACTGCGCGGCGGCCGGAGGCCCGTTGACGAAATCCATGGCACGCCGGGGCCGCGTGCGCCCTGCCGCGCCGGACGGCGTGCGGCTTGTTGGTCTGAACGATCCGATCCATCCCATCATGTACCGAACAGTGGTCTTCTCCTGTTGCCTCGCTGTCGCGGTGGTGGCCGCGGCGCAGGAGCCGGCAGCACCGACCATCGCCGTGGGCGATGTCACTTCCAACTCCGCGCTGATCTGGGCGCAGGCGGAGGGCCCGGGGCAGGTGGTGGTGGAAGTGCAGCCCGGTGGCACCGGCGCGGTACAGCGCTTCCAGCGCAGCCTCGATGCAGGCACGGACTTCACCGCCAAGATCCCGGTGGATGGCCTGAGCCCCGGCCGCCGCCAGCGTTGGCGGGCGGTGCTGCTCAACGCCGAGGGTGCGCCGGGCGCCACCGCGAGCGGCAGCTTCCGCACGACACCACCGTCCGCCGCCGACGCGCCGGTGCGGCTGCTGTGGGGCGGCGACCTCGCCGGGCAGAACGTCTGCCGGGACGCCGCGCTGGGCTTCGAGGTCTTGCAGGCCATGAATGCCCGGGCGCCGGAGCTGTTTGTCGGCATGGGCGACATGATCTACGCCGACGGGCTCTGCGAGGCCCTCGGCCACTACGGCAACGCCCAGGTGCCGGGGGCATTTGGGCCCGCCGCGGACATGGCCGGCTACCGCGCCCACTGGCGCTACGCCCGCGCCGACGCCGGCCTCCGGCAACTGCTCGCCAACAGCGTCTACCTGCCGACCTGGGACGACCACGAGGTGGTCAACGACTTCGGCCCCCTCGGCGATACCCCTGGCGAGCCGCCTTATGCGTCCGGCGTCCACCTGCTGCCCATCGGCCTTGCGGCAATGCTGGAGCAGAACCCGGTCGCCGAGCACCCCGAGCGCCCGGGACGGCTGTATCGCGCGGTGCGCTGGGGCAAGCACCTGGAGCTGTTGTTGTTGGACACGCGCCAGTACCGGGACGCAAACGGCGCACCGGACCGTCCGGAACGGCCGAAGACAATGCTCGGGCGCGAGCAGCTCACCTGGCTCAAGGACAAGCTCAAGTCTTCGGATGCCACCTGGGTGGTCATCGCCTCCAGCGTGCCCCTGGCCATCCCCACCGGCTGGCCGCCCGAGGGCGGGCGCGACGGTTGGGCGAATTTCGACCAGCCTTCCGGCTTCGAGCAGGAGCTGCGCGAGATTTTCCGCTATGCCGCGGAGATTGGCCGCAAGGACCTGATCTTCATCAGTGCCGACGTGCACTTCGCCGCGGCCTTCAGCTATCGGCCGTATGCCGGGCAGCCGAGCTTCGTGGTCCATGAGCTGGTGACCGGGCCACTCAGTGCCGGGATCGGCGCCATCGACGACTATGACCGCGACCTGGGCGCGGAGCGTCTCTTCATGCATGCCCCGCCGACGGCCGACGCGGTGCACGTCTACGCCGATGCACGACGTTATTTCGGCTTCGGCGAGCTGGACATCGACGCCGCGGGTACCCTCAGCGCCACGCTGCGTGATGTGGACGGCAAGGCGCTCTATGAGCTCCGGCTGACGCCAGAGGCGGCGATGCGGCTCGCGCGGTGGCAATGAGCCCGCGTCCGCATGGCGAGCGCTTGCGCGGGCCTTGAATGACCTTTGGGAGCCGATTTCGATCCCGATTTCGATTTTGATCTTGAGGTCAGGGTCAGCATGGCGCTGGCCTCGCATCACCGCTGACAGGAGCAGTTCAGATCATGACATCCATTCGGTCTCTTGCCTTGCCCGCCGCGCTATTGGCCTGCCTGCTGGCCACGCCGTTGCTCGCAACACGGACGGTCTTTGCCGCCGACGCCGCCGGCATCGGCGTTGAAGATGCCTACGCCCGCGCGGTTCCGCCCGGGCAACCCAACAGTGCCGTGTTCATGGTGCTCACCAACACCGGCGATGCCGACCGGGCGCTGGTGGCGGCCGAGAGTGCTGCCGCCGAGACCGTGGAACTGCACACCCACACCATGGCGGATGGCATGATGCAGATGCGCCGCATCGAGCGCATCGAGCTACCGGTGGGCGAGCGGGTGGTGCTCCAGCCGGGCGGTCTGCACGTGATGTTGATCGGCCTCACCGAGCAGCTCGAGCCCGGCATGGAAGTGCCGCTGACGCTGTTGTTCGACGACGGCAGCCGCATCGCGCTGAACGCGCCGGTGCGCCGTATCGAGCCGGTCATGGGCGGTGCGATGCACGGTGCCGGCGCGGCGGGCCACATGGGCCACTGAACGCTGTGACGTGTTGGACACGGTAGCGCACGGCCGCTGCGCCTTCAGCTTGGCAGCGCTCTACGACGCGGCCTCGAACGACGTGGTGCCGAGCGGCGTCGCCGAGTTATCCAAGCTCCAGGCTGAGGGTTTCACGTACATCACCTCTTGTGGACGCGGGGAGCGCGCAGCCGGAAGTGGGCCAGCTCGCCGCCGCAGGGCTGCGCTTCCCCTGTCGCCAACACCCGGCCGGCCGCATCGCCCGAGCCACAGCTTGAGCCCGGCACCGGCCTCGATCTCGATGTCCGCCGCCGCGGGACCCGTGTGCCGCAGCGCGACGCAGCACTCGCTGTCCCGGGCAGCGAGCGAGCCGGGTCCCCGGGTATCGAAGTCGCAGGCCCCCGTTGGGAACAGATGCATTCAGCACAGCGCCGCGGACGGTTTGACGGCCGCTTGACCGGTCTGCTGCGGCGGCGCGCTGGCCGGACCCGATGCGCGGGCGCGGACAACGGCCACCAGCGCAGAGGATGCGGGTGGCGCCCGGTCAGGCTCGCGTCCAGCCACGGTCATCCCGCGGCAATCGGCCGAAATCGTCGATGACCCGCACCGCGCAGGGCGGTCCGTCGGACCAGCGCCAGAGGACGAGGTTGAGGCGCGGGACGGCATCTGGTGCCGGGTTTGGGGCCGCTGCGAAGCTCGGCACCAAGGCGCCCTGGCAGCCTGCCGCGATCAGGGCGTCGGCGAGCCGCCAGCTTGACGGCTCGTGGCCGCGGCTCGCGAGGTCTTCCCAGGGGCAGGCGAGGTCGGCGGGATCGATGCCGGTGCCGGCGAGCGCCCCGGCGTCGGTGAGGTCGGCGACGCGCTCGCAGCGTACCTGGTACGCCACCAGAGTCATGGGCTGGGCCTTGAACGGGAAGCCCTGTTGCGCCTCCAGCCAGGCGGTGGTGATGTCGAGCGCGGTGTAGAGCGCGGGCAGGCCCTTGCGGTTGAAGCGCCCACCGTGCCTCGCGGCACCTTCGCCGGACGTGGGCTGGTAGGCCCAGCGCGGGTTGTGGGCGCGGTAGACGAGGCCGTCGAAGGTCGGTCTGAGGCAGCGCCTCACTAGGCGTAGCCGCCATCGGCGATGCGCGACAGGTAGTCTTTGACCGCCTGGGCGCGTCCTTCCTTGAGCAGGTCCTCCGCGGTCTTGTCGCCGAACGACGGCAGCGGCTGGGAGCGGAACCACGCAAACGCGCGGGCGGTGGAGCCGGCCCAGGGTACGGCGCGGTTGATGATGTCGATGGTGTCGCGCAGGCGCTGCTGGGTCTTCGGCGACGCGGCCCGGGCGCGCTTGCTGACGGCGTCTCGCGACAGCCCGGTGGCCAGGGCCAGCTCACCCTTGGTGACGTGCAGGAGCTCGGCGAGCCGGTCGGTCTCGACGACACCGGCGTCCGACAGCAGGTCGGTAAGGTCTTCGGCGGTTGCGGCCATGTTTGCCTCACAATTTATGCTCAGATTGGTTCAAAGTATGAGGCAACGACGGCGGCTTGCAACTTGCCGAATGCCCCGTCCACTGGCTGCTCCAAGGCTCTGGGAGCCGGACAAGCATTCGGTTTAGGTCCGCTCGTTTTCGGAGTTGCGAGCAATACCTTCACGATCTCTTTGGGGCTGGACAAGTATTCGGTGCAGCAGCTCTTGTGGGAGCGGCACGCTTGGTGCCGCGACCCGCGGCAAGGCAGCACACCACGCCCTGAGTCACTGCCAGGCGGCAGGCAGCCTCCCCGCCGTCGTCGCACCACAAAAGGCAGTGGCGCTCCCACGCCGGCGCGACCAGAGCAGCCGTTATGGGCGTAGGGGCGGCGGCTGCACCGATTGTCGTGACCGGAAGCATTTGCGGACGACGGCATTGGCACTCTCGCCCCGAGAGTGCTTGAATTCCGCGTGGCGCCGCCGCAGTTGCGCAATAACCCTAGGAAATCTCGGAAATCACCCTCCGGAGGCCCGAATCCATGCGAATGGACAAGCTCACCAGCAAGTTCCAGATGGCCCTGGCCGATGCGCAATCCCTTGCGCTGGGCCGCGACAACCAGTTCATCGAGCCCGTGCACCTGATGGTGGCGCTGCTGGACCAGGACGGCGGCACCGTGCGCCACCTGCTGGCCCAGGCGGATGTCAACGTCAACCGGCTGCGCTCCAGCCTGGGCGAGGCGCTGGAGCGTCTGCCCAAGGTGTCCGGCACGGGCGGCGACGTGAGCGTGTCGAACGCGCTCGGCAAACTGCTGAATCTCACCGACAAGCTGGCGCAGGCGCGAAACGACGCGTACATCTCATCCGAGCTGTTCGTGCTGGCGGCGCTGGAGGACAAAGGCGAGCTCGGCAACCTGCTGCGCCAGGCCGGCGCCAGCAAGGGCGCCGTCGAGAAGGCCATCGAGAACATGCGCGGCGGCGAGTCCGTACAGGACCAGAACGCCGAGGAGCAGCGCCAGGCGCTGGAGAAGTACACCATCGACATGACCGAGCGCGCCGAGCAGGGCAAGCTCGACCCGGTCATCGGCCGCGACGACGAGATCCGCCGCACCATCCAGGTGCTCGCGCGGCGCACCAAGAACAACCCGGTGCTGATCGGCGAGCCCGGCGTCGGCAAGACCGCCATCGTCGAGGGCCTGGCGCAGCGCATCGTCAACGGCGAGGTGCCGGAGGGGCTGAAATCCAAGCGCTTGCTGAGCCTGGACATG
>NZ_JAJDNQ010000052.1 GCF_022340605.1 Thiohalocapsa sp.
GACACGCCGCCTTCGGCGCGGCAGAACGCGAGGCACCTTTCCAAGAAAGCTGTGGCAATATCATGTTTCGCATCTGGATGTTTCGCCTCGATGAAGCCCCTCAGCTTTTCGTCATGGTCAGCTAGCTTCCGAAATGGAACATTGGTCAGCACAAGGCGATAGCGACTTGCCAGTAGCCTTGTTGATAGAGCCAGCCCCTGAGCTGTTACACCTAACTCCCTAGAATCTTCATCAGGCAGTGATTTCGTAACGGCGTCGAGGACGCCGACGACTCGCTCCCACTTTTCGCTGAGCAGGTCCTGCCCCAACGCCCGCCGCGGATCGATCAGGCTCTCCAGCGTCGGCGCGTCCTTGAACAGCTCGTACAGCCGCTCCAGCGCGTGCTCCAGGTCCGGGTCGCCCTCACCGAGCCGCAGCCAGTCGGCCTTGCCGGCGTGGATGCCGAGGCCGGAGCAGGCGAGGTTGAGGGTTGGCAGGGGCCGCCAGCCGCCGGCGCCGGGCCAGCGCCAGGCGGTCAGGGCCAGCGCAAAAGCGGCGATCTCGACGCAGCGGCGGTCGAGCTCCAGGCCGTGGAGGTTGTCCCGCAGCACGGCGTCCACGGCCTCGCGGGCGGTGAGGCCCTCCAGTTCCATGCGCATGGGCACCAGCATCTGGAGCGCGGCGACCAGGAAGTGGCCCGAGCCGCAGCAGGGGTCCATGACCTTCAGCTCCGCCAGGCGCTCGGGCCAGCCGTCGAAGGTGCCGGCGGCGGGGGTCCAGGGACGCGCTCCCCCACCCCCGGCCCCTCTCCCAAGGGGAGAGGGGAGTGAAGAGGGCTCGCGTTCGGCGACGGTCTCGGGGAGAGAGGGGGCTGAAGAGCGGACGAAGCGCAGATACTCCAGCGGCACGCCGGGGATGGCGGCCTTGCGGCGCAGTTCGTCTTCGGTCTCCACGTCGCGAAGGTCCTGTTCGCTCAGGCGGCGGGCGGCCCACCAGGCGCCGAGGCTGTTGTCGAGCAGGAAGGCGACCATGTAGGGCTCAGTGAAGAGCTGCGTGACGGCGGGCAGCTCGTCGGCGCCGATCTTGACCTCGGAGCGGTTGACGGCGTCCTTCTGCTTGGTCTGCCAGAACTGGTAGACCCAGCCGAGGCTGTCGCCGGCCGCGAAGGTCTCCGCGGTCTCGCGGGCCGCGACGACGACGTTCTCCAGTTGCCGGCCCAGGTGCTTGGCGAGTGCGTGCACGGGTTGCTCCGTCCCTGTTGTCGCTGGGTGTTGGTGGTCTCTGTCAGGCGTCCGCTTGGGCGGCGAGCCCGAGCTGGCCCGCGACCGCCGACAGGCGCTTGTCGCGGGTCCAGAGTGCGACGGCATCGCCGAGGGACACGGCGGCCAGCAGGTGCAGGTCCTCGTAGCCGATGCCAAGGCCCCAGAGGCGGTTGCTGGTGAGGAAGTACAGGGCCTCGTCATGGCTGGCGGTCGGAAGCCGCGGCAGGCTGTCCCAGAGGCGCAGAAGCGTGTCGCGGTCGCGCAGGTTTCCACACGCCAGCTCGCCGGCCACCATCGGGTGCATGATGACCCTATTGCGTTCCAAGAGCGCCGTCAGCCGGGCGTCGCCGGCGCGCAGATGGTCAATCCAGACCGAGGTGTCGACAAGGATCAAGGCTCATTCCGCAGGGCGGCGGCGAGGGATCGGCTCCAGGTCCGGCTCGCTCCCGCCGAGGCGGGCCAGCCTGCGGGCGCTCTCGCGCTCGATGAGGGCCTTGAGCCCTTCGCGAATCAGGGCGGTCTTCTCTTGCACGCCAGAGAGAACCCGGGCCTTCTCCAGCAGCTCGTCGTCGATGTTCAGCGTGGTTCGCACTTGCGGACTCCAATGCAGATTAGAGATGCAGACGCATATGGCGAATTGTAGTACAGGGAGACGCAGATCCTAATGCCAGGGTTGCGCTTGGCCAGAGTAGCCAGGGCTTCCAGCTCTGGATTGGTTGGTCAGGGCTGGAAGCCCTGGCTACGGGCGTGGCGTCAAACGCGCACGGGGCCGGCCTTGAGCTTGTCTCTGATGCGCTGCTCGGCCTCGGCGAGCCAGGCGGTGAGGTCTTCCTCCGTGGTCAGGGTGCGCCGGGGCAGGTCGACGTGGGTCACGGTGGGCTGGAGCAACCGGGCGGCATCCATTCGGGCGCCCTCGAAACGACCGCGCAGGGCCTGGGTGCGGTCGGCCCACTGGGAGAGGGAGCAGCGCTCCAGCTCGGCGAGGATGCTGTCGGCAGTTGCCGTGTCCACGGAGACAGCATCGGTGAGGTGACGCTCGGAGAGGATGCTCTGGCGCTGCGCGTCGTTGAGCCGCTGCCAGTCCGCGTCCTTGTCCAGCTCCGCCTGCTCCCGCGCAAGGGTGTCGCGGTGCTCCTGGGCGTGGTGGTTGAGGCTGTTGCGGAGCAGGTCCACGGTCTTGTCGAGCAGGGCCTGCACCGGGTCGTGGGCGGCGAGCAGCGCACGCTGATCGGCGATGGCCTGCGCCTCGTCCGCGAGCTTCTGGTAGGGTGCGAGGCCCTTGGCGTGGGCGAGGAGGTCTTCGAGCCGCCGCCAGGCGGGGGTGCGGTCCTTGATGCGCTCGCCCAGGTCCTGCCAGTGCTTGATGTCGGTAAGGAGCGCATCCCGGCGGCTGTGCAGCTCCGCCAGCGGGGCGTTGCCGGTGAGCACCTCCAGCTCCTCGATGGGCTTCTGGTCCGGCCGCACAGGTCGGGGCGGGTCGCCTCCGGCCTTGTCGGCCAGGTTGCGCAAACAGCGCAGCAGCTCCGGGGCCTTTTCGATCTCCTGGTCCGGCTGCGGGCCGCTCAGATCTGAAGATAGCCCAGAGACTCTGCGCAGAAGGCGGACCGAAGCGCGGACGGGCAGGAACAAGTTTCACTAAGAACCTGTTTTTACAAGGTTCTAAGGCAAAGGATGGCGGAGAGAGAGGGATTCGAACCCTCGATGGGCTATTAACCCATACTCCCTTAGCAGGGGAGCGCCTTCAGCCACTCGGCCATCTCTCCGACGGGGCGTGAATTGTAGCAGGAAGCACCCGTTGTTCGTCCAGCACTGTACGCATCCCCGGTGCGACGGACCGCTGACTTTGGGAGCGCAGCCAGCCTGGGAGGCGTTGCGATGCGCCCTACGGCGGCTGACCGGCGGCCAAGCGATGGGCGATGGGCGATGGGCGATGGGCGATGGGCGATGGCGGGGCCGGATCAGCTCAGCGACAAAAGACAACTTGAGCGCGGGCTGCGGCATGCTGGGGGGATGCCGCGTGCTTGCGGGGGATCTCGTATGCTGGGAGTGCCGACGGCGGAGTGCCGCCTGTCGGCAGGTGGCGAATGGCCGATTCGCGACTGCGGCCTATGCTTTGGGTCAGGTCAACTGCTGTGACCGGGAGGAACGCTAACCGGCTCGCCCTGCGCAGCCTGTTGTTCTTGTTCGCGCTTAATGCGCTCGTAGATCTCTTCCCGATGGACAGCGACGTCGCGCGGGGCATTCACACCGATGCGGACTTGGTTGCCTTTGACGCCCAGCACCGTCACGGTGACCTCGTCCCCGATCATCAACGTCTCCCCGACTCGACGGGTCAGAATCAGCATAGTTGTCTCCCTTTGAGGTCCTTAAAGACAGTCCACCCTGCCGCCCAAAGTCGGGGGCCAAACATCCGCACCCAGGCGGGAACTGGACGGAAACTGGCGGACCACACTCAACCAATGTACAGACCGACCCCATGCCGGCCTGAACTTTGATTCTAGCAGCAAGATTTTTGTGCGCGCATTACCAACCCGCAATGCGCAAGCCGGAATGCCACCACATCCGCGCCTTGATCGGATAAACGGCGGTCAGCGCTGACAGAACAACCGACAGACGGCGGAACCAAGGTGTCAGGCCCCGCGAGGTCAGGCTTGCTGCGCCAGATCGAAGGCTTGATGCAGCGCGCGTACGCCCAGCTCCAAATACTTCTCGTCGATGACGACGCTGATCTTGATCTCGGAGGTGCTGATCATGCGTATGTTGATGCCCTCGCGTGCCAGGGCTTCGAACATGCGGCTGGCGATGCCGGCGTGGGAGCGCATCCCCACCCCAACCAGGCTCACCTTGACGATGCGCTCGTCGCCATGCACCTCGCGGGCCGACAGCGCGTTGGCGGTGTCCTGAAGGATGTCCAGCGCCTTCCCGTAGTCGTTCCGGTGCACGGTGAAGGTGAAGTCCGTCGTCTTGGTGTCGGCGGCGATGTTCTGGATGATCATGTCCACCTCGATATTCGCATCCGAGATGGGCCCCAGGATCTTGTACGCGACGCCGGGCTCGTCCGGCACGCCGAGGATGGTGAGCTTGGCCTCGTCCTTGGCGAAGGCGATGCCGGCGATCTTGGCCTCTTCCACGTCGTCCTCCTCGAAGGTAATGAGCGTGCCCTCCCCATCCTGAAAGCTGGAGAGCACCCTGAGCGGAACCCGATACTTGCCCGCGAACTCCACGGCGCGGATCTGTAGCACTTTGGAGCCGAGGCTCGCCATCTCCAGCATCTCCTCGAAGGTGATGCGCGGCAGCCGGCGCGCCCTGGGCTCGATGCGCGGATCGGTGGTGTAGACGCCGTCCACGTCGGTGTAGATCTGGCACTCGTCGGCCTTCAGCGCCGCCGCCATGGCAACGGCTGAGGTATCGGAGCCACCGCGGCCGAGGGTGGTGATGTTGCCGTGCTCGTCGATGCCCTGGAAGCCGGCTACCACCACGACACGGCCGGCATCCAGGTCGGCGCGGACGCGGCCGCCATCGATGTCGCGGATACGTGCCTTGTTGTGGGCGCTGTCGGTGCGCACCTGGACCTGGCCGCCGGTATAGGAACGCGCCGGACAGCCCGCGGCCTCCAGCGCCATGGTCAACAGCGCAATGGTCACCTGCTCGCCGGTGGACAGCAGCACGTCCAGCTCGCGCGGCGACGGGCGCGGCTGGAGCTGATGGGCCAGGCCCAGCAGCCGGTCGGTCTCACCGGACATGGCCGAGACGACGACCACCACGTGGTGGCCCTGGTCGCGGGTACGCATGACCTTGGCGGCGACCGCCTGGATGCGCTCGATGCTGCCGACCGAGGTGCCGCCGTATTTCTGGACGATCAACGGCATGATCAGGCCCTCGCCACCCGTTCCCGCACCCAGTCGCCCACCAGCTCCAGCGCCGCGGGGATGCCGGCCGGCTCCGTGCCACCGGCCTGGGCCATATCGGGCCGGCCACCGCCGCGCCCGCCGACCTTTTCGGCCGCGGCCTTCACCAGATCGCCGGCCTTGAAGCGGTCGGTGAGGTCCTTGGTGACGCCGGCGATGAGGTTGACCTTGCCGCCGCTCTCGGTGACCAGCAGCACGACGCCGGAGCCCACCTTGTTCTTGAGCTGGTCCAGGGTGTCGCGCAGCGACTTGGGATCGGCGCCGTCGAGCCGGGCGGCCAGCACCTTGACGCCATCGATGTCGACGGCCTTGTCGGCAAGATCGCTGCCGGCGGCGCTGGCGAGCTTGGCCTTGAGCTGCTCCAGCTCCTTCTCGAGCCGGCGCGAGCGCTCCACCAGCAGCGCCACGCGCTCGTCGGCGTCGGCGCTGCCGCCCTTGACCAGGGCGGCGATGCGTGCGAGCCGCGATTCTTCGTCCGCGACCCAGTCCAGCGCACGCTCGCCGGCGACGGCCTCGATGCGGCGCACGCCGGCGCTGATGCCGGTCTCGGATGTGATCTTGAAAAGCCCGATGTCGCCCACCGCACGCACGTGGGTGCCGCCGCACAGCTCGGTGGAGAAGTCGCCCATGCGCAGCACCCGCACCTGCTCGCCGTACTTCTCGCCGAACAGGGCCATGGCGCCCGACGCCTTGGCGTCCTCGATGTCCATGATGCGGGTCTCGACGGTATGGTTCTCGCGGATCTCGCGGTTCACCAGGCGCTCGATGGCGTGCAACTGCTCCTGGGTCATGGGCTCGAAGTGAGTGAAGTCGAAGCGCAGCCGATCCGGCCCCACCAGCGAGCCGCGCTGCTGCACATGGTCGCCGAGCACCGTGCGCAGCGCCGCGTGCAGCAGATGTGTCGCGGAGTGATGCAGCGCAGTGGCACGACGCCGCTCGCAGTCCACCCGCGCGGTGATGCGGTCGCCGACGAGGAGCTCGCGCTCGGTCATGCGGCCGATGTGGCAGATGATGCCGTCGCCATGCTTCTGGGTGTCTTCCACCGTGAAGCAGGCATGCTGCGTGCGCAGCTCGCCGCGGTCGCCCACCTGCCCGCCGGACTCGGCGTAGAAGGGCGTCACGTCCAGCACCACCAGGCCGCTCTCGCCGGGAAGCAGGCGCTCGCGCTCGTCCCCGTCGCGGAACAGGGCCACGACGGTGCCCTCGTCGACCATGTCCTCGTAGCCGGTGAAGTCGGTCTCGCCCTCCAGCTCGATGGCGATCTCGGCGCCGGCACCGAACTGGCTAGCGGCGCGGGCACGCTCCTTCTGCCGTGCCATCGCCTGCTGAAAGCCGGCCATGTCCAGGGTCAGGCCACGCTCGCGGGCAATGTCGGCGGTGAGGTCCGCCGGGAAGCCGTAGGTGTCATAGAGCCGGAACACCGCCTCGCCGGGCAGCACCTTGCCCGTCAGTCCAGCGACGACCTCCTCGAAGATGCGCAGCCCCTGGTCCAGGGTGTCGGCGAAGCGCTCCTCCTCGGCGCGCAGCACCTGCTCCACGTGCGCCTGCTTGGCGGCGAGGGCCGGGTAGGCATCGCCCATCTCGGCTACCAGCGGCGCGACGAGCTTATAAAAGAAGGGCTCGGTGCAGCCCAGCTGGTAGCCGTGGCGGATGGCGCGGCGGATGATGCGCCGCTGCACATAGCCGCGGCCCTCGTTGCCGGGCGTGACGCCGTCCACCACCAGGAAGGCGGCGGAGCGGATGTGGTCGGCAATGACGCGCAGGGACTTGGACTTGAGGTCCTCGCAACCGGCCGCCTTGGCGGCGGCGCGAATCAGCGCCTGGAACAGGTCGATGTCGTAGTTGCTGTGCACGCCCTGCATGACGGCCGCCAGGCGCTCCAACCCCATGCCGGTGTCCACCGACGGGCGCGGCAGCGGCTTGAGGCGGCCCTCGGCATCGCGGTCGTACTGCATGAACACCAGGTTCCAGATCTCGACGAAGCGGTCGCCGTCCTCGTCCGGCGAGCCAGGTGGGCCGCCCGCGATCTCCGGGCCGTGGTCGTAGAAGATCTCCGAGCAGGGGCCGCAGGGGCCAGTCTCGCCCATGGACCAGAAGTTGTCCTTCTCGCCACAGCGCGAGAAGCGCGTCGGGTCTGCCTTGATCTCGTCGAGCCAGATGCGCGCGGCCTCCTCGTCATCGGTGTACACCGTCACCCACAGCCGTTCCGGCGGCAGGCCCAGCACGTCGATGAGGAACTCCCACGCGAAGCGGATGGCCTCGCGCTTGAAGTAGTCGCCAAAGCTGAAGTTGCCGAGCATCTCGAAGAAGGTGTGATGCCGGGCGGTATAGCCGACGTTCTCCAGGTCGTTGTGCTTGCCGCCGGCGCGCACGCAGCGCTGGGAGCTGGCGGCGCGGGTGTACGGGCGCTTCTCGCGGCCGAGGAAGACGTCCTTGAACTGCACCATGCCGGCGTTGGTGAAGAGCAGCGTCGGGTCGTTGCCCGGCACCAGGGGACTGCTCTCGACGACGGCGTGTCCGCGCTCGGCGAAGTAGTCGAGGAAGGCGGATCGGAGCTCGGCACTGCGTTTCATGGGAAAGGGCTCGGGAATGATCTTGGCGGATGGCCTCGGCGCGCCGGCGGGGCGCTGCACGCGGGGGGATCCGGAGGGATTGGGCTCAGCGGGTCAGTCCAACTCGAGGGCGCGGGCGATCAGGCTCGCGGGAAACCCGCGATATTCCAGGAAGCGCGCGCGTTTTGCCAGTGTTTGACGGTCATTTGCCGGGGCGGCGCCGAACTTACCCGCGTCTACCGCGGACATCAACGCCAGACATTGCTCATCGTTCAGTTGCAAATGCGGGTCGATTGCCGCGTCGGAAAGCCCTTTCGCCTGCAACTCGGCGCGGATACGCAGCGGTCCAAAGCCCTTTTCCAGCCGCTCCGCCACATAGGCGGCGAGCAGCCGCTCCTCGCTGAGCAGGCCCTCGGCCATGAGGCGGTCCAGCACCGCGTCCACGTCGGCGGCTGGATAACCACGGCGGTAAAGCTTGCGGGCCAGTTCCAGCCGCGAGTGCTCGCGGCCGCTGAGCAGCTTGAGCGCGCGGGCGCGAATCTCCGCGGCGGGCGCTGCAGCGGTGCTGGCCGGCGCGTCCGGCGCCCGATCCGGGTCGGGCGCTGGCTGGGGCACCGGCTGGGGCACCGAATGGAGCTCCGACACCGGGCGGGCCGGGGGCTGCACGGCGGGCCGGGGGGCGGGCTGGGGGGTGGATTCGGGGTCTGACAATGCGGCGCGGACCGGTCGTTCGGGAACTCGCGGCGGATGTTCGTAGCGGATGCTCGCGGCCTAGGCCTCCGACGCGGAATCCGCCGCGCTCTGCCGGCCGCCGGACTTGTTCGCGGATGATGGTGCGCCGGCAGACGCCGTGGCGGACTCTTTGTCGGCCCCCGCCGCCGAACGCGGCGGCAGCAGCACGGCACGGATCTTGGCCTCGATCTCGTCGGCGAGGTCCGGGTTCTCCTTCAGGAAGATGCGCACGTTGTCCTTCCCCTGACCGATGCGGTTACCGTCGTAGCTGTACCAAGCGCCGGACTTGTCGACGACGCCCTGCTGCACACCGAGGTCGATGATCTCGCCGTGGCGGGACACGCCCTCGCCGTAGAGGATGTCGAAGGTGACCTGCTTGAACGGTGGCGCGACCTTATTCTTGACCACCTTGACCTTGGTCTCGTTGCCGATGACCTCGTCACCCTTCTTGATGGCACCGGTGCGGCGGATGTCGAGCCGGACCGACGCGTAGAACTTGAGGGCGTTGCCGCCGGTTGTGGTTTCCGGCGAGCCAAACATCACACCGATCTTCATGCGGATCTGGTTGATGAAGATGACGATGGCGTTGGAGCGCTTGATGTTGGCGGTGAGCTTGCGCAGCGCCTGCGACATGAGCCGCGCCTGAAGGCCCACGTGGCTGTCGCCCATCTCGCCCTCGATCTCGGCCTTGGGCGTCAGCGCGGCGACGGAGTCCACGACGACCAGGTCCACGGCACCGGAGCGCACCAGCATGTCGGTGATCTCCAGCGCCTGCTCGCCGGTGTCCGGCTGCGACACCAGGAGCTCGTCCATGTTGACGCCCAGCTTCTCGGCGTAGCTCGGGTCCAGCGCGTGCTCGGCATCTACGAAGGCGGCGGTGCCGCCGGCCTTTTGCGCCTCGGCCACGGCATGCAGGGTCAGCGTGGTCTTGCCAGAGGACTCCGGACCGTAGATCTCGATGACCCGGCCCCGCGGCAGGCCGCCGATGCCGAGCGCCACGTCCAGACCCAGCGAGCCGGTGGAGACGGCCTCGATGTTCTGCATGGCCCCGGCGTCGCCCATGCGCATCACCGAGCCCTTGCCGAACTGCTTCTCGATCTGGCTCAGCGCCGCGGCCAGGGCCTTCTTGCGGTTTTCGTCCATCGTCACTCCGGACAGGTATTCGTTTGCGCGCCGGTGCTTGCGGCGCTGGTTTCGCGCGATTATCACACATCGCCAGCCCTCGCGGCTTCGCGGCCGCTCACTCGGCCAGGCCGGGAGCAAATCGCAGGCAACGGTCTCGGCCGGCTGGGCTAGCAGCGACGCACTAATCCAGCGGCCAACGGCGCAGCACCTGATAACCGCCACCGTTGCGTCCGGCCACACCGCTGCGCACCAGCACGAACTCCCGCGCGGGCCATGCAATCTGCAACGCCCGGCGCGGCACCTTGGGCGCCTTGCGCGCCAGCGTCACGTGCGGCCGATAGCGCCGCTGCTCGGGCTGGATGCCGCAAGGCAGCAGGTTGTGCTGAAGCTGGCTCACCAGATTGAACAGCGCCGGCGGGGGCTCGCCGGGGGACGCCACCAGCACGCGCTGGCGCGGCCAGGTCTCCAGTTGCTCCAGCATCAGCTCGAAGCCGTCCAGCACCACGTCGTCGGCGGCCGCCTCGATGCAGGACATTCGGTCCACGTCCACGTCGCCGAGGAACACCAGCGTCAGGTGCAGGTCGTGCGGATGGGTCGGACGCGCGTCCCGCAACGAGCCGTCGCGGACGTCCAACAGGGCCGTGCGCGCGGGTTCGTCTGGCCACAGCGCGAAGAAGAGTCGGATGCTGGCCCGTCGGTCATCCTTCATCGGTGGTCTCGTGTCGCGCTGACGCGATCGATAGCAGGTTCTCCTATGTGGCCCAACCAAGCAACTCGATCAAGCGCCTCAGCGCATGCGCGACCGCGTGGCGGCGCACCGACTCACGGTCGCCCTGAAAATGTCGGGTCTCGGTGCTGACGCCTCCAGGCAACGCGAAGCCGAAGCAGACCATGCCGACGGGCTTCTCCGTCGAGCCACCACCGGGGCCGGCGATGCCGCTCACGGCCACCGCGACCTGCGCGCCGCTGCGGCTCACCGCGCCCGCCGCCATCTGCCGCACCACCGGCTCGCTGACGGCGCCATGCTCGGCCAACGTCACCGCCTCCACGCCCAGCAGCTCCTGCTTGGCGGCATTGCTGTAGGTGACGAAGCCACGCTCCAGCCAGCCGCTGCTGCCGGCGACGTCGGTGATGCACTTCGCGATCCAGCCGCCGGTGCAGGACTCGGCGGTGGCGAGCATCAGCCCGGCCGCGGCGAGCCGCTCGCCGAGGGTCTCGGCGAGCCGGGCCAGGTCGTCGTCGCTCATGCGGCGGAGGAAGTCTGCCGCGCGCCCACCGGCGTCCGGATGCGCTCACCCACCAACCGCGCCTGCAAACGCTCCACCAGCGCCTTGATGGCCTTCGCGCCCATCTTCGACGGATCGAATACCGCCCCGTCGGCGTCGCCGGCGACGGCCAGCCGGATGCGCACCCCCTGGTTGCGCTGTCCCCAGCCGCGCAGGAACTCGATCAATGCCGGAACCATGGGTGGCAGCACCGCGGTTGCCACCGCGCCCAAGGTGATGGCCTCGGCTGGGCCCCTGCCACCCGCCGCCAGCGGCAGGTGGCTCTGCGCCGGCGCCGTCGCCGGCGTCGCGGACAGCACGAAGTCCGCAGCACGCAGTTCCTGGCGTAGCGCCGCCGCACGGTCGAGCGCATCATCGGCAGGCAATGGCCTGCCCTTTTGGTCGGTGAGCAGCAGGGTCAGGTTCGGAGAATCTAGGGGACCGATCATGGTTTTCCGCCGGTGGCCTCAAGACCGGCACAGGATGCACTGGAGGGGACGTGTTGACAAATCGGGGTTTCCTCGGAGCCGCCGCGTCCTGTGCTGGCGCGTGCCACGTGCAGATGTGCCGGCATTGGCACAAGCAGCCTGCGCGCGCATGGGATGAGGCCGCCTTGCCGACGGCCCCGGGCGGCGCTGGAGATGCTTCGTGCTACACCGTTGAGGGCACGAAATCGTTGCGCCCATCAGGGCGAAATCCACGATTTCATCATAGACAACCATGGAAATGTCTATTAGAGTTTTCTTAAATACTGACGCACAGGGACATACCGATGTTCAACTGTCGTTCGATGCGCGTGGCGGTCATTCTCTCGGCGCTGCTGCTCGGGGCGGGCTTGCTGCTCGGGCTGGCCGCGGTGGCCGCACCGCTGTCCATGCCCTACACGCAACTGGCGCTGATCTTGGTGCTCGCGGGTGCCGCCGTGCTGTCGGCGGCCTTCGTCGACGCGCTGCTGCCGGGCGCCGACCGGCGCCTGGACGGCTGCCGGCACTGACCGCGAGCACGGGCAGCCCGCACACTGTTCACGAGTGAGGGCACGACAGACGAGCGGCGCGGTCGGTCAGGACGGCTCCCCAGGCGGCACCACCCCATCCACGTAGGCATCCCGCGCGGTCTTGGCGCGGGTAAAGATCTCCAGCAGATGCTCGCTGTCGCGGCGGCGGATGGTCTCGGCGAGATCGGTCATCTCCTCGCCGAAGCGCGCCAGCATGGCACTGAGCGCCTCGGCGTTGGCGATGCAGATGTCCCGCCACATGACGGGGTTGCTGGAGGCGATGCGGGTGAAGTCCCGAAAGCCGCCGGCGGCGTAGCGGAAGATCTCTTGGTTGTCGTGCTGGCGCGCGAGCAGGTCCACCAGGCCAAAGGCGAGCATGTGTGGCAGGTGGCTGGTGGCGGCCAGCACCGCGTCGTGGTGGGCAACGTCCATGTCCGTCACCCGGGCGCCCGCCGCCTGCCACATGGCCCGGACCTTGTCCACGGCATCCGGGGCGGTCTGCGGCAGCGGGGTCAGGATGACCCGGCGGTTGTGGAATAGCTCCGGGAACGACGCGCCAACGCCGCTGTGCTCGGTGCCGGCGATGGGATGACCGGGCACCAGCCTGGCCGGCACCTCGCCGAAGACGGCGGCGGCATCGGCGATGACGCTGCCCTTGACGCTGCCGCCATCGGTGATGACGGCATCCTCCCGCAGCTTGCCCTTGATGCGCTCCAAGACGCCGCGCATGGCACCCAGCGGCACTGCAAGGAACACCATGTCGGCGTCCTCGACGGCGACGGCCGGGTCGCGGGTGCAGCCGTCGATGACGCCGAGGTCGAAGGCCAGTTCCAGGTTCTCGACGGACCGCCCGCAACCGATGATCTCGCCGACGGCGCCGGCACCGCGCAGCGCCCGCGCCAGGGAGCCGCCGATGAGGCCGACGCCGATGATGGCGAGCCGCTCGATCATGCGCCGGCAGCCTCCGCGCTGGCACCCGTCTCGCGCAGGACCTTCGCCAGCGCCGCGAGCATGCGGTCGTTTTCCGCTTCGAGACCGACGGTGATGCGCAGGTGATTCGCCAGCCCGTAGTTGGCCACCGGACGGCAGATGACGCCCTCGCGCAGCAGCGCCTGGTCGACGGGACCGGCCGGCCGGCCGAGATCCACGGTAACGAAGTTGCAGACGGACGGGATGCACGCGAGTCCGAGCCGTTCCAGCTCCGCCGTCACCCGCGCCATCTCGGCCTGATTGTGCGCCACCGAGCGCTCCACGTGCGCCCGGTCGCCGAGCGCCGCCACCGCCGCCGCCTGCGCCGGGGCGTTGGCATTGAAGGGGTGTCGCACGCGGTTCATGAGCTCGGCGACGTGCGGATGGCTGAGCCCGTAGCCCACCCGCAGCGCGGCCAAGCCATGCACCTTCGCGAAGGTGCGCGTGACGATGAGGTTCGGGAAGTCCGCGAGCCAGCGGCTGGTGTCCGGATAATCCGCCTCGTCCACATACTCGAAGTAGGCCTCATCGACGACCACGATGACCTGCTCCGGCAGCGCCTCGATGAAGGCCCGAAGCGCCGCGGTGCCGAGCCAGGTGCCAGTCGGGTTGTTGGGGTTGGCGATCCAGACCACGCGGGTGCGCGCGCTCACCAGTTCCGCCATGGCTTCGAGGTCGTGCCCGTACTCGCGCGCCGGTGCGACCCGTGCCGTGGCGCCAACGGACTGAATGGCGATTGGGTAGACGGCAAAGGCGTACTCGGAGAACACCGACTCGGTGTCCGGGTGCAGAAAGGTCCGCGCCACCAGGTCCAGCACGTCGTTGGAGCCGTTGCCGACTGTGACCTGCAATGGCTCGACGCCGTGGTGATCGGCGATGGCCCGGCGCAGCGCGAACGCGCCCCCATCCGGATAGCGGCCCAGCTCCGCGGCGGCAGCGAGGTAAGCCGCCCGCGCCGCCTCGCCGCAGCCCAGCGGATTCTCGTTGGACGCGAGCTTGACGGCCTCGCGGATGCCGAGCTCGCGCTCCAGCTCCGACACCGGCTTGCCCGGCACATAGGGCGTTAGGCCGGCGATGTGGGGGGCGGCGAGGTGAAGATGCTGATTGTGAGCGTTGGACATTAGAAGCGGTCGATCGGCGTTACAGGACGCGTAGTCCGAGTCTTTAGCGCATGAAGGGCAAGGGTGGAAAGTGCAACGGGAGCGTGCATGAGTGCAAGAGTGCGCTCCCTGTCCCCCCTGCACTCCCTGCACTCCCTGCACTCCCCTAGAGCACGGCCTCGGGATAAGAGCCCAAGACCTTGCACAGATTCGCCGCCGTCTTGAGCTGCATCAGCGCCCCCGCGACCTTCGGCTCGGTGCGGTGGCCGCTGACGTCCACGAAGAACACGTAGTCCCAGACGCCCTGGCGCGAGGGGCGCGACTCGATGCGGGTCATGCTGATGCCCTGCTCGGCAAACGGTGTCAGCAGCCGGTGCAGGCCGCCGGCCTCGTTGCGGCAGGACAGCAGCAGGCTGGTCTTGTCCCGACCGCTGGGCGGCGCGTCCTCGCGGCCGATGATCAGAAAGCGCGTGGTGTTGCCGGGCTCGTCCTCGATGCGCTGAGCGAGGCTGCGCAGCTCGTACAGTTCGGCCGCAGCCTCGCCGGCCACGGCGGCGCAGTCGCCGGAGCGGGAGGCCAGCTTGGCGGCCTCGGCGTTGCTGCCGACCGCGACACGCTCGGCGGCGGGCAGGTGGCGGTCCAGCCAGCCGCGGCACTGCGCCAGGGACTGCTGGTGCGAATAGACCCGCCGGATGGCGCCGATCTCGGTCGCCCGGCTCAAGAGATGATGATGGATGCGCAGCATCACCTCGCCGACGATGCGCAACGGCGAGCGCGCGAAGGTATCGAGCGTGTGATTCACCACGCCCTCGGTGCTGTTCTCCACCGGCACGACACCGAAGTTGCAGGAGCCGGCCTCGACCTCGCGGAAGATGTCGCCGATGGTGCCGAAGGGCTGGGTGCGCACCGAGTGGCCGAAGTGCTTCAGCGCGGCGGCCTGGGTGAAGGTGCCCTCGGGACCCAGGTAGCCGACCGACAGCGGGCGCTCCAGCGCCAGGCAGGCGGACATGATCTCCCGGAACAGCCGCGCGATCTCCTCGTCGTCCAGCGGCCCCGGGTTCTGTGCCTTGATGCGGCGCAGAATCTCTGCCTCCCGCTCCGGGCGGTAGTAGTGCGTAGCTTGTCCGGCGGCATCCTTGACCTTGGCCACCTCGCGGGCGCAGTCGGCGCGCTCGGAGATCAGCCGCAGCAGCTCTGCATCGATGGCATCGATGCGCTCGCGGATCGGGGCGAGATCGTCGTCGGTGCTCATATTGGCTCTAGCTGGGTGCTCCGGGCTTGAACGTGGATCGGCCGAAATAGCGGCCTGGCGGGCGGCGGCATCGCTGGCCGGGTCGCCTTTAGGGCTCGACGACGCCACCGCCGCTGCCGCCGGCCACCCCCAGGCAACGCACCGACAATACCCCATCGATGCCGGCAATGCGCTTGGCCGTCTCCTTCGGGCATTGGCGCTCGATGTCGATCAGGGTCATGGCCAGCTCGCCGCGGGAGCGGTTCAGCATGTCGACGATATTGAGTCCCGCCTGGGCGAGGTCGGTGGAAATCTGGCCCACCATATTCGGCACGTTGCGGTTCACCACCGCGATGCGGTGGCCGCCGTTGCGCGGCAGGAAGATCTCCGGGAAGTTGACGGAGTTGGTGACGTTGCCGTCCTCAAGGTAGGCACGCACCTGGTCGGCCACCATCATCGCGCAGTTGTCCTCGGCCTCGCGGGTGGAGGCACCGAGGTGCGGCAGGGTCACCACCCGCGGATGGTCCTTCAGCAGGTTGCTTGGAAAATCGCAGACGTAGGCGTAGAGCTTGCCGGCGTCCAGCGCCGTGACGGCCGCATCGTCGTCGATGATGCCGCTGCGCGAGAAGTTGAGCAGCACGGCGCCGTCGCGCATGTTGGCGATGCGCTCGGCGTTGATCATGTGCCGGGTCTGGTCCGTCAGCGGCACGTGGAAGGTGATGAAGTCGGACCGGGCGACGAGGTCATCCACCGACAGGGCGGCTTCAACGTCGGCCTGGAGCTTCCAGGCCGCGCGCACGGTGATGCTCGGGTCGTAGCCGATGACCTTCATGCCCAGCGCGCGGGCGGCATTGGCCACCAGCACGCCGATGGCGCCGAGGCCGATGACGCCGAGCGTGCGCCCCGGCAGCTCGAAGCCGACGAACTGCTTCTTGCCTGCTTCCACCGCCTGGTTGATGGCCGCGTCATCGCCTTCCAGGGTGCGCGCGAACTTCGCGGCCTGGCCGATGTTGCGCGCGGCCATGAGCATGCCGGCGAGCACCAGTTCCTTCACGGCATTGGCGTTGGCACCCGGCGCGTTGAACACGGCAATGCCGCGCTCGCTCATGGCCGCCACGGGGATGTTGTTGACGCCGGCACCGGCGCGGCCGATGGCCTTCACCGTCTCCGGGATCGCCATGTCGTGCATCTTCGCCGAGCGCACCAGGATGGCGTCCGGATGCGCCAGCTCCGAGGCGACCTCGTAGCGCTCCCGCGGCAGCCGGTTCAGGCCGGCGACAGAGATGTTGTTGAGGGTCTGGATCTTGAACATTGAAGACTTCTCCGGCTTTGAGGGTACCGCGGAAGAGGGCTCACGCGAAGACGCGAAGACGCGAAGACCTAAGCCGCTAAGGTGATGTTCCGAGGAAGCTGTGCCCCCACGCACCCGCCTCGCCCACTGGCGGACGCGCCGATTCGCGCCACGCGCCCTTGCTGTTTCTGTACTGATGCCGGCCATAATCGCATCCGGAGGCACGTGGGCGGCGGACCACAACGAGGTCGTCGCACACTCTCCGCGCCTTTCCCTTCGCGTCTTCGCGGCTTCGCGTGCCACTCTTCTCCGAGCCCTCGCCCCGGAAGCCTTCGCAGTTGGCTCACGCGTCCTCGCGTGCCACGCAAGCGGGCCGCGCGGATCAGCCCTTGGTGCGCTCGAACTCCGCCATGAACTCGATCAGCGCATCCACGCCGGCCTCGGGCATCGCATTGTAGATGCTCGCGCGCATGCCGCCGACGGAGCGATGGCCCTTGAGGGTCAGCAGGCCCGCGGCCTTGGCGCCGGCGAGGAAGCCCGCGTCCAGGTTGGCATCGGCCAGCGTGAAGGGCACGTTCATCCACGAGCGGCAGTCCGGCTGCACCGGGTTGGCGTAGAAGCCCGAGCCGTCGATGGCCGCATAGAGCTTGCCGGCCTTGCGCTGGTTGATCTCGGCCATGGCGCCGAGCCCGCCCAGGTCTTTGAGCCACTGGAACACCAGCCCCGCCAGGTACCAGGCGTAGGTGGGCGGCGTGTTGTACATGGAGTCGTTGTCGGCGTGGATCTTGTAGTCCAGCATCGCCGGCGTGCCGTCGATGGGCTGGCCAATCAGGTCCTCGCGGACGATGACGATGGTGAGCCCGGCCGGGCCGACGTTCTTCTGCGCACCGGCGTAGATGACGCCGTAGCGGGACACGTCGATGGGGCGCGACAGGATGGTGGACGACATGTCCGCCACCAGCGGCACCGACGCCTCCGGCACGTAGGGGAACTCGACGCCCTGGATGGTCTCGTTGGGCGTGTAGTGCAGGTACGCGGCGTCCGCGGACAGGTTCAGCTCGGCCTGCGCCGGCGCGCGGGTGAAGGTGCCGTCCTGCTCGGTGCTGGCGGCGATGTTCACCGCCCCGAAGCGCTTGGCCTCGGCAATGGCCTTCTTGGACCAGCTGCCGGTGCTCAGATAATCCGCCTTGCGCCCGGCCTTGTCGGCGCCGCGCAGCAGGTTCATCGGCGCCATCGCGAACTGCAGCGACGCCCCGCCCTGCAGGAACAGCACCTTGTAGTTGTCCGGCACGGCGAGCAGCTCGCGCAGGTCCGCCTCCGCCTGCTGGGCGATGGACAGGAACTCCTTGCCGCGGTGGCTCATCTCGGCCACGCACATGCCGCTACCGTGCCAGTCGAGCATCTCGTCACGGGCGCGCTCGAGCACTGCCTCCGGCAGCATGGCCGGGCCAGCGCTGAAGTTATAGGGTCTGGACATAGCAGGACTCCGGGTTGTCGATTCTGGATGCGGAGGCGCCTGTCGGGCGGCTCCGTGTGTTTGGGCCAACTTAACGGGCCGAGGGCCAAGGGCCGAGCCGCCCAGGGCAGATGTCGATTGCCCGATGGCGCTCGGGGCAATCCTGGTGGCGCCGGTTGGCGTCGCCGTCTCCAGCAGCGGTCTCGCACTGCACAGACCGGGCAAGAACTGGCGTGCGGCGCAGGGATGCGGCCAGCGGTAGGTCGGGTTAGCGATAGCGTCACCCGACTGTCAGTGGGTTAAGCGAGGGAACTGTCGGGTTACGCTGCGCTAACCCGACTACACCCGAATCGCTCAACCGACTTCCGCCGAATACTTGCCCAGCCCATGGAGCGAGGCCAAGACCCGGCAACCCCCGTCGCGCCCGTCGCTCGTTGCGCCGCGGCATGCGCCCATGCCAGGACGCGGGTCAACCGCCGTCAGGCTCGCCTGCATCCTCCGGACCGGCATCGCCACCGTCGCCGCTGTCCCCGTCGGCGCTTTCGTCATCCTCGCCGTTCTCGCCGTTCTCGCCGTTCTCGCCGTTGAGCGCCACGATGCGCTCGATACCGGCGAGCTTCTGCTCGTCGCCGAGGTTGATGAGCTTCACGCCCCAGGTGTTGCGGCCGAGGATGTTGATGCCGTCCACGGCGGTGCGCACCAGGGTGCCGGCCTCGGTGATGAGCATGATCTCATCCCCGGGGCGCACCAG
>NZ_JAJDNQ010000063.1 GCF_022340605.1 Thiohalocapsa sp.
AGCGCCTGCGCGCGGTGATCGAGCATGCGCTCGAGGACGGCGGCACGGTGCTGATCCCGGCCTTCAGCATCGGCCGCACGCAGGAGCTGCTCTACGAGCTGGAGGAGCTGTTTCACGCGCACGGCAGCAGCGGTGCCGAACCGCGCGAGGCCTGGCGGGAGCTGCAAGTGGTGCTCGACTCACCGCTCGCGGCGGACTTCACCGCCGGCTACCGGCGCCTGCGCGCGCACTGGGATGCGGAGGCGAAGCAGCGCGTGGAGGCAGGACGCCACCCGCTGGCCTTCGAGCAACTGGTCACCGTGGATCGCCACGATGACCACCTGCGCATGGTCAATTATCTGGCCCACAGCCGCCAGCCGGCGGTGGTGATCGCGGCCAGCGGGATGTGCGCGGGAGGCCGCGTGGTGAATTACCTCAAGGCCCTGCTTGGCGATGCCCGCCACGATGTGCTCTTCGTCGGCTACCAGGCCGCCGGCACGCCCGGCCGCGACATCCAGCGCTACGGACCGCGCGGCGGCTACGTGGTGCTGGACGGCGAGCGCTACGACATCCGCGCCCGCGTGCACACCATCGGCGGCTACTCGGCGCACGCCGACCAACGGAACCTCATCGACTTCGTCACCGGCATCCCGTCCCCGCCGCGGGAGATCCGCTTGGTGCACGGGGATGCGGGGGCCAAGGCGGCGCTGGCGGCGGCGTTGCGCGAGGCGGCGCCCCGCGCGCGCATCTTGATCCCCGATTGAGGGGTGCCAGAATTTTTTACAGCTTCAGCCCGGCGGCGTGGGAGCGGCGTCCTCGCCGCGACTGGCCGCGCCGCCGGCCGCCATCGCGCCGAGCACGGCGCTCTCACAGCGCCAAGTCCGCCGTGGGAGCGGCGTCCTCGCCGCGACTGGCCACCCGCATCGTCTTCTACGACGGAACGTAGCTAGACTGCACCTCGGCCCCACTGCCGAGGATGCGCCGCGATGACCGACAACGCTGACCCGAGCCCCCGCAGCGATCACGACAGCCCCTGGAAGGAGGCGCTTGAGGGCTGGTTTCCCGAGTTCCTGGCGCTGCTGTTCCCTGCCGTCCACGCGGACATCGATTGGTCGCGCGGCCATCGCTTCCTCGACAAGGAGCTGCAGCGGATCGTCCGCGACGCGAAGACGGGCCGGCGCTACGCGGACAAGCTGGTGGGCGTGCACCGCCGGGACGGCCGCCCCGCTTGGGTGCTGGTGCACGTGGAGGTGCAGGGAGAGCCGGAAGCGGCCTTCCTCGAACGCACGGCGCCTCCGCAAACGAGTGCGCCGCGCGTGCTTTGAGACCCTCGCTGGATGCGGATGCCTCGATGCAGAGGCGTTCGCGTGCAGGTGTCCGGATTGTTTACGGGCGGTGGGGAGAGGCTCTGCGGAGGTCTGGTCTGCCGTGGGAGCGGCGTCCTCGCCGCGATGGTCCGGCCCACGCGCACGCATCGCGCCGGGGACGGCGCTCCCACGGCGGCACGCATCGCGCCGGGGACGGCGCTCCCACGGCGGTGGACGGACCTGAGGTCAAGACCGCGTGCGTTGACTTAACGCGGTGATCGCTCGAATCGTGCTCGTACAGGTCACTCGTGCTCATCGGTATGTATCCCGAGGATCAGCCGGTGTTGCGCATGCCGGCGGCGATGGCGTTGATGGAGCGCAGCAGCGGGTCGAGCCACTGCTCGCGGCCGTCCTGGTCCGGGCTGCCGCGGAAGCGCTGAAGCAACGCGATCTGCACGTGGTTCAGCGGGTCCAGGTAGGTGTTGCGCCGAGCCAGAGAAAGCTGGAGGTCGGGGGTTTCTTCCATCAGGCCGTGCAAGCCGGCGATGTTGAGCACCTGCGTGCGGGTGCGCTCGTACTCGGCGGCGATCAGGCCGTAGATGCGCGCGGCGCGCTCGGCGTCGCTGGCGAGCTGGGTGTAGCTGGCGGCGATGTGCATCTCCGCCTTGAACAGCGACATCTGAGTGTTGCTCAGGATGGCGCGGAAGAAGGGCCACTCTTGGTACATCTTCTGGAGCTTGGCGAGGCGCTCCAGGTCGTTGTCGCGCCAGCGCTCAATGGCGGTGCCGATGCCGTACCAGGCGGGGATGGTGTGCCGGGACTGCGCCCAGCCGAAGACCCAGGGGATGGCGCGGATGGAATTGAGCGAGCGGTCGGCCTTCTTGCGGTGCGACGGGCGCGAGCCGATGTTGAGCAGCGCGATGGCATCGACCGGCGTGACCTCGTAGAAGTAGTCCAGCAGTCCCTCGGCGTCCACCAGCCCGTGATAGGCGTCCTCGCCGTAGCGGGCCAGCTCTTCCATGATGCCCAGGTAGTCCTTGCGCGCCGGCTCGGGCGGCTCGATGACGCAGCGGCTGGCCTTGATCAGGCCGCTGATGCCCATGGTGAGCTCGTACAGCGCCGTCTCGGGGTTGGCGTATCGGTAGGAGAGCACCTCGCCCTGCTCGGTGAACTTGATCTGCCCGTGCACGGTGTCGTCCGGTTGCGACAGGATGGCCTCGTGCGTCGGGCCGCCACCGCGGCCGATGGTGCCGCCGCGGCCATGGAACAGCCGGCACTGGACGCCGCGGCCTTCTGCCAGTGCGACAATCTTCTCCTGCGCCTCGTAGAGGTTCCAGGCGGACGACAGGATGCCGCCGTCCTTGCAGGAGTCCGAATAGCCGAGCATCACCTCTTGCAGGTTGCCGGAGGCGGCCAGGAGCGCGGCGTAGGTTTCGTTGTCGAACAGCTTCGACATGACGCCGTCGATGTGCTCGAGGTCTTCGATGGTCTCGAACAGCGGTGCGATGCGGATCTCGCAATGCCAGCCCTGCGGCGTCCTGCCGGCCAGCCCGGCGAGGCGGGCGAGCAGCATCACCTCCATCACGTGGCTCGCGCTGTGGGTCATGGAGATGACGTAGGAACCGAACACCTGCTCGCTGATCTCGGCGCGCATGCGCGCCATGACTTCGAAGACCTCCAGCGTCTCGCGGGTCTCGGGGGTCAGGGTGCCCTTGTCGATGTGGAAGGGGTGCGGGTGGGCGATGGCCTCCGCCAGGGCCAGGAGCTTCTGCTCCTCGGTGAAGGCATCGTAGAAGGGTGCGCCGGGCTGGCGCGCGAACAGCTCCGTCACCGCCGCAGTGTGCCGGATGGACTCCTGTCGCACGTCCAGATTCACCAGGTGGAAGCCGAAGCTCTCCACCAGCCGGATCAGATCGGCGAGCGGGCCGTCCGCGGCGCTGGCATCGTCATGGCTCGCCAACGAGTCGCGGATGAGATACAGGTCCGCCAGCAACTGCGCCTCGTCGTCGTAGCCCTTGACGGTGTCGGTGGGCGCCTCCGGGTGCTCGATGCGCGCCTGCACCCGGGCCAGGTTCGCTTCCAGCCGGTGGCGGACGATGGCGAGCTTGCGGCGGTAGGGCTCGTGGAAATAGCGCCGCACGGTTTGGCCCATGGCGCCGAGCCAGTAGTCCTCGTCGTCGTCCAGGCTGTCCAGGAAGGCCTGGGACGGCTGCACCAGGGTGCTGGAGTGGCTCAGAATGCGGGTCAGCTCCCTGACCCGGCGGATGTACTCGGTGAGCGCCACCTCGCAGTGCATACGCACCGCAAGCGCCGTCGTATCGGGCTTTACGAACGGATTCCCATCGCGATCGCCGCCGATCCAGGAGCCGAAGTGCACGAAGCTCGGCACCCTGATGCCGGCATCCGCACCATAGACACGCCGCACCGAGCGCTCCAGGTTGCGGTACACCCGCGGCAGGCTCTCGAACAGAGAGGCATGGAAGAAGTACAGCCCCTGGCGCACCTCGTCCATCACCTGCGGCTTGTGGACGCGCACCTCGTCGGTCTTCCACAGGATCTGAATCTCGCGCAGGATCTCCGCCATGCGGTCCTGCTGTTCTTCCTCGTTCAGCACCGAGCGGCGCCAGTCCAGCATCAACAGGAAGATCCGCCGTTGGGTTTCCAGCGTGGTGCGCCGCTTGGCCTCGGTCGGGTGCGCCGTAAACACCGGCAGGTACACGAGCCGATCCAGCAGCACCTGGAAGCGCGCCGGACCCACGCCCTCCTCCGCGAATTGGCGTAGCGTGTGGTCGAAGGAGCCGCGCCAAAGCCTGCCGCCGGCGCTGATGCGGGCGCGCCGGGCGAGGTAGCTGTGCACCTCTTCGGCGATGTGCGCCAGCGAGAAATAGATGGTGTACGCCCGGGTCACCTCCGAGAGCGTCTGCGGGTCCAGCTGATCGATGCGCTTCATCAGCTTGCCGCGCAGTTCCGGGTCCTCCTGCTCGCGCAACGCGAGGAAGCCATCACGCAGCCGCTCCACGACGACCAGCACGCGCTTGCGGCTGTGCTGGCGAAGCACCTCGCCCAGCAGGTTGGCAAAGAGCGTGATGTCCTGTTCGGCGCTCGGGGTCGAGACGACGAGGGTCTCTGTCGCGTCGGGGGCGGGATGGTTCATGGTGCGGGATACTGCGGCGGGGGCCGATGTTCCGGACTCCAGTGCATCGGCAGAATAGGAACGGCAGTCTAACCCGCGGCCCCCGAGCGGCAAAGCGCAGCGAGAGACATCCGTCCCCGATGCTCTCCTCGCAAGGCAGCACGTTGGAGCGCCACTGCCTTTTGTGGCGCGACGACGGCCGGGAGGTTGCCTGCCGCTGGGCGGTTACTTGGGGCGTTGTCTGTTGCCTTGGCGCTGGTCGCGGCACCAAGCGTGCCGCTCCCACGGACGCAAACAGCTTGCCATTTCCGCCCCATCGCGCAGACTTGAAGCAGCACCAGCCCGCACCCCGCGGGCAGTCTCAGGGCCACGTGGAGAGCGCCATGAACGACACCGACAAGCGCGAGCAAGACGACAGCACCACCGACCGCCTGGTAGGCGCCTACGAGGAAATGCTCAAGCGCACCAGGGAAGGCATCGAGGAAGCCCAGGAGTCCGCGCCAAAGCTGCGCCAGATCCTGGAGAAGGTCCGCGACAACATGGTCGAGCTGGGCGAGCTGAGCCGAGAGGAAGCGGCCAAGATCTCGGACTACGTGGAGCGCGATGTCGAAGACGCCGCGCACTGGCTGGTGGAGACCGGTGAGGACCTGCGCGAGTGGTGGCGCTTCGACCTCGAGCTCATCGAGCAGCGCATGCTGGACGCATTCACCAGCGTTGCCGACCAGACCAGCCTGCAGCTGCAACAATGGGCCGAGCGCGCCCGCGAGGCGACCCTCTATCAAGCGGGCCAAATCACCGGGCCGGGCACGCTCATCTGCGACAAGTGTGGCGCCGAGACACACTTCGCCCGCAGCGGGCGCATTCCCCCCTGCGCCGAGTGCGGCAACCTCACCTTCCGCCGGCCGCAGCCCCAAGACAAGGGCGGAAGCGGCGACTGAGGGGGGGCGGGCGGTCGCGGCACCGTGCCGAATCGCGCCACAAACAGCAGTGGCGCTCCCACGAGCGGCGCCCGGCCCAATCGCGGCGGGGACGCCGCTCCCACGGCGCGGAGACTGTGACAGTATTCGGTGCAGCAGCTCTTGTGGGAGCGGCACTCTTGGTGCCGCGACCGGCGGCAAGGCCGCATACCATGGCCCGAGCTGGCGTAGGTCGGGCCGACGCTAGGAGGCCCGACGATCGGGCGTTACTCCGGCGGGCGCTCGGCGAGCAGCGCCTCGAGGCGGGCGAGCCGCTGTTCGAGGGCCTGATTCTCGGGCGGTGCGGTGGCGCTGGGCATCGATTGCGGCTGCGCAGCGCTCGCGGGCAGCGGTGCACCGGCGTGGATCGCCGCATCGCCATCGGCGGCGTGCGCCGGCAATCCGCGCCTGGCGCTGGTGTCGAAGGCCGGATTGCCACGCCACCAGTCGAGCCCCATCTCCACCGCCTTATCCACGGAGCAGATCAGCAGGCGGATCTCCAGCGACAGCAACTCCACCTCTACCAGCTTGATGCGGATGTCGCCCGCGACAACGACGCCCTTGTCGAGCAACCGTTCCAGCAGGTCGGCCACCGTGGTGCTGCTGGTGGAATGGGAGGGGCTTCTTTGGTTGACCGTAACGGCCATGATGTCTCCTTCGGGGCAGTTGGCCTCAAACGCTAAAGCAACCGGCCCAGTGGGCCGAGATCGATATTCAGGTCCTCATCTTCGAGACCGAAGACCTCCTGAACGCGCCTGAGCTCTTCCGCCTGCCGCATCAGGGTCGTGCCCAGGCGCTCGATTTCCTCGTCCGTGAGGCTGCCGGAGTCCATCCGGGCGATGGCTTGGCGCTCGAGGAGCTCGTGCAGCAACTTCACCAGGGTCAGCACCAACTGGGCAAGGCCGTTGCGCACGCGCTCCCCGTCGATCTCGAGGCGCGCACCCTGGGCCGTCACCGCCGGCGGCGCTGGACTCGCCAGCAGGTCCGCCTGGTTCGTGTCCGCCGCGGCCCGCGCGTCGCCGCTGTGCCAATCAGAGGAGGTCATTCGCCATCTCCTGTTGCAGGCGCCGGCCAGTCTCGACGGACGTCACCAGCGCTTGCAGGCTCAGGTACACGAGGTCTATGTCGGCAACGGTGATGGTGATCTCCGCCGCCACCACCGCGCCCTTGTTCAGCACCCGGTCCAGCACCTCGCACAGCGAGATGTTGCGGTTCTCGACGGCTGCCGTATCGGCGCTCATCGTGCATCCTCCGCCCGTGGGGCGCGGTACAGGGCCGCGCCCAGTTCAGCGAGCGCCTCCAGACCGGTCGGCTCGTGCTGGCGATAGACCAGCACTTGATGCATGCGCGGGAAGCGCTCGGCCGCATCGGCAATGCGTTGCCACTCGCGCTCGCGCACTGCTTCGCAAAGACCGCACGCACAATCCGTCGCTTGCGGCGGCGTCAGTTGGTTGATCATCAGTACAGGACTTGCAATAGACAGGCCCGCCAGCGCCGTGGTGAGATCCGCGGTCTCGGCGAGCGCGAGCTCAGTGGCGACGGCCACCACCTGCACCCGGGTGCGATGCGGGTCGGCGAGCAGCGCCCGTAGCCGCTTCACTGAGCGAGAAAGCGTCACCAGCCGCTCCGACAGGCGCGGCATCCGCAACACGTTGCGGTACTTGAGCAAGAGCTCGAAGAACAACTTGAGCCAGTCCGTGATGAGCTCCGGCAGTTCGAGCAGGCGCAGCAGGTGGCCGCTCGGCGCGGCATCCAGCACGATCAGATCGTAGCTCCCGCCATCCAAGTGTTCCATGGCCGTGGTAAGCGCCATGATCTCGTCGAGCCCGGGCGGGGCGAGGTCCAGCAGGCGCTCCATGACCTCGCGGTCGAAGGTGATGTCCAGGTTGCCGAAGTTCTGAAAGATGCTCTGAACCTCGGCACTGTACTCTGCGCGGATGTCGGCGAAAACCGCCTCGGCGTCCACCTCTTGCGCATCCAGACCAGGGGCCAAACCGCGCGGTTCCGGCCCGACAGGACGGCCGAGCGCGTCCGCCAGCGAGTGAGCCGGGTCGGTCGAGAAGAGAAGCACCCGGTGGTCGACGCGCCGACGATGCAGGTGCACCGCCGTCGCGCACGCCAGCGTGGTCTTGCCAACGCCGCCTTTGCCAGCCAGGATCACCAGCCGCAGTCCCGGCGGTGGCGATGGCGCCGGCTGCTCCACCCGCCTTGGCAGCACCGCGGCCAGCTCGCCCTCGGCGGCATCGTGCAGCGCACCGGGGGCAGCGGCGACGGGTGCATCCACGGAGGCGAGCCGCTGCCAAAGTCCGGCCAGCCGCTCCCCGCGGGGTTCATCCGCCAACAGCGGCAGGCCGTGCCGACGCACGGACGGGTACTCGGTCGCCAGCCCCTTGAGAGCCAGCAACTGGCGCCGGCGCTCCGCGAGGCAGATCGGACAAGGGCCATCGGCGTTCGCCGCGTGACCGCCGGCACAGCGCGATGCCGGGTACACGCGGTTCACGATCAGTTCTCCCACGGGCACGTCGTGCTCGCCCAGCGCTGCCAGCAGATCGGCGGTCTCGGCGAGGCTCATGCGCTCGGCGAGCGTCACCGGCACGAAGCGGCAGCGCTGGCCGTCGCGCAGCAGCGCCGCCAGGCTCTTGCGCGAGGACTCCAGCCCGAGCAGGAACTGGTCCAGATGGTCCGGGCGGTAGTTGCCACCGAAGCGCCGCCGCAGGTAGCGGTGCTTGGCCAGCAGCGCGTCCAGCGCCCTGAGCCAACGGTACACCAGCGCCGGCATGGTCAGGAGCCGCAGGGCATGGCCGGTGGGCGCGGTGTCCACCACGATGCAGCCGTAGCGTTCCTGCTCCAACCAGGCGGCCATCTCCAAATAGGCGGCGAGCTCGTCCATGCCCGGCAGGCCGACGTTCAGCAAGGCATCGACATCGGCGTCGTCCAGCAGGGTGCCGCGCCGCGAGATCTCCCGCAACTCGGCATGGTAGCGCTGCCGGAAGTCTCCCAGCGTCGCCGCGGCATCGAGCTGCAGCAGCTCGAGATTGCCGGGCGCCGACAGATCGGCAAAGGCATCGTCGATGGAGTGGGCCGGGTCGGTGGAAACCAGAAGCACTGCCTGCGCGGGGCGCCGCTGGGCGATCGCCAGCGCCGCCGCAGACGCACAAGTGGTCTTGCCGACGCCGCCCTTGCCGCCGAAAAACAGCAGCGCGAGCCCAGCCGCGTCGAGGAAATCGGGCACCTGGGCGGAGACGGACATCGGGATACCTGGGCTAGTCTTCGGTCTCCAGGACGCGCCCGCGGCCGGCGCCGGTCCTCGTCTCGGCGTCGTCGGCGAACACACGCATGGTGACCGCGTCCACGTCGATCTCGTCGTCCTCGTCCTCGTCCTCGTCCTGTTCCTCGTCCTCATCGTCGGCGAGCCCTTCCGCCTCCAGCTGGTCCAGACGGTCCAGCAACGCCGACTCCCGCTGGTCGAACTCATCCTCTTCGATCTGACCGGTCTCCAGCATCATATACAGGTCGGTGAGCTCGTTGCGGATACGCTCCGCCTGGCCTTCGAGCTCTTCCACGGCATTGTTGTGAATCTCCTCGAAGACCCACAGCAGGCCCTTGCAGGGCGATAGGAGAATGTCGTCGATCAGCAGCATGGGCGTCTCCGCATGTGTGCGGGCCCGGCGCGCCTGTTCTGGCCGCGTGGCGGTGCGGCGCTTGGCCCCAATGGTGAAAATGCTCCGCGGCCTCTACCCACCGCGGTCGGCTCGGACAAGACCAGGAGCACGCTGGTGCATCGCCCCTGATCGTGCCCGCGTCCATGTCAGCCGGCCTGCTCCGCCGTGGATTCGGTCTGCGGCGTCTCCAGGTCCAGGTCGACGAAGTTGTGCGGCGCCCAAGGCCCGTTGTAGTCGAACAGATAATCGTTGTTGAACTGCTTGGATGCCTCGAACACGCCGCGCTCGAACTCCGCCTGCCCGTCGCGCTCGATGAGACAGGCGATGTTCATGACTTCCTTTTCCTTCTTCACTGGGCTCGCCACGACCTCTTCGCAGTAGCGGCGCATGACCTCCATGACCTGCTCCGTGTACTGCTCGCGCGCTTCGCTCACCAGGTGGTCGAACATGCGCCCGACCTCGATCTTCTCGTCCCGCGCCGCGCTGTCCCCTTGCACTAGCAGGCGGTCTCGCGCCTCGCGCAGCAGGGGGTGCATGCCGACGAAGTATTCGTAGATATTCGTGACGTCCCACGACACGCGCAGCCCCATCTCGATGCGGTTGCGCACGCGCATCAGCTGGTCCGCGATGGACTCGCTGTTGGCGCCGAGCAGCTTGCGCACGGCCTCGGCGTTGGCGGCGATGACGCCGAAGCGCATGGGCAGCACCGTGCCCACCTCCAGCAGGTGCGCGAGCACGGCGCGGTGCGCCATCAGGTTGCGCCGCTCCGGGCGAACCTTGGTGCTGTGAACATCGCTCACCACGGCGGCGACGTTATCTTTGCCGATGCTGTAGACGGTGGCGTTGCCGATGCCATGCACCTTGTAGATTTGCTCATCGACACCCTCACCGAGATCGGTTAGGGCGTAGATGAGCTTGCCGCGGGAGCTGTTGGTTGTACCGGCCATTGGGGGGTCTCCTCTCGTTCGGCGCCGGCGCCGGCCCGCGCGTGGGCACGGCACCGCGCCCTGGATTGCTGAACGTGGGTCGCGGGATACCGCGACCACGCGGCTCAGGCCCGCGCTACGCGCAGCGCGTGTCGCAGCCACCGCCGGCGCACTTCCAACCGCCGCGGCAGGGCCGGTGCGGCGCCGCAGAACAGCTTCAGGCGCGCGTCGAGGCCATCCTCGGCCAGCGCCAAGCGCTGGCTCGCCCGCAGCCGGCCATCCCTGCCGGTGGCCGTACGCAACGCATCCAGCGTCTTGATGTGCGCCCGGGTGCGGATCTCTCGTTGGGTCCGGATCATGGTGCGCTTCGCCTCAGTAGCGAATGCGCAGTCCCCTGCGCTCGCCGGACTCTTTGGGCTTGGCCCGGGCCGTGCCGCCGCGCACCACCGCCGCGGCCCCCTCCGCAGCGCCAGTCGCGGCAACACGACGTCCGGATTGTTGGGCACGGGCGGAGCGTGTTCCGCTGTCAGCCGCTTCGGCCTCCGCGCGCCGGGCATCGGATGCCTCCAGCCCTGCCTTCAGCTGGGCCATCTGTGCGTCGATCTCTGCAATGCGACGGTCGATTTCGTCGACGCGCCGCTGTGCGGACTCACGCTCCTGGCGACGGCGCAGCCGCTCCAGCTCCAAGGCACCCATCTCGAAATAGTTCGTGTAGCCCACCTGCGAGCCATTGCTGCTCTTGCCGGCATGGGTGCGAATGTCCGCCAGAGAGCGTGCCGGACGACTGGACTTGCTGCTCATGCTTTGTCTCCCGGTGCGGTTTTGTTCCTCAGGGCGGCAAGCTGAGCGTCCTGGGGTGCATTGGCGGACCCGCCGCCGGCCGACTTCACGGTCTTGGGGCCGGAGGTGGACGCGGGCTTGGGCTGCGCCTTGGTAGGCGCCTTGCCTGGGCCTCTGGCCGCGGGCAGATCCGTGCTACGCAGCTTGCGACGGTCCGCATCGACGGGCGGGCAGACCTGCCGGATCACGCGGTCCACCATTTCCTGATAAACGGAACGGCCGTCGTGACGCACCTTCGCGGTCTCCATGCTCAGCACGTCGTAGCAAATGTGGTGAAACAGTTGGTCGCCGGCGCGGGCGCGACCGGAGCCGTTCGCCAGCACCTTGGCGATGGCGATGCCGGCGCGCAGCGTGGGCTGGGACTTGTTCTCGTTGTTGCCGCGCAGCTCGCGCACGATGTCCACGATGCGTCCCGCCTCCAGCTCGTCCAGACCGGACTTGGCCTTGGTGATCGCGAGCTCGGTATTGCGGTCCGGCGGATTCAGGCGGATGGTGATCATCCGGTCCAGCAGGGCATCCTGCGTCTTGTGCGTGCCGGCGTACTCCTCGGGGTTCGAGGTGAATATGGCACGGAAGCTCTCCGCCACGTCCAGGTAGCCCTCGCCCGCGGTGCGCAGCCCGGGCAGGTTCAGGATGCCCTCGGAGAGCACCGACAACAGCACGTTGTTGGCCTCGGGCCGCGAGCGGTTGAACTCGTCGTAGATCAGGGTGTCGCCGTTGCGGCAGGCGGTGGTGAGGCGGTCATCCACCCACACCTGGCGCATCTCCTCTTCGGTGCGCAGCACCGAGTGGATGTAGTTGTCCACCACCTTGCTACGGCGGTAGCCGGCGTCGTTGGTGCCGATCAGGTCCGACACCTCGAACTCGTCGTTGCCGTGGATCAAAGTGACGGGCTGCCCCCAAAGCGCGGCCAGGTGGAATGCCAATGTGGTCTTGCCGGTGCCGGAGGGTCCGGCCAGGTGCACCGGATAGCCCGCCTGAAGGTAGGACAGGGCGCGCTCGGCGATGCCGCTGATGTAGGTCGTGGTGACGAAGGAGTCGCTGGCCTCGGGGACGACGTTGTCGCCGCCGGATGCGCTCGCATTGGCTTGGCTGTTGGGGGTCATGGAACAAAAATCCTCGCGTGTGCGTGCTTGCGGGCGTATACGTTCTTGCGGTTTTGCCGCCTTGCGGTTTTGCCGCTGCGGCCGGCTGAGTGAGTGGCGCGGCGCCCCCGACAGGCAGCCACGGCGGGTACGCCGGCACGCCCGCAGCGACGGCAGGGCCGTCGGCAAAAAAAATCCGGGCCGAGATACTCCGATCCGCGACCCGTGAGGCGCTGCGCGGAGCGTCGCGCGTCGTGCCCTCGACGCGCGACGCCGGTGCTTCCGTTGCGTCCCTCCGCGGCATCCTGCCGGCGCCCTTGTCAATTGCCCTTGCCGTGATCCCTCGGCGTCGGGCGTGCTACTGCCCCTCAGGCGTCAGATTTGCTGCTCCGCTGTTTGGTCGCGCGCTTGCCGCCGTCCTTGCCACCCTCGCCGGCCGTCTCGGCTGCCGGCTTCGATGCGCCGCCTTCCGACGCACTGGCCGCGGGCGTGTCACCGCCGGGGCGCGACTGAGCGGCCGGTCCCTTTGGTACAACCGGCGGCTTATGCGCGGGCTGCGGCTGCGCCGCGCGCTTTGCCGGACTATGGCTCGGCTTGCTTTGCGCGCGGAAGCCCCCACCGAACAGCGCACGAACGCCGGCCAAGTCGGATGCGACCTCTCCCTGCAGCGTGCGAACCTTGTTACTGATATCGGACATGAACTCGCGCCGCGCCTCCGCGTCCTCCACCGCCTGCGTCTCATGCTTCTGGCGGAAGTCTGCAAGCGCGTCGGCCACCTCGCGGGCCTTGTCTGCGACGAAGCCGATCCTCACGCGTGCGTCCTGCTCCGCGGTCGCCGCGAACTCGTCACGGAAGGCCTCCATCTCTTCGTGGAAATCGCCCAGCTTGCCGCGGATGTACTCGACGCGTTCCGCGACGTCCTGTTGCCGCGCCTCGGCGTCCTGCAGGGCGGTGTCCATGCGCTCGTCATGCATCCGGGTCATCATGGTCCCGACCTCTTCGCTGAGGTCGCGGACACCCTGCACGAGGTTTCCGATGAAGGCTCCACGCGCTGCGCTATCCTTGTCGAACTGCGCCCGGCGGGCCGAGGCGAAGCGACCGAGCATGTCGACTACACCAGCCGCCATGTCGGCCATATCCTCGGCCCTTGCCTGACCGGCGGCCTGCCGTTCGGCGTGACCACGATCAATGTCCTCGCGCAGACGCGTCATGTCGTCTAAAATTTTGCCCATGGTCTGCCCTCCTGCGATGTGAAGTCCCCCGCGCCGCCGGGTCAGCGGCGGCACGGGGGCTGCCGCAAAGCCTCAGGCTCAGGCAGGCGCAGCAGCGCTGGAGGTCAGGCCGATCGCCTCGGCGTACTTCAGGTAGGTCTCCACGGAGGCCACGACCACGCGAGCCTCAACCGAGAGCAGCTCGATGCCGACCAGGGACACCTTCGCCCACGCGTCGATCACGATGCCCTTGTCCAGCACGCGGTCAACGACTTCGGCCAGGCTCGAGGAATCGGTGGAGTTAGCGACTTTTGCCATTTTAAAGCTCCTACGCTGTGATTGCGTTTTAGGTTTAAACAGCGCCTCGCGCTGTCGGTATATATAAAGCAACCAGGATGCCAACTATGCGGCGGACACGATGAAGGCGATTGAAACGGCCGATATCGGAGGCCGCGCCCACTTTTGTAAATTTTTGCGCCCACTATTGTAAATTTCCGCTTTACAATAGGTAGAAGCCTGGTTCTCGATCCATGGAAACCGTTCCATAGTTGTGGAGGCGCTTCCCTAGAGTGCCCGGTCTTCCTGCAAATGGCGCAGAATTTCGGCGTGGGTGAAGGGCTTCGGGATGAAGCCGTTGATGAGCCCGCTCTCCAGCGCGCTGGTGATGTCCGGGTCGTCCCGGTAGTAATAGGCGGAGATCAACAGCACGATGGCGTCGGGATTGTGCTCGCGCGCCTGCGCCGCAAGTGCCAGGCCGTCCATGTCTTGCAGCTTGGCATCCAGCAGGATGTGCGAGAAGTGCCGCTGCGCCAGCAGGGCCAGCGCCTCCTCGCCGCGCTGCACCGTCCACGCAAAGTAGCCATGGATGCTGAACAAGCGCTCCAGCGCCCAACAGACCGCGGGCTCATCGTCGACCGCGAGGATGCTCTCTGGCGTCGTCACGTTGCCCTCCGTGGGGGCTGCACGGGCCGAGACCTTGCGGTCGGCGCCGCGACGGAGCGGTCGCGGGCTACAGCAACGGCAGCCGCACGCTGAAACAGCTCCCCTGCCCCAAGCGGCTCTGCGCGCCGATGGAGCCGAGGTGTCGCTGCACGATGGAATAACAGATCGAGAGTCCGAGCCCGGTGCCCCAGCCAGGGCTCGAGCTCGTGTGGAAGGGGTCGAAGATGCGCTCCAAGTCGGCCTCGGCGATGCCGATACCGGTGTCTCTCACCTCTACCAGGACCTCGTTGTCCAGCGGCTGCACCGTGATCTCCAGATCACCGCCATCCGGCATGGCCTGGATCGCGTTCAAGCACAGGTTCATGAACACCTGCTGCAACAGCGACGGCATCCCGCGCACGATCACCGACTGCTCAGGCAGGTGCTGCTGCAGGCGGATCTTCTGTACCCGCGCCTGATTGTCGATGAGCGTCAGCGTCTCGCGCAGCACCGCCAGCAGGTCTACTTCGCCCATGATCTCCTGTGAGGCGGGCCGAGCGAAGCGGAGCATGTTCTCGATGATCTCCGAGGCCTTGTGCAGGCCGCTCTGAATCTTCTCGATGCACTCCTGCCGGAAGTCCTCGGGCAGGTCTTCCTCCAGCAGGAACTGTGCTGCCGACGAGCACACGGCGAGTGGGTTGCGGATCTCATGCGCGATGCCACCGGCCATGACGCCCAGCGCCGCGAGCTTGTGCGACTGGCGCAGTTGGAACTCCAACTTGCGTCGCTCGGTGAGGTCCCGGCCCACGGCGACCGCGCCGATGATGGCGCCCATGTCGTCCTTCATTGGCGACAGCAGCCATGACACCAGGATCGGCTCGCGATCACCGCAGATGAGCCGGCACTCGGTGGTGCGTGG
>NZ_JAJDNQ010000068.1 GCF_022340605.1 Thiohalocapsa sp.
TGCATGCGCTCGACGAACGGCTCGGAGCCCAAGTAGATCTGGCCCTTGAGCGCCTGCCATGGGCTGGCGATGCCGATGCCTTCGGCGACGAAGCGCCGGTAGCCGGCTACCGCCGCGGTCCGCTCTTCGGCAAACGCCCGCGGCTCCGTGCTGCCGCCGGGGGCGGGCGCCTACGCGTCTGACGGCGACGCATTCGGCGTCGACTTCTTGAGCTCTGGGCCGAGCATGATGGCGAGCGGCCGGGTCTGGGGGCTCGCATCCAGCGCCGCGATCAGTGCCGCGGTGAGCGGTACGGCCAGGAACATGCCCACCAGGCCGAACAGCCAACCCCAGAAGAGCAGGGCGATGAAGACCGCGAGGGTCGAGATACCGAGTCCCTTGCCCATGACTCGGGGCTCGATGACGTTGCCGATCACGGTATTGACGACGAGGTAGCCTGCCGCGACCAGCAGGGCGGTGGCGAGGTCCGCCTGCACCAGCGCCAGCAGCACGGCCGGGATCATCATGACGACGTTCCCGACCACCGGGACGAAGTTGAGCAGGAAGGCGATCACGCCCCAGAGCGGCGCGAAGTCGATGCCGATCGCCCACAAGAAGAGCCAGATGCAGAGGCCGGTGGCGGCGCTGGTCAGGGTCTTGATCTGCATATAGCGGTTGATGCGCGCCAGCAGTTGGCTGATGCGCGCCTCCGCGTCAGCCGACAGGTGGAAGGCGGCGTGCAGCTTGGTGCGCAGGCTCGGTGCCTCCAACAGGATAAAGACGACGGCGAGCAGCACCAGCAGTCCGGTCGCGAAGATCCCGCTTGCGTTCGAGAGCACCATGCGCACCACGCCCATCACCTTCTTCGGATCCAGGAGGTCCGGAATCGCCTCCTGGGAATGGCTCATGCCCGCCGACTCCAGTAGGCCGCCCACCTGTTGGCTCAACAGCATGAACCGCTCCTGGTAGGTCGGAAAGCTGTCGCGGAAGCCTTCGAAGGCACCCGTGGTCAACAATGCGAACAGGCTGCCGACATCCAGCAGGATGAAAATGATGACCGCCAACGCGCCCCACTTCGGCACACCGGCGCGGCGCAGCCAGCGCAGCACCGGCGTCGCGACGATGGCGACGAAGGTTGCCAACAGCAGCGGCGACAGGATCGGGGCCGCCATGTGCATGAGGGTGATGACCAGCGCGACGGCGCCGGCGATGATGAGCCCCCGTGCGGGCGGAGAGAATTGGACCTGGAGCGACATGCGTCAGTCCTCTCGTGGGTTGATGTGGCTGGTTCCTGGCGGCCTGATGCGGCTGGTCTTTTCCATTCGGTTCGCCCTTTCAAGGGGTTTCGTTCTACCCGTTGGCGCGACGTCGTGCTCTGCCGGCGTGCCACGGCTTGCCTGCTGCTGCGCGACATCCATCAGGATGATGCGCTTGATCTCGGCCACCGCGGCAGGGTGATCGAAGCCGCCATGCCCGGTGGGCACGATCAATTCGGACTTGGCGCCCGCGACCCGCGCGCTCCTGACTGGCACGACCCCATCCGAGCCGGCGCTGCCGTCGCCCCGGCCGCGGTTGCCGATGATGGAGTGTACGGGGACCGTCGGGGTGGTGGCGCTCAGGGCGCGCAGGAATCGCGAGTGAGGGGAGAGGCCGTGGATGCTCGTCGGGAGGCGGCGGCTTTCTTGGCCGGCAAGGTGGTCAAGCGCATACTCGGCCTCGGTCAGCAGCGTGTCCGGCAGCTGGATCAAACGGATCGCCAGTGCGCCCAGGCTGTTGGCAGCGAGTCGGCTGCCGCGGTGGGGCACGAACAGGAACACGACCCGGGAGACGTCGGTGCGCGGCTCGAAGATCAATGCCCGCCGCACGCGATTGTAGTCGGATAGTTCGGAGACACCGGGGAGGATCTTCTTGGCGCGCGTCGGGCTGATGCGCGACACCTGCGCTCGCGACAAGATGCCGCCCATGCTGTGGCCGATGAGAATCATCTTGTGCGTCAGGCCCGTATTGGCGACGGCGTCGTCCAGCGCACTGCGCAGTTGCAGCGCCGACAGTGGCACGGGCTGGCCCGTCGGATAGTAGAAGAACCAGAACTGGCAGCAATCCCGAATGCGCGGATCGGCCAGCAGTTGGGTGACCAAGGGCTCCCAAATCCCGGGCGTGGACAGGAGGCCGTGCACCAGCACAACCGGCGTCTTGTCCGCATCGAAGGGCCGCAGGAAAACGATGCGGGGCTCGCCGGTGAAGCGCCCAGGCCGCACGAGATTGGCGATGGCCGCAAGGGGTCTGATGCCCGTGGCCTTGGTCGCCTTGAGCGGCGCGTAGAGATCCATGGCGACCGGTAGGGTGCTGGCGGCGGTCGGCACCTGCGCTACCGCATCGGGGTCCACCAGCGCGGTCTCGCAGCAGACAGAGCGGGCCCCGGGCATGCCTATCGCCATGTCTGGCGCAGTCTCCGGCTGCCGTGTGGCCGGGCGTTCCGGAAACAGATTTGCCCCCGGGGGTCGCCGACTGTTACCGGGTTGGACAACCAGCGTTGCGGGCAGGTCATAGCCGGCCCGCGGCGCGTTCGGATCCTGCGGCGCCGGTAACCTCGCGACGACGGGCAGACCGATGCCGGCCCGTTCGAGCCCCGCGGGCTTGGCGCGGGGGCGGACCACGGGCGTGACGCGACTCAGCTTCTCGGGGTCGAGGAGCGCATCTGCCCCCTCAACGTCTGCCGTCGGCCGTGGCGGCGTCGCGTCGTCCAGCAACTGGGGGAGGTGGCCCGCCAGCAAACGCCGATGGCGGGCCTCGCTGCGCGCCAACGCCTCGGGCTGACCGCGGCTTTGAGCCAGGGTTTCGATGGACTCCGCCACGGACTGGGCGAGCTCGGCGTTGGCCGGGACGTTGCCCGCAGCGCGGCCCTGCAGCAGGGGAGACGTGGACTGGCAGCCGACCAGGGTCAGCAGGATGAGTGCAAAGAGCGTGTACGTGAAGGGCTGCCGACGTCGGTTCCATGAGCCTTGCTTCGACCTGCCCATCCCCGCCGCCACCCACGGCACTGCGTCGCACCGGTGCCCGGCACCGGCCGCTGTGAATTTGTGGGCGTTCCGACCGCCACCTGTCGGCGTACTGCTCATAGACGGATGGGGCGCGGTCGCGGCTCATGGACGCCTGCGATCCTAGGTAGCGGCCAAGCCTCGGTCAAGCGAAGCTGACAGCACCGGCGGCTCCCATCGGCCATGCGGGGAGTTATGTCGCTGCCGACTCCCCGGATTCGTGGTTCAAATAGCCTTGCCGATATTGCCGTGGCGTGACGCCGAAGTAGCGGCGGAATGCACGCGTGAAGTCACCGGCGTTGCGATACCCGACCCGGTCCGCGATCAGCTGGACCTGCAAGTCGGTGTCGTGCAGCAAACCGCGGCCGCGCTCGAGACGTAGCTGCTGCAGGTACTCGTAGGCGCTCATACCCACCTGTTCGCGAAAGATGCGGATGAGTCGCTGCTGATTGGTGCCCACCCTGTGGGCCAGCTCGACGCCGCTCGGCGGGTCGGTGAGCTGGCGAGTCAGAATGGCGACCGCCTGGTTGAACATGCGCCGGTCCCGCAGGGCAGCTGACGCCGACTGCGAGTCCCCAAGTGCGTCATCGACACTCTGGCTCGTCAGCGCCATGAGCCGCTGCCGGTCGCCGAGTTGGACGAAGACCCGCGCCAGCACCTCCTGCTCCGAGAACGGCTTGGTGATGTAGTCAGCGGCACCGGCCGCGAACCCTCGCAGCTTGTCTTCCGTCTCCATCGCGGCGGAGAGGAAGATCACCGGAATCCCGGCCGTGCGCCGATCGGTCTTGAGCCGACCGCAGATGGTGAATCCGTCGCTGCCGGGCATCATTACATCCAGCAGGATCAGGTCCGGCCTCGCGTGGACCGCGATCCGCAGCGCATCGTCGCCGTTCTGGGCGACCAGTAGATCGATCTCCCGATCCTTGAGGTAGGCCATCAATAGGCCGACCGACGCGGGCTGGTCGTCGACTACGAGAATACGGGCGATGAAGTCTGGCATCACCGGGCTCCTTCGAGGCATTTGCACCATGGCATTGGCAGGTCGATCGACCATCCCGGCCGAACATCAGCTCGGAAGTCGCCCCGCCTCGAACGCTCGAGCGGAAGCCGGCTTCCGTCGCTGTCCAGGTCCCGTTCCGAGTGCTCGCCGACCATGGCGGTTCATCCTGCCCAAAATGGACAGCACTGAATACGCAGGGGCACCCGAGACCGATTTTGCCGCATCCGCCCGGACGCATGGCCACAAGGTATGTTGTGTTCACGTCTTGGCACAGCATTCTGTCGTGCAAGCTCATTTCACGGCTCCTACACGAGCTGTGCTTGCTGATAGCCTATACACAGCTTTCAGGCGCTCATATGGTGATCACCATCGTCGGCTGCGATCTTGTGGGAGCGGCACTCACGGTGCCGCGACCGGCGGCGCACGGCGCGGCGGAGACGGCGGAGACAAGGTCTCACAC
>NZ_JAJDNQ010000070.1 GCF_022340605.1 Thiohalocapsa sp.
CAGCGGCTTCCAGACGGCGGGCGTGGACAGCAGGCCGTGCACCAGCACCAGCGGCGTCTTGTCCGGCTGGAAGGGCTCCAGGAACACGATGCGCGGCTCGCCCCGGAAGTGCCCCGGCCACAGCAGGTTGGCGATGGCCGCCCCGGTCCTGACGCCGGTGGCCCTGGTGGCTTCGATGGGGGCCAGCAGGTCCATCGCGACCGGCAAGGTGCCGTACGCCGTCGGCACGGCTGCAACGGCGGTGGGGTCCACCAGGGCGGCCTCGCAACAGGTGGTGGTCCGGACGGCGGCCGCGGAAGGCGTGCGACTTGGATGTCGCTCTGTCGGTGGCGCCGAGAGCACCCGTGAGCCCGTGCGCTCAGGCGTGTTGCCGGGTGGGCCGCCCGGTTGAGCCACCAGGGTCGCCGGCAAGTGGTAGCCGGCGCGCGGCGCGTTCGGGTCTCGCGGCGCCGGCAGCCGGGCCACCAGGGGCAGGCCGATACCGGCCCGGCCGAGCCCCGCGGGCGTCACGCGGGTGCGCATGATGGGCGTGACGTCGCGCAGCTCGGCAGGGTTGAGCAGCGCCTTTTGCTGCGCGACACCGGCCGCGGGCCGCGGCGGCGTCGCCTCGGCCAGCAGCGCCGGCAGGTGGCTCGCGAGGAGCCGCCGCTGCCGCACCTCGTCGCGAGCCAGTGCCTCGGGGCGGTTGCGGCTTTGGGCAATGGCCTCGATGGACCCCGCCAGGGCCGGACCGAGCCCCGAGACGGCGGCGCCATTGCCCGCACCGCCTTCCCGCGGCAGGGGCGCTGCGGACTGACAGCCGGCCAGGGGCAGCACCAGCAGTGTCGGGATCAGCAGGACCAGTGCCGGCAGGGGCCACGAAAGCAGCGCATCGCGCGTGCGAGCAGGGCATCGGGCAGCGGGCCGTGCGCGCCTGGCTGTCCGTCGTTCAGCGCGTGGTCGGCGCGTGCCCGGACAGGCGGTCCGCGACTTCGTGTCCGGCTGGTCGGTAGTGGCTGTCGGCATGGCTGCGTGCAGGCGGCCCTTGGTCGATGCAGTTGTTTGACTCGTCGGCTCGCGGCGCGCGGTCAATGACGCTGATTGTCGGGGCGCTCAGCGTCGTTCTGGTGCCCTGGCTGCTGCCGTTGTATCCGTAGGTGCTTGGCGCGATCGGGCCAGCCGAGCGTATCCCAGCATCGTACCAGCCGTGGGTTTCGGTCTTGCCGATAATGTGGCGAGGCGGGCGTACTGCGAAGGTTTGCCAAGCCACCGGCCAGGACGCGATGAGTCGCTACGAAGCACGCGAAAGGCGCGAAAATGCTGGAGCAGTCCGTGAATCCACCCCTTTCGCGTATTTCGTGCATTGCGTAGTTGCCAGGTCTCCAGCTCCCGGCGTCGTGACTCGATTGTTCAGTCCTGACACTACCAACGCCACGCTCAGTGCGGATAGTCGGCAATGCCCCGCATTTCGCCGAAGTCGACTACGGTAAGCCCATCCACGGACGCGACGTGGCCGAAGATCTTGTCCAGGTCGGTGTCTCTGTATTCCCAGTCGTTCGCGGGCGCCCCCTTGACGATGTTGTGGAAGCAGAGTACCAGCCACTTCTTTGCAGCAACGGCCCTGTCGATGCGCCCGGTTACGTCAGCAACGGATTCGCCGGACTCGACGCAGTGCGAAGCCATGTCCATCCACTTGGGTGCATTGGCGTCATTGAATCCTTCCAGCTCAAGTTGTTCCCCCCAGGTGCGCCGATGCATACTGAAGCGCTTGCCGATGGCCGCGACGACCTTCGCGTTGTAGTCCCCGTACGGCGTGGCAAAGACTTCTGGGTTGAGATGCTGCGCCGTCAGGGTCTTGAATGACTCATCGACCTCCTTGGCCAGGGCTGCATCCGAGATCTGCGTGAGATAAGCATGGGTATGGGAGTGGGAACCGATCTCCCACCCCTGCTGGTACAGATCGTGAATCTGATCCCAGTTCATGTACCAGGATTGTTCGCCGGGTCGGGCCACGAGTCCGGTTATGACGAACAAAGTTGCGGGAAATTTGTACTTGGCGATGAGCGGTGCAGCGTTGTTGTAGACGGTTATCGGCGCGTCATCAAAAGAAAATGTGATGTAAGCCTTGCTGCCTGTAGGTGTTTCGCTCCATGCGAGCGCTCCGGCAAGCATGCATGTCGCAGCAGCGAGGAGGATCAGGTGATATTTGAGTGGCCTTTGCATGTCGATACCTGTCGAAATGTCCTGATTGGCGTTGGAAGAAACCAATAGTCGGCGATGCCCGGGCAGATCGGCGTTGCGCCTGAAATCGCGGTGCCTGGAACAGCGCCAGGCAACAGCGCCAGTCGAAGTGTCCGGGCAGAGTCGATAGTTGGCGGGTGTCCTACCTGACGAGAAGCGCCGCAAAGATAGATCCCGGTGTTTGCCAAATGCTCCTGCTCCGAATACGGGACGTTTTCTTATGCGATCCATTCGCGCCAGGTTGCTCGATCAAAGGTCTGTCGCATTATCAGGTTGAATCAGCGAGCGGCAACCCGCATTCGGCATCGGTGGTGTCCCGACCGTAGCTAAGGATATGCCGATAAAGCGGCGTTTAGCAAAGCTCGCGCAAGGTGAGCAGCGCCGCGATCGAAAGGCCATCGAAGCGGTAACCTTCATCACCGCGGCCTCGCTGTGCACATACTCTGCCGTTTCATCAGGCCCGTATCCCGGTCGCCGCCAAGGGACTATTCCCGTGGCTACAGCGCGTATACGCGCATGTCACAGAGCGTATATATCCTATTCGACGATGCGTATACGAACTGAGCCGAGAAACCTGCTTTAGGTCTTCTAAATGTCCGATAAGGAGTTTTGCGGGGTCCGCCGTGGGTGGTTGCCTTGGGACTCGCGGGGGCGTGCGGTAATCGGCGATGCCGAGCGCGAGGCCGGACCTGCCAGCCATGGCGCGACAGGGGGGCAGAGAGGGGAGAAGAAATCGGGGGCATGCGAGGCATCCCCTCGCTCATCGCCGGTCCACGGGGCGGGGCGGGCGAGGTCGGTGCGAGCCGCCCATCGCGGTGGCCGGTTGGCGGCGGCGTGCCTGGCTGGCTCGAGCGGGGCTGGCTCGCGTGGGGCTAGCTCGAGCGAGCTTGGCTCGAGTGAGGCGGGTTGGTGTGCCGGACCCGTCTTGTCCGGCAATGTTGTGGGCGGCCGTGTGCGGCGTCAGTCGATGTTCCCGCGTTGATGCTGATCGAAGAGGTAGCCGCCTAGGGCTCCTGCGCCCGCCCCGATCAGGGCGCCGCGCCCGGCATTCGCGCTGAGCGAGCCGAGGGCAGCCCCGGTTGCGGCGCCGAACAGGGCGCCGCTGCCGGCGCGGCTGCCCGTGGTGGTGCCGCATCCGGCGATGCCGAGCGCTAGGACGGCCAGCAGCGCGAGATACAGATGGGTTGGCCGGAACGTGTTCGTGCTCATCGGTGGTGATGATTGCCTGTTTGGGTGTAGTGGACTGACCAATTGGCCGCGCTCGCCGTCGGCCCGGCCTGAATACCGGAGTCTATTCGGCGACGATTGGTGCGGCCATCCGTTGGCGATCTGCGGGGCTGCCGTTACGATCATCGGCATTCGCAGTCGTCAGCGGCAGGGCGTGGATCTGTGGGTCTTGAGACAGCTCGGCATCCCGCACCAGCCCCCGGCAGTGCCTGCCGGGACGTCATCGTGCTGAACCGGAGCCGAGCATGACGAGACTCACGCGGGCAGGCAAGCGTCTTCTCCGCTATGTCGCGTCGGCGGTGCTGGGTGCTGGGTGCTGTTGCCGCAGCCGTGATCGCCTATGCACTCTGGGCGCGTGCTCAGCCACCGCTTCAGCCTTGGCACCGGGGCCACCTCGGTGAGGAATTCACCGCCGCCAAGGCGGATGATGTCGCGACCCTAGACGACTACCTGGCCCTGGAAGGGCGCGTCTTCGACGAAATGGACGCGAAGGTCTACTGGACGAGCCTCGTGCCGGAGTTCGACCCGTTCAACTACAACGCCTTCACGGCCAACGCGAGTCTCCAGGTTCACCGCATGACCCGTGCCACGACGCGGCGGATACGGCGCATGGCCGCCCAGGGTCCGATTGCGGATTTCCCCTCGACCCCATTCGGCGGGCATTGTCCGCGGCGAGCCCTTGTCCGGGGTCTCGCCGGGCGACACCGTAGTGTTGTCCCACCAAGTGATAGGGGAAAGGCATGATTGGTGATCGACGCAATAGCGGTGTCTCGCTATCGGAGTATCTACATTGCCCCTTGTCGCCAGGCCCACACCGTTCGTGGACTCCGATACTCGGTCTGTCTCAATCGCTCCATTCGCGGCAGATTCCGGGTGCTATATTTCGTCCGCCCGTCTCCTAAAACCCCATCACTAAGCGGAGAGTCGTAAATGGCTGTTGCACCCTGGCCTCCCAAAGACCCCGACCAACTCGGGGCAACCTTCTCCAAGCTCGGCTGGACCGGTTTCGCGATTCAACTCGTGCTCCTTGCCGTGCCGCTGGCGCTGGCGGTGTACGTGATCTTCGGTTTCTCGCCACAGTCTGCCGCACGCAAGGGCATCGATCTGAGCAACTATCTGTCCTACGGCGGCATGATCGTGACCATCTTCACCGCCTTCTGGTTCTTCCGTTACCCGGCGCTCGGGCATCGCATCGCCGCCGGGGATGCGCGCCTCAGCGGCGGGGGCGTGGTGAAAACCGTCTGGATCGGCATCTGGGCGAGTTGCCTCGGCATTCTCTTTTCCATGCTGCTGCTGTTCGGCGCGGCCGGCCGCCTGCTGTTCGTGATGCTGGCGAACCCGCAGACGGGGCTCATGATCTCCCCGAACATCGGCGGCAATCCCAGCCAGTCCATCTCCGCGCTGGACGGCATCAGCCTGCTGACGCTGCTCATCATGCTGACCGCCGAGCTCGTGGTGCTGGGGCTGTCGCTGTGGCTGCTGTACCGCACGGTGACGCCGGCCTCGGAGGTGGCGACGGCCAAGCTGGCCGCTCAGGCCTGAACCGCCGGCGGGTCGGCGACGGCGGCTTGTCCTTCAAGCGCCGAGGGGGGCCGGTGGAGCGGCCCGATCATACGGCGCAGCCGGCAGCCGGCAGCCGGGGACGGCGACGCGGGCACCCGTCCCTGATCGCGGCGCGGACAGCGCGCGATGTCGGGGCCGGCTGCGCCAGGACGGAGCTGTCCGCCGGAAAGCGCTCCCCCATCGAGCGCTCCCCGGAGCGACCGCGGGAGCGCCCGCGGCAGCATCCGCGGGAGCGATCCCTGCAACGAGTCCGTGGAGCAACCAACTCGGTGGCACGCCCAATCGCCTTCTTTACCCGGCTGCTGCTTCTGTTCGGTTTCTGGCTGGCTTGGCGGCAGACGAGGCCCTGTTCCTGAAGGTCCTGGGCGTGAGTGATGCGACGCAGCAGGGGCCACGGCCATGACCGGCCTGCTGCTCGGCGCACCGGGGCATCGCGGCGGGCGCGCCGCTCACACGTCGATGCGTGGCGGTGGGAGCGCCGTCCTCGGCGCGATGAAGAGGTCGGGGCGCGGCGGTCGCGGCGCGGACGCCGCTCCCACGACGGGGTCGCGGTTGTGACGGGCTTTCTGCTGGGCGCCGGACTGTTGATCCTGCTGACGGTGCTGCTGGGTCCGGGAAACAATAGGGTCAGACACCGTCGCGAGCGAGGCAGGGCAGTCTTGAACCTGGCCGTAAATTTGCCGGCCGACGTCGCCCCGTGGCTGGGCGGTTCCCGTTCCGCGGAGCTGCTGTTCCCGATGCTGGCGCTGCCGGTGCTGGCACAGCTTGGCTACCTGTTCCTGCTGTTTCCGCTCGCGGGCGGTGTGTCGGGCGGCGCGGCGTCCACGGCGGCGCTGATCCAATCGGTTATCGGTCAATCATCGGCGGTGTTCGCCGCTGCAATCAGCTCAGGGGTGGCATATGCACCAGGCGGGTCCAAAGCTCTCTCCACGGGGTCGGCGCACGCTCTTATCGCTGCTGACCATCTGCGCGGGCCTGCTGCTCAGCGCGTGCGGACAGGATCAATCCCCGGCGGGCGGCGCCAAGCCTGAGCCGATCCGGCCGGTACGCGTCGCGGAGGTCACCGAAACCGGCGGCGGCGAAGACATCACGCTCCACGGCACGATCGAGGCGCAGGACAGCATCAACCTGGCCTTTCGCGTGGGCGGCCAGCTCATCGCGCGCAGCGTCAACGTCGGCGACCGGGTGCGCGCGGGGCAGATCGTGGCGCGCCTGGACCCGGCGACGGCGCAGCACGCGGTGGACGCCGCCCGCGCCAAGGTCGCGGCGGCCATGGCGCGGCTGGTGGAGGCGCGCAACACCATTGCGCGCTATGAGCCGATGCTGGCGCGTGGCTTCGTTGCCCGGCAGCAGTTCGACCGCGCGCAGGAGGCGCTGAGCGCCGCGCAGGCGCAG
>NZ_JAJDNQ010000085.1 GCF_022340605.1 Thiohalocapsa sp.
TGAACCTCCAGGACGCCCGCGGCAGCTACGGCATCGCCGCCAGGGGCGCCGGCTGGACCTACCTGCCGCCGGCGGCCGTCCCGCGCGAGCCGCGGGAGGTCTTCTCGGAGCCGCTGGTGCGCGACGCGCTAATCGGGCTCAACCCCTGCATCGCGGAGCAGCCCGGGCGCGCCGAGGAGGTGCTCTACCGGCTCCGCGCCATCGTGCTGTCGGTGCGCTCCGACGGGCTGATCCGCGCCAACGAGGAGTTCACCGCCTGGCTGCGTGGCGAGCGCTCCATGCCCTTCGGCAAGGACGGCGAGCATGTAACCGTGCGGCTGGTGGACTTCGACGACCTGTCGCGCAACCAATACCTGGTCACGACCCAATACAGCTACCGCGCCGGCCCGGCCGAGCGGCGCGCGGACCTGGTGCTGTTGGTGAACGGGCTGCCGCTGGTGCTGATCGAGGCGAAGACCCCGGTGCGCCCGGCGGTGAGCTGGGTGGACGGCGCCATCCAGGTGCACGACGACTACGAGCGCTTCGTCCCGGAGCTATTCGCCTGCAACCTGTTCAGCGTCGCCACCGAGGGCAAGGCGCTGCGCTACGGTTCTATCCACATGCCCGTGCACCTGTGGGGGCCCTGGCGGCCGGCGGAGGAGGACGTCGACGCCGACGACCCCGATGCGGCAGCCGCCGGCGGGCTCGCGGAGCTGGAGCACGCCGTGTGCGGGCTGATGGCGCCGGCGACGGTGCTCGACATCCTGGCCAACTTCGTGCTGTTCGCCACGGACAAGAAGCAGCGCCGGCTCAAGGTGGTGTGCCGCTATCAGCAATACGAGGCCGCCAACCGCATCGTCGCGCGCGTGGTGGCCGGGCAGCCGAAGCGCGGGCTGATCTGGCACTTCCAGGGCTCCGGCAAATCGCTGTTAATGGTGTTCGCGGCGCAGAAGCTGCGCCTGCACCCCAAGCTCAAGAACCCGACGGTGCTCATCGTCGTGGACCGCATCGACCTGGATGCGCAGATCAGCGCCACCTTCCACGGCGCCGATGTGCCGAACCTTCAAAAGGCCGAGTCCCGCCGCGCGCTGAAGACCCTGCTTCGCCAGGACACGCGCAAGATCATCATCACGACCATCTTCAAGTTCGGCGAGGAGACGCCCGCGCAGAGCGTCGCGCGGCTACTGAAGCAGATCCCGGAGCTCGCGCAGCGCGGCGAAGCGCAGGCGGCCGCGGATGAGCTCGGCGTCGCCTGGCGCAAGGTCGGCAAGGTGCAGGACACGGCCAAGCAGGCCGAGCAGCGCGACAAGCTCCAAACCCTCGCCGCCGAGCTGGGGCTCGCGCTGCCGAGCCCCGCCGCCGCGGCCGCGGATGATGCGAGCGGGGCCGCATCCGATGCGGGCAGCGACGGCGGCGACGACACCGCTGCCGACGACCCCGACCAGCCGGGCAACGACTCCCCGGTGCTGAACGAGCGGCACAACATCATCGCCCTGGTGGACGAGGCGCACCGCACCCAGGAGGGCGACCTTGGCATGCAGATGCGCGCGGCGCTGCCGAACGCCTTCCTGTTCGGGCTCACCGGCACGCCCATCAACACCCGCGATCGCAATACCTTCTACGCCTTCGGCGCGCCAGAGGACGCCAATGGCTATCTCAGCCGCTACGGCTTCGAGGAGTCCATCCGCGACGGCGCCACGCTGCCGCTGCACTTCGAGCCGCGGCTGGTGGAGCTGCGCATCGACAAGGACGTCATCGACGAAGGCTTCCGTGCGCTGACCGGTCGCCTGTCCGATGCGGACCGCGACAACCTGGCCAAGACCGCCGCCAACATGGCCGTGCTGGTGAAGGCGCCGGAGCGCATCGAGGCCATTTGCGCGGATATCGCGACGCACTTCCAGGCCAAGGTGGCGCCGAACGGCTTCAAGGCGATGGTGGTCACCTTCGACCAGGAATGCTGCCTGCTCTACAAGGCCGCGCTGGACCCGCACTTGGCCGAAGGCATCGAGACGGACATCGTCATCTCGGTGCAGGGCAAGGAGAAGGACGACGCCCGCTACGCCCCGTACAAGCGCGACCGCGACACCGAAGAGGCCCTGCTGGACCGCTTCCGCGACCCGAACGACCCGCTCGCGATCCTCATCGTCACCGCCAAGCTTATGACCGGCTTCGACGCGCCCATCCTGCACGTGATGTACCTGGACAAGCCGCTGCGCGATCACACCCTGCTGCAGGCAATCACCCGCACCAACCGCACCTACGCTCCACCTGGGAGCGACGGCATGGCGACGAAGTCCCACGGGCTCATTGTCGACTACGTCGGCGTCTTCGACGACGTGGCCAAGACGCTCGACTTCGACGAAAGGGGCATACAGAAGGTCGTTGGCAACATCGCGGCGCTCAAGACCGAGCTGCCCGGCGCAGTGCAGAAGTGCCTGGCCTACTTCCACGATGTGGACCGCACCCTCGCCGGCTATGCGGGGCTGATCGCCGCGCAGCAATGCCTGCCGAACAACGCCACCCGCGACGCCTTCGCGGCGGACATGAGCGTGCTCAGCAAGCTCTGGGAGGCCCTGTCTCCAGACCCGGTGCTGCAACAGTACGAGGACGATTACCGCTGGCTCGCGCGGGTGTACGAGAGCATCAAGCCCGCCGGCGGTCAGGGTGCCCTACTGTGGCACGCCTTCCACGAAAAGACCCTCAAGCTGATCCACCAGAACGTGCACGTGGACAACCTCCGGGACGACCTCGACGAGCTGGTGTTCGACGCCGACGTCATCGAGGCCATCCTCGACTCGCCGGAGCCTGCGAAGAAGACCAAAGAGATCGAGATCAAGCTCACCGCTCGGCTGCGCAAGTACCAGGGCAACCCGCGCTTCAAGGCCCTCTCCGAGCGGCTGGAGGCGCTCAAGCAGCGCTTCGACCAGGGCCAGACCAACAGCGTCAACTTCCTCAAAGAACTGCTCGACATCGCCCGCGAGACCGTCGAGACCGAGCGCGCCACCCCGCCCGAAGAGGACGAGGACCGCGGCAAGGCGGCGCTCACCGAACTGTTCGAGCAAGTGAAGAGCCCCGAAACGCCGGTCATCGTCGAGCGCGTCGTCGCCGACATCGACGCCATCGTCCGCGTCGTGCGCTTCGACGGCTGGCAGCACACCAGCGCCGGCGAGCGCGAAGTCAAGAAGGCGCTGCGCAGCACGCTGTTCAAGTACAAGCTGCACAGCGATGCGGAGTTGTTCGAGAAGGCTTATGGATATATTCGGCAGTATTACTGAGCCCGCACCCTGCTGCGACAGACCGGAGCGGCCGCCAGGGTTTCCTCGCCGCACTGCCGGACACCACCAACCCGCCACGCCCCGGCGCCCTCGCCGCAGGCGAGGAGTCCGGCGCCCGCGATCCGCATTGGCCGCAGCCGCGGTGTGGGGTGGATGAGCGCAGAGGCCGTCAAAGTATCCGGTGTAGGTCGGGTTGGCGCAGCGTAACCCGACGCTGGGCGACGGTGCGCCCTTGATTGTCGGGTTACGCTATCGCTAGCCCGACCGACGATCCGCTCTCGTTTCCGGAGTTGCGAGCAATACTTTCGGGGCCTCGAAGCGAAATCCACCGATCCTGGTGCCGACAGACGCCCCGATGGTGGACTACGCCGCGCTTGTCCACCCTAGCGGTTTTTCCCTCGGCCAACAGGCATACGACCATGCGCGTTGCTGTCCGCCTCGTCCCCGCCTTGCTCCTGCCCGCCCTGCTGCAGAGCTGCAGCGACCGGGCCGACGCGCCGGCCACGCCGGACCAGATCGCGAAGCTGGATCAGGTGGTGGAGCGTGTCCCCGCGGTGAAGCCGCTGGCCGACAAGGCCAAGGCGGATGGGACGGTCACCCAGCGGGAGATCCTCGACGTGTTCACCGCGGCGGAGAAGGTGAAGAAGGGCGACGGCACGGAGTAAGCCGAAGCCAACGGTCCTCGCGGCGCGTCTCGCGGGAGGGTGCGGCTCGCCGCTCGCGTGTCGCGGCTGTCTTGGCCCTATTGGCGCTAAGCGTTGGGCCTCCTGACGTCGGCCCAACCTACGCGAGGTCGGCGCCTTGGCATCCTATTTGAACTTTTATGCATACTCGCGGTGGGCATACCGGGACCTTGCCCTGCCCGGGGGGCGAGGTTGCGAAGCCATCCCTGGCGGTTGAGCGGGCCTGTTGGCCGCGTGCGTCAGGCGACGCCGACGGCCTGGTGCAGGTAGGCCACGGCGTGCTGGTTGAGACCGAGCTTGGCGGCGAGTTCCTGGAGGTAGCGCTGCTCGGCGTCGGTATCCACCTGGATGGCCATCAGAGAGGCGGTGTAGATCTGGGCCGCGGCCTGTTGGTTGGGGACGGCGTTGACGATGGCGTCGGTCTCCATGGGCTTCTGCATCTCGGTGAGGACGAACTGGCGCTCTTCTTCGGTGATGCCGTCCTCCTGCATCTTGCCCAACAGGCGTTGCGCCTCCTGTGGGTCGATCTGGCCGTCGGCCTTGGCGGCGTTGATCATGGCGCGGATGGTGAGCGTGGCCATGTCCTCGATCTTTTGTTCTTCCTCCGCGTTGGCGGGCTTGCGCAGGCCGGCAATGATGGCCGAGGCCTCATCGAGGTTGAAGCCGCCGGCACCGCCGGCCGGAGCGGCACCGCCCGTCGGCGCGGCGCCCGGCGCGCCGCCGCTGGCCATCATCTGCTTGGCAGCCTCCAGGGCCTGGGCGGCCAGGGCGCCGAAGACGGACATGGCGCCGGCGCCGGCGGCGGTGGTGCCGGAGCCGGCGACGTTGGGCCCGCCCTGGCCGCTGAAAACGGCGCCGCCGATCTGCTTCAGGATATCGAAGGCCATGCCATTGCCGCCGCGCTGACCGCCGCCGCTCATCATCGGTCCGGCGATCTTGCCCAGCATGTCGAACAGGTTGCCGGGGCCGCCCTGCGGCATGCCACGGGGGGACATGCCACCGGGCGGCATTCCACCGGGAGGCATGCCACCGAACATGCCGCCTGGGCCCTGACCGCCCAACATGTCCTGCATGCGGCCGGCGGTCGGGCGCATACCGCCCTGCATCAGTGAACCAAGGATGTCGAAGGCATTCATTTGCGTGCTCCAGAGTGGCTATGGGGTCGCGTCGGCATCGCGGTCCGATGGAACGCCAAACCTTGCAGGGCGCCGGGACGGCCGAGACCGCCCGCCGATTCTAAGCGGGCCGCCGACTGGATGGCCGCGTCTCGTGCCGGCAAACGCCCGGCTGTCGGCCGAAGCCCTTGTGTGCCTCCGCTATCTGCCGCGGGGATGTGATTGGGCAAGCAGTGATCGCAACGCCGAGCGTGTGGGAGCGCCGTCCCCGGCGCGATTAGCGGACTCGACATCGCGGCGGGGACGCCGCTCCCACGGCGCGGGCTAGGCGCCGGCGTGGCGGTGTGGGAGCGCCGTCCCCGGCGCGATTAGCGGACTCGACATCGCGGCGGGGACGCCGCTCCCACCTCAACGCACCCAAAGCGTCTGCTCGTTGACGAACTCCCGAATTCCGAGCCGCGACAACTCGCGCCCGTAGCCGGAATCGCCGATGCCGCCGAAGGGCAGCCGCGGATCGCTCTTGACCATGCCGTTGACGAAGGCGCAGCCGCAGGCCATTTGCCGAGCGAAGCGCTCGCCGCGGGTGGCATCTTCGGTCCAGACGCTGCCGCCGAGGCCGAAGCGGCTGTCATTGGCGATACCGAGCGCCTCCTTCTCGTCGGCCGCCCGGATGACCGCCGCCACCGGCCCAAACAGCTCGTCCGTGTAGGCGGGCATGCCGGGGCCGACGTGGTCCAGCAGCGTCGGCGCATAGAAGAAGCCGGGCCGGTCCAGGGCCTTGCCGCCCATCACCAGCACGGCGCCGGCTTCGACACTGGCCTGTACCTGGGCATGCAGCTCGTCGCGCAGATCGGCGCGGGCCATGGGTGCGAGCGTCGTCTGCGGATCGGCGGGATCGCCCGGGCGCAGCGCCTCGATGCCGGCGCGGAAACGCTGCATGAAGGCGGCCTCGACGGACGCCACGACGATAAAGCGCTTGGCAGCGATGCAGCTCTGGCCCGCGTTCATGAAGCGCGCCTGGACGGCCATCTCGGCGGCGAGGTCCAGGTCCGCGTCCCCCAGCACCACGAAGGCGTCGGAGCCGCCCAGCTCCAGCACGGTCTTCTTGAGATGCGCACCCGCTGCCGCCGCGACCTTGCGGCCGGCCACGTCGCTGCCGGTAAGGCTCACGGCCCGCACCGCCGGGTGCGCAATGACGGCGTCCACCCTGCCCGCCTCGATCATCAGCGCCGAGAACACGCCTTCCGGTGCGCCGGCATCGCGGAACAGGTCCTCGATGGCGAGCGCGCAGCCGGGCACATTGGACGCGTGCTTGAGCAGCACCGGGTTGCCGGCGGCGAGCGCCGGCGCGGCACAGCGGAACACCTGCCAGAACGGGAAGTTCCAGGGCATGACGGCCAGCACCGGTCCGAGCGGCGTGCAGGCAATCAGGCTGCGGCCGGCGTCCGACGGAATGAGCTCATCGGCCAGGTAGGCCCGTGCCTGCTCGGCGTAGTGCTGGCAGGCCAGGGCGCACTTCTCCACTTCGGCCTCGGCCTCGCCGATGAGCTTGCCCATCTCGACGGTGATGAGCGCCGCAAGCGGGGTCTTGTGCTCGCGCAGCAGCGTGGCCACGCGCGTCAACAGGGCGCAACGTGCAGCCAGTGTCTCGGCGGCCCAGGCCGTTGCGGCACGCGCTGCGGCCTCCAGCCGGGCGGCGACGGCAGCGTCGTCCATGGGCTCGAAACGCTCCACCAGCTCGCCGCTGGCGGGGTTGATGCTTGCAAATGACATGGTGAAATCTCCCGTCTGTGGCCCCGTTGTCAGGTCTTGCGCCGGTGCTTACAAACCCGGGGCGTGACTCGCGACCGGGGCGCTTCGACGCGCCGGCGCGCTGCTTGAATTCGGCGTTGCGAGCGCGGTAGGTCGGGCCGACGTCAGGAGGCCCGACGGCGGCGTTGCCGCCGGACTTCGCTGTCGCTCAGTCCGATCTACGCGGCACACCTGCCGCGATGGGCCGGCGCTCGGTCAGTGGGGCGCAGGCCCGTCCTGCGCCGCCGGCCAGGCGTAATGCGCCTTGTATTCGACCGTGGTGAAGACCTCGAAGGACGCACCGTCGCGCCAGGCATCCGCCGGCAGCCCGGCCTTGAGGGCAAGCTGCGACATGGTCGTCTCCCGGTCCCAGCCCATCTTGGAGGCGACCTCGGGCAGGTACAGGGCGTAGTGGCCGTCCTTCTCCAGCGTGACGCCCTGCTCGCCCAGGTGCAGCTCGTCGATGGAGTCGATGGGCCGCGGCGGCGTCAGCACGTTGACCTCCACCTCCAGCTTGTCCAGCTCCTCCGGCTGCACCGCTCGGAAGCGGTTGTCCCTGGTGGCGGCGTTGGCGCCGCTCTGCAGCACGGACAGGAACACCGGCAGGTCGTCCGGCACGTGGCCCACACAGCCGCGCAGCGCGCCGTCCTTCCACAAGGTGACGAAGGCACCGGCCCGCTGCTCCAGCGCCGGCGGCAGGCCGTCCACCGCGGCGAGCAGCTCGGCGTCGGGCACCTGGTCGCTGCCGAGCACGGCGCGGCGGATGCCGAGCACGGCGAGCCGGTGCAGGCGCGCGAGGTTGTCGGCATCGAGACCGGCATCCGGCGCGGTGCCTTCCCCCGTGGGAGCGGCGTCCCCGCCGCGATCCGCGCCACCGTCCCGCGCCGTGGGAGCGGCGTCCCCGCCGCGATCCTGAGCCCGCGATCGCGCCGGGGACGGCGCTCCCACACCGCCCTGCCAGTGCCCGGCCGGCGCCGTCACCCCCAGCGCCACGTAGCTCACCGAGTTGAGCCAGTCGCCGGTCAGCTCCCCGCTGGTGGCGTAGGCAAGCCGATGGACCTCGGCGTCCGCCGGCAACAGCGCCAGCAGCACCGCCAGCGGCCGAATCCCGCAAACGGTGATGCCGGTGCGCGCCCGGTACTCGAGCAGACCTTGTGCATCCAGCGCCGCGATGCGCGCGACGGCACCGTCGTCGAGGGCTCGGATCTGCGCCTGGACGTGCTCGTCCGGCAGAAACGGCAGATAGCCGAAGCGAGGCCCATAGTGGGTGAAGTCGCTGGAGACCACCAGCAGGGTGTGATCGTCGACGAAGGGCCGGATGAGGTCCGCCGCCCGCGCGTAGTCGTTACCATCGAGCCGGCCCACTAGGATCGGCACCAGCCGCCAGCCGGGCGCGAGGGTGCGTTGCAGGAACGGCAGCTCGATCTCGATGGCATGCTCCTGCGCGTGGGCGTCCGAGTCCGCGTGCACCAGCGGCGAGGCGCGCAGCTTCGCGATGACAGGCTCATCCAGCGGCACCTGCCCCAGCGGCGTCGCGTAGGCATCGACAGGGGCGATGGACAGGCCGTCGAAGTCGGCCCGATGCGACGGCGCCAACAGCACCACGCGCCCGTAGTCGGCGCCTTGCACCAGCTTGAAGGCGGCCGCCGCGGTGGCGCCGCTGTAGGCGTAGCCCGCGTGGGGTGCCACCAGCGCGCGCAGCCGGACCGCCGGCGCCTCCGGGTGGGCGGCGGCGAGCAGGCCGTCGATGGTCTTGGCGAGGATCTCGGGGTCGGCGGAATACCAGTTCCCGGCCAGGGCGCTGGGCCTGACGACATCGGCGGCGTGATCGTGCGCCTCCTCGGACCAGCCCACCACGACCGCCGCGGCGGCCACCAGCAGGATCAGTATCAAGGCCGCGAGCCTCGCGGCCCGGGTGGTGCGCATCGGCATGGTTTGGCCTCTGGTGCGCTCTTGCGGAAGTATCGAGACCACGCTCAACGCCGCCCGCGGCGCTGATCCGTGTCGCCCTCCAGGGCGATACGGGCACGGTCCAGCCCGAGACCGGGCGCGGAACTTTCATATCGCTGCACTAGCCTGCCAGATCGTGCGGGCGGTAGAAGTCCGCCTCGTGGAGGCTGATCTCGCGCTGAACCGGCCGCGCGGGCGCCGACGTCCGCAACCAGGGCAGTAGCAGGCCCAGCGTACCCAGCCCGCCCAGCAGGGCCAGCACACGCCGGCGCTCAGGCTGCCTCGAGGATCGATCAGGCTCGCGGGTCATGGTTGCTCTCCAAACAGTTCCGCGGACCGCCAGACGCCTGGAATACGCTCGTTGCAGCTCGGGCAGCGGCCGTCCGGGGTCAGCGCGTAGTGGGTGATCATGAAGCCGACGCGGCCGATGAGCAAAGTCCCGTCGCGCGGGCAGTAGGTGGAGTTGCCTTCGTGGCCGAGCACGTTGCCGACGTAGACGTGCTCCATGCCGACGTCCTTCGCCTCGCGCCGTGCCAGGTCCAGGGTCTCGACGGGCGTCGGCGGCAGGTTGCGCATGCGGTACAACGGCTGGAAGCGGCTGAAGTGCAGCGGCGTGCCGGGGCCGAGCTCGTCGTGCACCCAACGCGCCAGGCGGCGGATCATGGCGGGGTCGTCGTTCAGGGTTGGGATCAACAGGTTCGTGACCTCTAGCCAGACGCCTTCTTCGCGCATGGTGACCAGCGCGTCCAGCACCGGCTTCAGCGTCGCGCCGTTGACGCGGCGGTAGAACCCGTCGTCGAAGGCCTTCAGGTCCGCGTTCACGGCGTCGATGACCCCGCACAGCTTCCGCAGCGGCTCCCGGTTGATGTAGGCGGCGGTGATGAAGCAATTGGCCAGCCGCTGCGCATGGGCCAGCTCGGCGGTGTCGTAGACGTACTCGTAGAAAACGATGGGGTCGGAGTAGGTGTAGGCGATGCTGCGGCAGCCCTCCTCGCGGGCGGCGCGCACCAGCTCCGGCGGGTCGAGCCGGTAGATCTCCTCCATCTCCTCGCCGCCGCGCTGCGAGAGCTGCCAATTCTGGCAGTTGAGGCAATGCAGGTTGCAGCCGGCGGTGGCGATGGAGAAGACCGGCGCGCCCGGCAGGAAGTGATAGAGCGGCTTTTTTTCCATCGGGTCGATGTGCACCGCGGACGGGCGCCCGTAGGTGGTCGCCCGCAGCCGCCCGCCCAGGTTGACGCGGATGCGGCAGTCGCCCGCCGCGCCCTCGGGAATGACGCAGCCGCGGGGGCAGAGCTCACAGGTGACGGCGGTCATGGCCGCTGCTCCGCACCGGTCGCGTGCGTCTCCTGCCGCGTGGCCTCGTGGTACCAAACTGCCTCATGCTCGCTGAGATTGCCGACATCGATGCGTCGCTCGAGGGCCGGCAGATCGATGGCACGCCAGCCGGCGCCCTGAAGCCCGGCCAGCCGCAGGCCTTCGCCGAGCTGCAACGCGATCACGCACCCGGTGAGCAGCACCAGGGCGAGGAAGCGGAGCTCGCGCTCGTGGATGTGTCGTGAGTAGAGGTGTCTCGGCCCGTACATGGCGGCCATGGCTCGTCGGAAGCGATGATGCAACTTTAGACGATGGCGGCGCGCCGATGGTTCGGTGTCCGAAGCGCACAATCTGCTCCACAAACGCGTCCACGTCGGCGCTGCGTAAGGTCGCCTTCGTGCTGTTCAACACGATCGGCTCGTCCGTGACGGCCAGGGCATCGATCTGCTCGCAGGGCGACGGTGCGCCGTTGATGGTCGGGTTACGCGATCGCTAACCCGACCTACCATAACGATTGATCCAGGCGGACCGGCGTGGGAGCGCCACTGCCTTTTGTGGCGCGACGACGGCTGGAAGGTTGCCTGCCGCCCGGCAGTTACTCCGAGACATGATGCGCTGCCTTGCCGCCGGTCGCGGCACCACGAGTGCCGCTCCCACGAGCGCTGCTACGATCCTTGGATGAATGGTTGGGGTGACCGATTGCCCGGGGGCGCAGCGTCCCGCCGGTGCCGCAGCCGCGTATCCTCGCCGCCCAGGCAGCGGGCGCAGCGGATGCAGTCGACATCGTACTCGCCGCGCACGCCGAGGTCGCAGTGCTCGAAGCGGCGCTTGGGCGCGAGCCTACCGAGCAGCGCAATCTTGTTGCCCAGCGCGAGGAAGGCCCCCAACGGACAGAAGTAGCGGCACCAGAAGCGCACGTAGAACAGCGAGCCCAGCAGCACCGCCGCCGCGAGCACCAGCATCCACCCGCCCAGGCCGCCAAACACCCGCTGCATCGGGTCGAACGCCGCCCACAGGGTGTCGCCGCTGAGCCAGACCGCGATGAGCATGCCCGCGAGCAGCAGGTACTTGAGGTAGCGCGCGGCCTGGTCCACGCGCCGGTCCGGATAGCTGCGCAGCCCGAGCCAACGGCCGGCGCGGGACAGGAGCTCCTGCAGCGCGCCGAACGGGCACAGCAGCCCGCACCAGATGGGTCCGAACAAGAGCGCGGTGACGCCGGCAAAGCCGAGCAGCAGCCAGCGCTGCGGATTCGCGGCCGGCGTGGCGACCTTGCCGAGGGTGAGATTCACGAGGTCGATCTCGGTGAGCGGCGTGTTGAGCCAGAGCCCGAGCACCCCAAGCGTGGCCACCAGCAGCACCAGCCGCGCGCGGAGCGCCCCGGTCAGATGGACGATCAGCGCGGTGAGCAGCAGCCCCACCGTCGCCCAGAACGGCGCACCGAGCGACGCCGCCGCCGGCGCCTGCAACGGCGGCTTGGCGCTGCCGAAGGCCACCTCGCCCACCCGCCCCGCGGCGCGATTGATGGTCGCGAGCACCGCGCGGCTCGTGACAGTGGCACCGCTCATCCCGTCCACCCGCTCCAGGTCCAGGGGTCCGGCGGCCAAGTCCGCACCGGCCAAGCCCGCGAGCCAGGTATCGATGCCGGCGATATAGCTCGGCGTCTCGTTCGATGCCAGATAGCGCACGCCCATCAGTGTCCCGTCGCGATTCACGGCCAGCAGCAGGTTGATGGGACCACCGTAGCCGTGGACATCAGGCGCCGCGGCCATGCTGGCCAGCGCCGCGACGCTGGGCCCGAGTTCCGCGGCAGGGCCGTCCGGAGAGCGGCCGAGGTAGTGCACGAAGGGCCGTTCCACCGCGGCAAAGCGCATGTCGCCCGCTAGCTCCGTGAGCTTCGACGGGTCGAAATGCACCTGCGGTCCGGGTGCCGTGCCCTGCTCCAGCAGGTGCCAGCCGTACACCAACAGCACCGCGTAGATCAGCGCCCAGCCCAGCCCCGGCCACGGGAACGACGGCATGGCGCGCTCCCGGCGGGCCGGCGTCGGCGCCGGCAGGACCGGCAGCAGGCGGGCGGCCAGCAGCGGCACCGTCGCCAGCAGCGCGAGCATGGCCAGCACCCCGCAGGTGGCCGCGCTGCCCAGGAGCGGCAGCATCAGCGCGCCGGTGACCAGGCCGCCGGCGGCGCCGCCGAGGTTGTCGGCGGCGGTGGCGAGGCCGCCGCTCTGCACGATTTCGGGCCGGTTGCGGTGGCTGATGGCGACCGCGAGCGGAAAGCCCGTGCCGGCGAGCAGGCCGAGGAGCAGCGCCAAGGTCACGTAGCCCGGCTCCTGCAACGGGCCCGCCGCCGCGCCGAGCAGCGCCAGCGCGAGGGGCAGCATCAGCAGCACCACCGCCACCAGGCCCATCACCGCCACCAGCGCAACGACCGGCCGGCCCCGGCGCGCCCGCGCGGTGCCGAGCCCGGCGCCGAGGGCGAGCCCGGTCATGAAGACGCCGTTCAACAGCGCAATGCGCGCGAACACGAAGCCGACGTGGGACTGGTAGCCGAGCAGCAGCGTGAGCTGCGCCGCCATGGCGATTATGCCCAGCAGCGCCAGCAGAAAGACCGCGCCGCCGCGCTCGCCGGCGCCACGCGCAGTGCCTTCCATGCCGGCGCGCACCAGCCACAGCACCACCAGCAGCGCCGGCGGCAGCAGATAGGGCCAGGCGCCCATGCCACGCAGGGTCTTCAGCCAATCCACCAGGCCGGAACCGCTGAAGCGCCCCCACAGCAGCATGTTCAGGTAGTAGGTCACCGGACGCGCATCGGTGTCGATCTCGGCGGGCGTCTGGTCGAGCTGCGCGCGCACGAAGGCCACCTCGCGCGGGTCCAGCAGGTTGGCGAAGGCGCCGTCGGGCAGGTCGTCGCCTTTCGGCGCCATGGCCCGGTGGCGGCGGGCGAGCTCCGCGGCGTCGTCGCTGACGCGGCCCGCCGCGGCCGAGGCGCAGATGGTCTGCTCCTCGCCTGGCACGATGGCCAGGTGCGGCAGCACCGAGCCCAGGGTGTGATAGACCGAGCCGGCATAGCTCGCGATCTCACTGCCGAGGTAGCCGACGGCGCTGGCGACGCGGGTGCAGAGCACGCCGTCCGGGCGCATGCGCTCGCGCGTCTGGCGATAAAACTCGCGCGTGAAGAAACGGTTGCCGTGAGCGCTGGTGGGGCTGGCGCCGAGCACCAGGATCAGGTCGTAGCGGTCCGCCGTCTTGAGCCGGTTGACGAAGCGCCGGCCGTCCGCGAAGTGCAGCGCCAAGCGCGGGTCGCGCAGCGCCGCCTTGGTTTGCGCATCGAGGTAAGGCCGCACGGCCTCGAAGGCACGCTTGTCCGGCTCCACGACATCGATGTGCTGCACCGGATAGCGCAGCAGCGCCGCCGGCAGCCCGCCCGCGACGTCGCCGAGGATCAGCACCCGCCGCGCCCCGGGCGCCTGCGCGGCGAAATAGGCCGCGTCGCGCGTCACCTCGATGGGCTGCGGGAAGCTCTCGCGAATCTGGCCGTCGGCGACAATGGAGATCTGGCCGCCGGACGCCTGATCTTTGAGCTGAGCCACCGCGACATGTCCATAGCGCGTCTCCACCGAGCGCAGCAGCGTGAGCCCCGGCTGCAGGTTGGCGAAGCGCAGCAGCTCCAATTGGCGCTCCAACAGGCTCGTCGCCGGCAGCACCGCCAGCGCGAGGCCCAAACCCGCCACTAGCAGCGCCGTCCAGCTCGCGGCGGTCCGTCCGCCCCGCGGATAGAGCGACCAGGCGACCATGGCCAGCATCAGGGTCAGCACCCCGAGCGTCCGCGCGAGGCCAAGCCACTGTACCAGCACGAACGTAAACAGCACGCCGCCCGCCAGCGCCCCCAGCGCATCGGCCACGTAGAGCCGGCTCACGAGCCCCGTCGCACCGGCGTCGTCCCGGCCGGATTGGTCCGCGAGCGCCTTGCACGCGAGCGGGAAGCTGATACCCAGCGCCAGGCCGCTCGGGATGGTCACGACGGCGAAGGACAGGAACAGCTCGCCCAGCGGCACCAGCTCGCTCGCCGACACGCCGAGCAACGAGCGCACCGAGCGCAGCGCCAGCACCTGCACCAGCAACAGCAGCGGCAACAGCAGCAGCAGCAGCCGCAGCGCCGGCAGCGGCGCCTGCACCCAGCGCCGCCCGCGCAGCGCGGTCACGGCGAAAGCGCCCACCGCGAGCCAGAACAGCCAGCTGCCGTAGAAGGCGCCGAGGCTGAGCTCATTGCCGTAGAAGACCACCAGACCCTCACGGATCAGCAGCGCCTGCACGATCTGCGCGGCGGCGCCGAGCACCAGGATGGCCATGAAGATCCGCCGCCCCATCGGCGAGGCGTCTGGATGGGCCTCCTGCCGGGGCTGGGTCGGGCGTGACATCGAAGGCTGCGGGTGCGGTGCCGGATGGCTGTCCCATCGCCGGCCGACGGGTTAGGCTTGGCGCGGCCGGCCGGCGGCGGAGCGGGCGTCTCGTGCAGAGAGTAGCACCAACCTTGCCCGCCGCATTCGCCGCCCGGCATCGATCCCGCCCGAAGCGGTCTTCGCGCTGCACCCGTCGCCGTCGGCCTGACGCCGGCACGGGCGCACAACCACCCACCCCTGCACCGACCCACCGCCCCGCCATGTGGATAAAGCTGTACGACTGGCTCGATCGCAACGTCTTCGAGCTGGGCCGCGAAATGCGGTTCTCCTACCTGCCGCCGCTGATGGTCTACGTCGCTGCCGGCGTGCAGGGGCTGACGGCCATCGTCGGCACCTTCTTCGTCAAGGACTATCTCGGTCTGTCGGCGGAGCTGCTCGCGGCGCTCGCCTTCTGGGCCATGATTCCCTGGTCGCTGAAGATGCCGCTCGGCCACTTGGTAGACCTGATCTGGCGCTGGAAGGCACTGCTGGTCTTCGCCGGCGCGGCGCTCATCACCGCCAGCCTGCTCATCATGCTCGGCCTGCTCGGGCGGCCCGAGGCCATGGCCGCGGTGATGCCGGTGGATGCCTGGTACGTGCTGAGCGTGCTGCTGGCACCACTCGGTTACGTGGTGCAGGACGTCGTGGCGGACGCCATGACGGTGGAGGCGGTGCCGACCCTGGACGAGACGGGCCAGCCCATCGACGCCGAGCGCCGGCGCCTGATGCACACCACCATGCAGACCCTGGGCCGGGTCGCCATCATCGGCGGCGGGGTGTTCGTGGCGCTGCTGAACGTCTGGCTGTTCCGCGGCGTCGATGCCATGGACGAGGCCGGCAAGGTCGCCACCTACATCCAGATCTACACCCTGGCGCTGCTGATCCCGGTGACCTCCGTGTCCGGCGTCGTGCTCGGCGGCGTGCTCAAGTGGCGCGAGCTGCGGCGGCTGCGGGCGCTGGGCGAGACGGCCGCGGCCGAGCAGTTGCTCAAGGGCGGCGCCGAGGCCACGGCGCCCAACTGGTGGATCCTCGGCGGCAGCCTGGTGTTTGTGGTGTTCACGCTGGCGGTGGGCCTCGGCGATGTACCCTTCAACGAGGAGATCGTCTTCGCCGGCTCCATGGCCATCGTGTTGTTCCTGATCAACCGGCTGCTTAAGGAGCTGACGCCCGCGGCCGCGCGGGTGCTGCTCGGCACCGCCATCATCATCTTCGTCTACCGGGCGGTGCCGACGCCCGGCGCCGGCCAGACCTGGTGGCTGATCGACGACCTCGGCTTCGATCAGCAGTTCCTGTCCGTGCTGTCGCTGGTGGGCAGCGGCATGGCGCTGGCGGCCATGTTCGTCTTCCGCCGCTTCATGGCGGATCACTCCATCGCCTACATCATCGGCTTCTTGACCCTCCTCGGAACCTTTCTGGCGCTGCCGATCCTGGGGCTCTACTACGACGTGCAGGCCTGGACCGCCGCGCATACCGGCGGCCTCGTCGATGCGCGCTTCATCGCGCTGGTGGACACCGCGGTGGAATCGCCGCTCGGGCAGGTGGCGATGATCCCGATGCTGGCGTGGATCGCCAACTCGGCGCCGGCACACCTCAAGGCGACGTTCTTCGCGGTGATGGCCTCCTTCACCAACCTGGCCCTGTCCGCCAGCCAGCTCGGCACCAAGTACCTGAACCAGATCTTCACCGTCACCCGCGAGGTGCGCACCGACGGCGTGGTGAGCGTGCCGGCGGACTACTCGGAGCTGGGCATGCTGCTCTGGACGGTGCTGGCGCTCGGCCTCGCCCTGCCCTTCGCGGCCATCGCGCTGGTCAAGCTCACGCGCCTGCGCAGCGCCTGAAGCAGCGCTGCTCCTGGAGCGCCGAGCTCCACTCGGCCGCACCCTGGAGCCGCCGAGCTCCACTCGGCTGCGCCCTGGGGCCGCCGAGTTGCACTCCACGCATCGGCTACCCGGCTGCGGTGATGCCGCCGCATCTGGGCTTCCGCCTCGGTACCTGCAACATTAAACCTGGAGCGGGAAACGTACCAGAACACGTGACACGACAGAGCCCTCGCCCGTTTTCATTGGTCGCCGCTTTCGTTCTCGTCTGCCCGTTTTATTACTCATGGCACCGCAGCGCCACAAACCGGGGTACGCCTCATGCACTACTTCCCAATCCCGCTACTCTATCTTGCCTTTCTGTCGTTCTTGTTCGTTATGGTGCTCTTGCTGGTGGAGGCCGGTGCCCTTCATTACCGCTATCAGCGGTTCGGCGTGAGTCGGTGGTGGGTGTATCTCCTGCTCTTGTTTTCGCTGCTCGGCAGCTACATCAATATCCCCATTGTTCGGCTGCCGCCCGAGCAAGTGGTGTCCGATGAAATCGTCAAGTTTTTCGGCGCCGCCTACATCGTGCCGGTCGCGGAGGACTGGCCGGGCACCATCATCGCCGTCAATCTGGGCGGCGCGGTCATACCCACCCTCCTCTCCCTCTACCTCTTCTTCAAGAACAGGCTGTTTTGGCAGGGCTTCGTTGCGGTCGCCGTCGTGGCGGGCTGCGTCTACCTGATGGCCCAACCGGTACGAGGCGTCGGCATCGCCGAGCCCGTATTCGTGCCGCCCCTGATCGCCACCGGCGTCGCGCTGGCGATCTCGCGCCGGCATGGGCCGGCGCTTGCCTACATCGCCGGCAGTCTGGGAACGCTCATCGGGGCCGACCTGCTCAACCTAGGCAAGATCCCTGGCCTCGGCGCCCCCATCGCCTCCATCGGCGGCGCCGGCACCTTCGACGGCATCTTCGTCACCGGCCTCCTGGCATTGCTCCTCGCGAGCCTGTTCGGTGGGCGACAATCCGACCAGGATGACTTCCAGCTCCCGAACAGGGCCGACAAAAGGCCGCCACGAAGATGACCGTGCGGGCGTTGATCGTAAGCCCGACCAGCGCCACGACGCCGGTTCGCTGGCGCTAGCTCCCACGCTCCCGCGTGGGAGCAAGGGCGGACGCTCTGCGTCCCGCGCGGCCATTGTCGCCGGATGGTCGAAATTGTCATCAAGGCCACCGCGCAAGCGGGCACGGACGAATGCGTTTCCGCGCCCGGCGCGCTAGCATATAGCGCAATTCACACGCACGACAGGCAGTGCGAATATGACCGATAATCGCATCGGAAAAATGCACTTTCGCCGCATGGACGAAGGCTCGCGAGCGGACTTTAAGGTGATGCAGCGCGTCCACGAACAACATCTCGCGAATCTGCCGGATCTATTGCTCGGTATGCTCAACAGCCTGAACGCGGATGACGCCTATCCCGTGGACCGCCTTACGCACAGCCTGCAAGCAGCAACCCGCGCGTATCGCGACGGCAAGGACGAGGAATATGTCGTCTGCTGCCTACTGCACGACGTCTGCGAGTCGCTGGCCCCTTTCAACCATGGTGAGGTAATCGCCGCAATCCTGCGCCCTTTCATCAGTGAGGCCAACCATTGGATGTTGGCCAAGCACGGCATTTTCCAGACCTATTTCTACGGCGAGCAACTCGGCATCGACAAGAACCAGCGCGAGCAATACCGAAGCAGCCTCCACTATGAGCGCACCGTCGAATTCACCGCCAGGTACGACGAGGTCTCCTTCGATCGCGATTATCCCAGTGAACCCCTCGCAACCTTCGCGCCAATGGTGCGGCGTGTATTGACCAAGCAATGGTCGCCCCCCGGCGCCTAACGCTACAGTCATCCTTCCATCCGACTGATGGTTCACCATAGTTCCGGGTCGCACAAGGAGCGAACACAGGTTATCGTTGACGGTGCTCCTCGACCAGAACATTCTTTGAGAACAACGGCTTGCCACCCGAAAGGATACTGAAGCTCGCAAGGCGCTATGTAGTTGCGCGCAGTCTCCGCGTCAAAGCCAAACCTTCCGTAGTACTTTGGATCACCATAAACAAAGACGATATTTATCTCTGCGACTGACAGTTGGCGCAGGCCGTATTCAATTAACATCGAGCCGATACGGCGCCTTTGGCAATCGGCTTGTACTGCCAGCGGCGCCAAAATATAAGCCCGGCAATGATCGCTGTCATCAATTCTAACGGGGCTGAAAGCGATATGACCCACCACTACGTCGTCAACCTCCGCAATCAGGGAGATTGTCTTTGGTATCGTCTTTTCGGACAGAAGCTCAACGGCAAGCTTCGTGACAATCTCCCTTTCGCCTTTGGGAAAGGCGGACGAATAGATTCTTTTGATATCTTCACGATCATGATCTGTCGCTATTCGGATGTTCATGATTTGTTCGCCGAGTAAGTCCTGGAACAGCCTGCGATACGCGGCAAGGCGCGCCTCCCCGGAGCCCGCCAGCGCGAGTAGAGCGCATGCAGAAACGGGCAGACAAGGGGGACAGCTCACCTCTTCTACGCGGTCTCTGACGCGCGGGTGCGGTGGACGATGGCTACCTGCTATTGAGCGTCAAGGCGCAAGCGGACTTTGACGATCTCGAGGTCGTCCGGGTCGCGCTCGGTGGTGAAGCCCAGCACCTTGCAGAGCTTGAGCATGGTGCGGTTCTCGCGCAGGACGTCGCCGACGATTTCGCGGATGCCGCGGGATTTGGCGTAGTCGATGATGCGGCGCATGAGCAGGATGCCGAGGCCCATGCCGGCCATGTCGTGGCGTACCAGCACGGCGTATTCGGCGCTTTCGCCGCCGGGCTCGGCCGATAGGTTGACGACGCCGTAGATCTGGGTGCGGCCGGGGATGCCGGGGTCGGTGAGCACGAGGGCCATCTCGCGGTCGTAGTCGAGCTGGGTGAAGCGGGCGGCGGCGATGTGGTCGAGCGTGCGCATGGGCACGAAGAACCGCAGCCGCACCTCCTCGGGCGTGAGCTTGGTGACGGCGGTCTGGAGCGCGGGCTCGTCCTCGGGGCGGATCGGGCGCAGCAACAGCCGGCGACCGTCGCCGAGGGTGATGGTCTCTTCCAGTTCCTTGGGGTACGGCCGGATGGCGAGGCGCTCGCCGGGGTCGGTGGCGTTGCCGGCGACGGGGTCGATGCGGATGCGGGCATCGAGCGCGATGACGCCGTAGGCGTCGGCCAGCAGCGGATTGATGTCCAGCTCGCGCACCTCGGCGACGTCGCAGACGAGCTGCGAGAGGCGCACCAGCACCAGCGCCACCGCGTCGAGGTTGACCGGCGGCTCGCCGGCACAGCCCTTGAGCACCCGGTGGATGCGGGTGCGCGCGAGCAGCTCGTGCGCCAGGCGCAGATTGAGCGGCGGCAGGCCCAGGGCCGTGTCGTCGATGGCCTCCACCCGGGTGCCGCCGTGGCCGGCCAGCAGCACGGGGCCGAATTGGGGGTCGTCCGCGACGCCGACGATGAGCTCGAAGGCCCCGGGCCGGCGCACCATGGGCTGGACACTGAAGCCGAGCATGCGCGCCTCGGGGCGGGTGGCGGCGAGCCGCGCGGCCATGGCCTCGGCGCGCTCGAACACCGCCGCCGGGCCTTGCAGGTCCAGCGCGACGGCGCCGGCGGCCTGCTTGTGCAGCAGGTCCGGCGAGAGGACCTTGAGCGCCACGGGGCCGCCGATCTCGGCGGCGAGCGCGGCGGCCGCGGCCGGTGTCTCGGCCAGCCGCGTCGGCACCGCGGGAATGCCGTAGGCGGCGAGCACCTGCTTGGACTCCACCTCGGTGAGCCAGCCGCCGCGCTGGGCCCAGCCGTCGGCATCGATGCCATCGATGAGCGCGCGCACCCGCGCGGTGTCCGGTTGATGGTCCTCGGGCAGAGACGGCGGCGTCTCCATCAGGAGCTGCTGGCTTTCGCGATAGCGCACCAGGTACATGAAGGCCCGCACCGCCTGCTCCGGCGTGTCGTAGCTGGGGATCTGGTGCCGCGCCAGGGCGGCGCGGGCGTCACGCACCGACGCTTCCCCGAGCCAGCTCGTCAGCAGCAGCGGGCCCGCCCGGCGCGGTGGCTGGGCGACGACGGCGGCGGCCGCGTCGTCCGGCGACGACAGCGCGGTCGGGCAATGCAGCACCAGCAGGCCGTCGCTGGCGGGGACGTCGGCCAGGATCTTCAGCGCGTTCGTGTAGCGGCTGCCGGGGGCGTCGCCGACGATGTCCACGGGATTGGCCCGGGACCAGGTGGCCGGCAGTACGGCGTCCAGCGCGGTGATGGTTGCCTCCGGCAGCGCCGCGAGCCGGCCCCCCTGCTCCGTCAGCTCGTCCGCGGCGAGCGCGGCGAGGCCGCCGCCGTTGCTCAGGATCAGCAGCCGGTCGCCTCTGGGCGGCTTGGCCACGGCCAGCACCTCGGCGGCGTCGAATAGCTCGGTGAGGCCACCGACGCGCAGGATGCCGGCGCGGCGGAAGGCGGCCTCGTAGACCGCGTCGGTGCCGGCCAGCACGCCGGTGTGCGAGGCCACCGCGCGGGCGCCCGCCGGGTAGCGGCCCGCCTTCACGACAATAATGGGCTTCATACGCGCCGCGGCGCGTGCGGCGGACATGAAGCGGCGGGCATCGCGGATCGCCTCGATGTAGAGCAGGATGCCGCGGGTGGCCGGGTCGCCGGCGAGGTGGTCCAGCACATCCCCGAAGCTCACATCGGCCATATCCCCAAGGGACAGCAGGTGCGAGAAGCCGATGCCGCGGGGCGCGGCCCAGTCGATGATGGCGGTCAGGATGGTGCCGGACTGGGCGACGAAGGCGAGCCGGCCCGGCGCCGGCATGCGGTGCGCGAAGCTGGCGTTGAGGCCGCTCCCGGGCACGAGCACGCCGAGGGCGTTCGGCCCCACCAGGCGCAGCCGGTGGCGCGCGGCGGTCTCCCGCACCGCCCGCTGCAGGTCGACGCCGCCGGCGCACGCCTCCCGGAAGCCGGCGCTGATGACCACCGCGGCGCCTGCGCCGCGCGCACCCAGGGCGTCGATGATCCCGGGCACGGCGGCGGCCGGCGTGCACACCACGGCCAGGTCCGGCACCTCCGGCAGGCTCGCCACGTCTGGATAGGCGCTCTGACCCGCGATCTGCTTATGGTGCGGGTTGACGGCGTAGACAGGGCCGCGGAAGCCGGCACCCTGGAGGTTCGCCATCAGCGTCGCGCCAATGGAGCCCGGCCGCTCGCTCGCGCCGATGACGGCGACGGAGCGCGGCTTGAACAAGGCATCGAGCTGATTCCTGGCCATGCCTAAGTACCCCGTTTCAGGCAATTTTGCAGACGCCAACCCGGGCGCGGTCGGACCCGAGGAACCTTGTCGAAGTCGCCACTGGTTGTCGTGGTCGTGGTCGTAATCGTGGTCGTGGTCGTGGTCGGATAATCGACAACGACTACGCAGGCAAAGTCAGGAGAAACGCTGCACAAGTGCACGGCCATGGAATTGTCGATACCGTTCGCTGTTCGGCGCGAGCGCGTGTCGGACGCGTGTCGGCCGGAGTGTCGCCCTCCAGGGCGACACGGATCAGCGTTGTGGGCGGCCTCGAGAGTGGCCTCGATACTTCCACATCAGTGCAATAGCGAGGCGCTGCCTCGGACCGACAACGGCATGAGGCGGCGAATATCGCGTCGATCGACTCCCGGCATGCAACAAGCGCCGAGGGCCGAGGGCGGAGGCCTAAGGCGCAAAACGCGACCGCACAGAACCGCTCGCTTATCGTGCCGGCCATTGGTCCTTGACCCTTGGCCCTTTCAGATCGGTGCTGCGGTGCACACAAAACTCGACGCATCTGCAAGGATTTCGGTCCTTCAAGCAATCTGCTTACTATAGCCGGCGCGGACCAAGCCTCAATATGCCGTGTCGATGTGCGGCAGCGAGCCCACGCCCGGACCAGCGACGCGCCGTGACACTGCATCGATATAGGTTATAGCCCCATACCTTTCTTGAAATTTTCCCTGATTTGTCGCTAATAACCGGGGGCGCTAGACTTCGCGGCTTAACTTTCGCCCGGATCGACACGCCGCCGGCCAGTTGAGCGCCCTTTTGGATCGATCCAGTTGAGCGCATCAGCAAAGCGCCCAACCTGAGCCTCCCAGTCGAGCGCCCAATTCCAGGGCCGCGGCACCGCGTCCGAGCCAGCCCCGCCACGGAGCACCCCCCAGCCTTGTTCTCCGATGCCCGTATCCTAGACGACGGCAGTCGTATAGACGCCGATGTTGCCATCATTGGCAGCGGCCCCGCCGGTATCACAATTGCCCGCGCCCTGGCCGGTCCCGACCTGAAGGTCTGCATCGTCGAGTCTGGCGGTCTCACGCCGGAGGCCGAGACGCAGGCCCTGTACCAGGGCGAGAACGCCGGCATCCCGTATCCGCTCGCCGCCACCCGTTTGCGCCAGTTCGGCGGCACCTCGGGCCACTGGGGCGGGTTCTGCCGGCCGTTGGATCCCATCGATTTCGAGGCGCGGGACTGGGTGCCGCTGAGCGGTTGGCCGTTCAGCCGCAAGGCACTCGATCCGTACTGGGAGGCCGCAAGCGTGGTGGTGGAGACGGCGCCGGCCCGCTATGAGGACCCGGCCTACTGGGTCGAGAAGACCGGCGAGCCTCTGGTGCAATGGCGTGGCGGGCGCTTCATGACCCGCTTCTTCCAGTTCAGCCCGCCGACGCGCTTCGGCCAGCGCTACCGCGCGGAGCTGGAGCAGTCGCCGGACATCACCGTGCTGCTGCATGCCAACGTCACCAACATCGCCGCCCTGCCCTCGGGGGCGGCGGTGGGCCACCTGGATGTGAAAACCCTGACCGGCCGGCGCCACCGCGTGCACGCCAAGCGCTACGTGCTGGCCACCGGTGCCATCGAGAACGCCCGCCTGCTGCTGCTCTCGAACGACGTGATGCCCGCCGGCCTCGGCAATCAGAACGACTGGGTGGGGCGCTGTTTCATGGAGCATCCGCACCTGGGCGGCTTTGCCCATGTCGTCGTCGCCGATCCCCGGCGCCTGCCGCCTATTTTTCGCGGCCAGGTGCCGGTCGACGGACGCACCGCCCGGGTTGCGTATGTGCCCCATCCGGACTACCTGCGCCGCGAGCGGCGGCTCAGCGTGTCCTTCACCATGTCCCCGGTCGCGGACCTGCGGGCAGAGGGGGCCGACGTTACCGCATATACGCCGGCCAACCCCACGCCGGCCGACCCCGGTCCGTCCGACCTCGACCAAGTGAAAGCCGCCGTCGCCGAACAGCTCGACATGGTGCGCGCCGCCCGCCCGTTCCTCACCGACGGCGGCCGGCCGCCACAGCCGGATGATCCCGGTTATAGCGGCATGCAACTGGGCATCGGCTGCGCCTGCGAGCCGGTGCCCAACCCCGACTCCCGCGTCATGCTCGCCGCGGATGCCGACGCCTTGGGCCTGCGCCGCACGCTCCTCGACTGGCGTCTCACCGAGCAGGACCGGCGCAGCCTGGTGGCCAACATCGACGTCCTGGGCGCCGAGCTCGCCGCCGCGGGCGTTGGCCGCATGCGCCCGCTGCTGCCCCACGACGGACTCTGGGAGGCGATTGTGCGGGGCGGCTCGCATCACATGGGCACCACCCGCATGCATGATGACCCGAAGCGCGGCGTAGTGGACCGCAACTGCCGGGTGCACGGCATAGACAACCTGTATGTCGCCGGCTCCTCGGTGTTCCCCACTGCCGGCTCCGCGAATCCAACCCTGAACATCGTGGCACTGGCCTTGCGGCTGGTGGACCACCTCAAGGGGCAACCCGCATGAGCGTCCGCACGCGACAGCAAGCGTCCATCCTTCCAGCCCTTGACAGGCGGCGGTTCATCGCCGCCGCACTGGCCCTGACCGCGGGCGCCCTGACCTGCCGGCAGCCGCTTGCCGGCACGCCCACGGGCGGCAGCGGCGCCGACACGTCCGCACTGCTCGGCACACTCGGCGAGCCAGCGGCGGCCGGGCGCATCGGCGCCGCCTATCTCGCAACGCACCCGGACGAGGCCGACCCGGACCGGCTCGCGCAGCAACTGAGTCGCGCCCTCGGCATGCACACCGGCACACCGCCCGCGAGCTCCGAGGCGCTGATACGGGCGCTCGACGATCTGGTCGCCGCCGAGTACTGCGTTGCGCCCCTGGTGCGTGCCGACGGCTGGCTGCTGGCACCAAGCGAGGCGCGGTTATACGCGCTGGCCGCCCTGGCCCACGGCGCCGTGGCTCCATCCAACGCCACCTGAGGTTACTCAGTCAATCAACACAAGCTTCTTCCCCATCGAAAGCTCGGGAGGTCTCGGCTCGCCAGTCGGCTCGCACAAAGCGCACACTGTGTGTATGCCGCATGACACCAAGGCCGCTCGCATCGCACCGGGGCGCCGGAGCCCGACCGCTCCGCTCCCGGCGGCGGTCCGGTGCTCGCGCGCCCATGCCCTCTCCCTCTACCCGAAGACCCCCGCGCCTGCGTCCGCACGGCAGGAGATTCGCCCATGAGCCGCTCCATCAGCATCGTAATCCCCATCCTCATCGCAGCACTGACGGTGGGCTTGTGGGCGCTGATGAACCAGCCGTCGGCGGAGCCGCCCTGGCCGACCCGCATCCAGGGCTACTCGTTCTCGCCCATGCGCGCCGACGATGACCCCACCAAACAGATCTTCCCGTCCATCTCGCAAGTGGACGAGGATCTGGCCCTGCTCCAGGGTGATACCTACGCCGTCCGCACCTACACCCTCGAAGGCCCGATGCCCGAGGTGCCGCGGCTCGCCGAGGGGCATAACCTCAACGTCTCCGTCGGCGCCTGGATCGACGGCAACAAGAAGACCAACGAATCCCAGCTCAAGCTGCTGTACAAGGTGCTGCGCCAGGGGCATCGCAACGTCGTGCGGGTGTTCGTCGGCAACGAGGTGATCCTGCGCCGCGAGCTCAACGTCGACCAGCTCGGCGCCTACCTCGACCGCATCCGGCGAGTCACCGAGACCCCGGTCGGCACCGCCGAGCCCTGGCACATCTGGCTCAAGTACCCGGAGCTGGCCAAGCACGTGGACTTCATTGCCGTGCACCTGCTCCCCTACTGGGAGGGCGTGCCCATCGACAAGGCGGTGGACTATTCCTTCGACCGGCTCTACGAGGTGCAGAAGGCGTTCCCGAACAAGGAGGTGATCATCGGCGAGGTGGGCTGGCCCAGCAACGGCAGGATAAATGGCGGTGCCGAGGCATCGCTGGCAAACGAGACCCGCTTCCTGCGCCGCTTCCTGGCCCGGGCGGAGCACGAGGGCTACGTCTACTACGTCATGGAGGCCTTCGACCAGCCCTGGAAGGCCCGCGTGGAGGGTGCCATCGGCTCCTACTGGGGCGTCTACGACGTCAACCGCAACCCCAAGATCACGCTGACCCAGCCGGTGGTGCGCATCCCCAACTGGAAGGAGCTGGCCGCGCTCTCCGTCGGTATGGCGGTACTGCTGCTGGTGCTGCTGTACCGCGACAGCTCGACCATGTCCTCGTCCGGCAAGGGCTTCTTGGCGCTGGTGACCTATGCCGTGTCCACCGCCGCGGTCTACGTGGTGTACGACTACACGCGCCAGTACATGACGCCGCTCACAACCGGCGTCGGCATCCTGCTCCTCATCGGTGGCGTGGGCGTGCTGGTGCTGCTGTCTGCGGAGGCCCACGAGTGGGCCGAATCACTGTGGCTCAAGCGCTGGCGCCGCGCCTTCCCGCGCCGCGATGTGCCGGACGATTGGCTGCCGCTGGTCTCGCTGCACGTGCCTGCCTACAACGAGCCGCCGGACCTGCTCATCGAGACCCTGGACGCGCTGGCGGAGCTGGACTATCCGCGCCTGGAGGTCCTGGTGGTGGACAACAACACCAAGGACCCGGCGGTCTGGGAGCCGGTGCGCGAGCACTGCGAGCGCCTCAACCAGCGGCTGGCGGCCGCCGGCGACAAGCGCCAATTGACGTTCCGGTTCTTCCACGTGGCCCCGCTCGCGGGCTTCAAGGCCGGCGCGCTCAACTTCGCCCTGCGCGAGACCGACCCCGCCGCCGAGATCGTCGCCGTCATCGACGCCGACTACGTGGTGCAGCCGCGCTGGCTGCGCGACCTGGTGCCTGCCTTCTTTGACGAGGAAGTCGCCATCGTGCAGGCACCGCAGGACTACCGCGACGGCGACCAGAACGCCTTCAAGGCCATGTGCCTGGCCGAGTACCGCGGCTTCTTCCACATCGGCATGGTCACGCGCAACGAGCGCAACGCCATCATTCAGCACGGCACCATGACCATGATCCGACGCGGCCCGCTGGAAGACGGCGGCTGGGCCGAGTGGTGCATCACCGAGGACGCCGAGCTGGGCTTGCGGCTGTTCGAGCGCGGCTACAAGGCGCTCTATATCCCGGCCACCTACGGCCGCGGCCTGATCCCGGACACCTTCGCGGACTTCAAGAAGCAGCGCTACCGCTGGGCCTACGGCGCCGTGCGCATCCTCATCGCCCATCGTCGCGAGCTCCTCGGCCTGCGCCGCACGGCACTTACCGCCGGCCAGCGCTGGCACTTTTTGGCCGGCTGGCTGCCCTGGTTCGCGGACGGCTTCAACCTGCTGTTCAACTTCGCGGCCCTGGCCTGGACCGTGGGCATGGTGCTGTTCCCGCTCCAGGTGACACCGCCTTACATGAGCATTGCGCTGGTGCCCCTGGTGCTGTTTGGCTTCAAGATGCTAAAGAGCTTCGTACTCTACCGCCGGCGCGTGGATGCCACCTTCCGCCAGAGCATCGCGGCCGGACTCGCGGGTCTCGGCCTGTCCCACACCATCGCCCGCGCCACCGCGGCGGGGCTCATCTCCGGTAAGCTCGCCTTCTTCCGCACGCCCAAGCTCGCCAGCGCACCGGCCGTGATCCGCGCCCTGGCGGACGCCCGCGAGGAGCTGCTGCTGCTGATCGCCTTCTGGCTCGGCGCCTTCGCCGTGATGCAGCGTGACGACTCGGGGATGCTGGACGTGCGCGTCTGGGCTGCCGTGCTGCTGGTGCAGGCCGTGCCCTACCTGGCGTCGCTGCTGGTCTCGCTGATCAGCGCCAAGCCGAAGCTGCCGGCAAGCCTGGTCGGCCCGCTGGCGGAGATGCGCGACGCCCCCTGGGAACCGGCCGAAGACAGCGACCGGCCGGAGGCGGCCGGCACCCGGCAAGAGGCGGTCCCCGCAGGATCACGCGGCCGGGATGGATGAGCCGGCGGCGGCGTGACATGATGGTCGCGTGACCAAGCAGCGAGGCCGTGAAGGTATTCGCCGTAGGTCGGGTTAACGATAGCGTAACCCGACAATCAACTTGGCCAGTCGCGATGTCATGTCACCGCCGTCCGGCACAGCCGGCGCGAGACCCTTTGTGGTATCAACCCCATGCCCGATGACCAACTCCGACAGACCGTGCTGGACGCACTCACCGGCGTCGCCCCGGAGATCGACTCCGACACCCTGAACCCGGACGTGAACTTCCGCGACCAGGCGGAGCTGGATTCGGTGGACTACCTCAACTTCGTGCTCGCGCTGGAAAAGGCGCTGGGTGTGCAGGTGCCGGAGCAGGACTATCCGCGGCTGTCGTCACTGAACGGCTGCCTCGACTATCTTGCCAAGCTGCAACGTCGGGCTCCGCTGCGCTAACCCGACCTCCCATACATCAGTCGCGGCCTTCAGTAGCCCAGAAACGCGTCGCCATAGCTGCCGCTCCCCGGCACGATATGCAGCAGGACCTGACGCACCGCGATGGCAAAGCCGGCGACCGCGCCCAGGATCACGACCGCGTAGTGACTGGCGCGCTGGCCGAATGCGACGTTCAGCGCCAGCCCGAACCCGGCGAGCATGAAACCCACCCGCTGTAACAGACACAACGGACAGGGCAGATCATGGCCGATCAACTGATCGGCAAAGGCGTAGCCGAGAACTCCCGAGATCGCGATCAGCCCGAGGGCGTTCAGCAGGCGAGCCCACCAATCGTTCATCATCGTCCTCCCACCTTATCAAGACCTTCGGCTCAAAACCTCAGCGGCAGCGCGTCGGTGGCGTGAAGGTGAAACAGCCACAGCAACCACGCCAGCGCCAAGCCCCAGAACGCCAGCGCAATGCCGCGGCGGTGTAGGTAGATCGCGCCGAGTCCGAGCGCGGCCAAGGCAAAGGGTAAAACCATCATCTGGGCTGACCTCATGCGGCTATTGCTGAAACGACCTCGAAGCCGACGACGCTGCGCTGCTCGCGGCTGAATTCCACGCCGAGCAGACGGATCGCGATGCCTTGACCCTGGAACAGGCTTGCCTGAAACGGGGTACCAGCTTCCAGCCGCTACCAGCTGTCGGCAATCGGACATTTGCTTTCCACAATGTTTGCAAGGCGACAAAGTGGCTTTGCAGCTCGGCTTGATGCAGCGCAACAAAGAAATGCCAAAGCATTGACCGCACTCGAAAACACAAACTTGGCCCGGTCTGTGCCTCGGCTTTCTGAACGGCCACCGGCCGACTATTCGAACAATCACGCGAGCGCGGTGCCACTGCCGGGCGCAAGGCCCGGCGGGTGTCGCGCGCTACCACCAACCGGGGACCAAGCAGCAATGCCCAGATCCACGCCCGAGACCTTCTACGAGGTCATGCGCCGCCAGGGAATCACGCGGCGCAGCTTTCTCAAGTTCTGTTCACTGACGGCCACGGCGCTGGGGCTGGCGCCGAGCTTCGCCGGCAAGATCGCCCACGCCATGGAGACCAAGCCACGCACGCCGGTGATCTGGCTGCACGGACTGGAGTGCACCTGCTGCTCGGAGTCGTTCATTCGCTCCGCGCACCCGCTGGTCTCGGACGTGGTGCTGTCGATGATCTCCCTGGACTACGACGACGTGCTCATGGCTTCGGCCGGCCACCAGGCGGAGTCCATCCTCAGCGAGATCAAGGAGAAATACAAAGGCAACTACATCCTGGCGGTGGAAGGCAATCCGCCGCTGAATCAGGACGGCATGAGCTGCATTGTCGGCGGCCGGCCCTTCGTGGAGCAGCTCAAGGAGATGGCGGCGGACTGCAAGGCCATCGTGTCCTGGGGCAGCTGCGCGTCTTGGGGCTGCGTGCAGGCGGCGCGGCCGAATCCGACCCGCGCGACGCCGGTGGACAAGGTCATCCTCGACAAGCCCATCATCAAGGTGCCGGGCTGCCCGCCCATCGCGGAGGTGATGACTGGCGTGCTGACCTACATGCTCACCTTCGAGCGCATTCCTCCACTGGACCGCCAGGGCCGCCCGGCGATGTTCTACGGCCAGCGCATCCACGACAAGTGCTACCGCCGGCCGCACTTCGACGCCGGCCAGTTCGTGGAAAGCTGGGACGACGAGGCCGCCCGCAAGGGCTACTGCCTGTACAAGATGGGCTGCAAGGGGCCGACGACCTACAACGCCTGCTCCACGGTGCGCTGGAACAACGGGGTCTCCTTCCCGATCCAGTCCGGCCACGGCTGCATCGGCTGCTCCGAGGACGGCTTCTGGGACAAGGGCAGCTTCTACCAGCACGTCACCAATGTGCACGCCTTCGGCATCGAGGCGAACGCGGACAAGGTGGGCCTCGCCGCCGTCGGCGTCGTCGGTGCCGCCATCGGTGGCCATGCCGCCTACTCCGCCTACACGGCCATCAAGAAGCACCCCGAGACCATGGAGAACCGCACCGACAGCAGCGCAGGTGACCAGCAATGACGGCGACCACGACCCCGAACGGCTTCGACCTCGACAACAGTGGCAAGCGCGTCGTCGTCGACCCGGTCACGCGCATCGAGGGCCACATGCGCTGCGAGGTGAACCTGGACGAGAACAATGTCATCCGCAACGCCGTCTCCACCGGCACCATGTGGCGCGGGCTTGAAGTCATACTGAAGGGACGCGACCCGCGTGACGCCTGGGCCTTCACGGAGAGGATCTGCGGGGTGTGCACCGGCACCCACGCGCTCACCAGCGTGCGTGCGGTGGAGGACGCGCTAGGCATCCAGATCCCGGAGAACGCCAACTCCATCCGCAACATCATGCAGCTCACGCTGCAGGCCCAGGACCACCTGGTGCACTTCTATCACCTGCACGCGCTGGACTGGGTGGACGTGGTCTCGGCGCTGAAGGCGGACCCGAAGGCGACCTCGCAGCTCGCGCAGTCCATCAGCGACTGGCCGCTGTCCTCGCCCGGCTACTTCCGCGACGTGCAGACCCGCATCAAGCGCTTCGTGGAATCCGGCCAGCTCGGCCCCTTCATGAACGCCTACTGGGGGCATCCGGCCTACAAGCTCCCGCCGGAGGCCAACCTGATGGCCGTGGCGCACTACCTGGAGGCCCTCGACTTCCAGAAAGAGATCGTCAAGATCCACACCATCTACGGTGGTAAGAACCCACACCCGAACTGGCTCGTGGGCGGCATGCCCTGCGCCATCAACGTGGACGGCGTCGGCGCGGTGGGCGCCGTGAACATGGAGCGCCTCAACCTGGTCAGCTCCATTATCGACCGGACCATCGAGTTCATCGACAAGGTCTACATCCCGGACCTGCTCGCCATCGCCTCTTTCTACAAGGACTGGACCTACGGCGGGGGCCTCAGCAGCACCTCGGTGCTGTCCTACGGCGACATTCCGGACCACGCCAACGACAGCTCGGCCGGCAACCTGCTGCTGCCCCGCGGCGCCATCATCGAGGGTGATCTCTCCAAGATCCACGAGGTCGACCTGCGCGACCCGAACGAGATCCAGGAGTTCGTCGACCACTCCTGGTTCAGCTACAAGGACGAGGGCAAGGGCCTGCACCCCTGGGACGGCGTCACCGAGCCCAACTTCGTTCTGGGACCCAACGCCAAGGGCACCCCGACCCGCATCGAGGCGGTGGACGAGGCGGCCAAGTACTCCTGGATCAAGGCGCCGCGCTGGCGTGGCAACGCGATGGAGGTGGGGCCGCTGGCGCGCTGGGTGATCGGCTACGCGCAGGGCACGCCCGAGTTCAAGGAGCCGGTGGACAAGGTGCTGACGGACCTCGGTCTGCCGCTGAACGCCCTGTTCTCCACCCTCGGGCGCACCGCCGCCCGCGGACTCGAGTGCAGCTGGGCGGCGCACAAAATGCGTTACTTCCAGGACAAGCTCATGGCCAACATCAAGGCCGGCGACACGGCCACCGCCAACACCGACAAGTGGGAGCCGCACACCTGGCCCAAGCACGCCAAGGGCGTCGGCACCACCGAGGCACCGCGCGGCGCCCTCGGCCACTGGGTGGTCATCGAGAAGGGCAAGATCGCCAACTACCAGGCCGTCGTGCCCACCACCTGGAACGGCTCACCCCGCGATCCCGCCGGCAACATCGGCGCCTTCGAAGCGGCGCTGATGAACACCCCCATGGCCAAGCCGGAAGAGCCGCTGGAGATCCTGCGCACCCTGCACAGCTTCGATCCGTGTCTGGCGTGCTCGACCCATGTGATGGGGCCGGATGGGGGGGAGATGACGCGGGTGAAGGTTCGATAGAAGAAAGTGCGCAGTGCGGAGTGCGGGAGTGCGTCGTCTGCACATGCTGCGTACTTGTGGGCTCGTTCTTCGGAAGTGCGGCGTGCGCGAAAGGGCGCATTGCACGAATGCGGGTCGCACCACGCGCTTCGCACTAGTTCGATTCGCGCTCCTATCAAGCCCTCATTTCTGGCTGTTTTAACGCTAACAGACACCAATACCCATAACCCATGAGCACCACCACCGAAGATCTACTGCGGGAGCGGCGCCGCGCCGGCATCCCGAAGACCCGCCGCACCGCGGTCTACGTCTACCAGGCGCCGCTTAGGGTCTGGCACTGGGTCAATGCGCTATCCATCACGGTGCTGGCCATCACCGGCTGGTTCATCGCCAATCCGCCGCCCAGCGTGATGGGCGAGGCGAGCGACCATTACGTGATGGGCTACATCCGCTTCTTCCACTTCGCGGCGGCCTACGTGTTCGCGGTGGGCTTCCTGTTCCGCATCTATTGGGCCTTCGCCGGCAACCGCTATGCGATGCAGCTCTTCACGCTGCCGGTCTGGCGGCGCTCGTTCTGGCGGGAGCTGTGGCACGAGGTGCGCTGGTACGCCTTCCAGGAAAAGGAGCCTTGGAAGTACTACGGCCACAATCCCCTCGCCCACCTGTTCATGGTGGTCATCATCACCGTCGGCGGCCTGGTGATGATGGTCACGGGCTTCGCGCTGTACTCGGAGCAGGCCGGCGCCGGCAGTTGGCAGGACCGGTTGTTCGGCTGGGTCATCCCATTGGTCGGCCAGAGCCAAGACGTGCGCCTGTGGCACCACTGGGGCATGTGGGTCATCGTCGTGTTCGTGATGCTGCACGTCTACACCGCCATCCGCGAGGACGTCATGTCGCGGCAGAGCCTGATCAGCACCATGATCAGCGGGTGGCGGATGTTCAAGGATGATAGACCTTGAACGGCAGGGCCGAGGGCCGAGGGCTGAGTGCCGCAGCACCGCCGGCACGCCCATGTGAGCCACGAGTGCTGGTGCTGGGGATCGGGAACATTCTTTGGGCCGATGAGGGGTTCGGGGTGCGCTGCGTCGAGGCGATGGCGGCGCGCTATCGTTTCGGCGACAACGTCACGCTGCTAGACGGTGGTACCCAGGGCATCTACCTCGTCGATCAGGTCCGGGCGGCGGACGTGCTGGTGGTGTTCGACGCCGTGGACTACGGCCTGGCGCCGGGCACCCTGAAGCGGGTCGAGGGCGACGCGGTGCCCAAGTTCCTGGGGGCCAAGAAGATGAGCCTGCACCAGACCGGCTTCCAGGAGGTGCTGACCCTGGCCGACCTGCTCGGCGGCTACCCGGACCACGTGCTGCTGATTGGCGTGCAACCGGAGGCGCTGGAGGACTTCGGCGGCAGCCTGCGGCCGGTGGTGAAGGCGCAGATCGAGCCGGCCATCGACCTGGCGCTCGGCTACCTCACAGATCTCGGCATCGCGCCACCGGCCGCGAGCGAGCCGCGGGATGCCGGCGGCGAGCGGCCCCACCCCGCTCTCGACCTCGCCGCCTACGAGGCCGGCCGGCCGGCGCCGGAGGACGCCTGCCGCATCGGCGACGCACGCGTCCTGCCGCGGCTCACCGCCGCGGGGGACAGCCACTGATGTGCATCGCCGTCCCAATGCAGGTGCTGGAGAGCGACGGCTTCCGGGCGCTGTGCCGGGATGGCCTCGATGCCGGCCGCCGCGAGCACGTCGACCTGCGCCTGGTGGGCGGACAGCCGCCCGGCGCCTGGCTGCTGGTATTCCTCGGCGCCGCGCGCGAGGTGATCGACGAGTTGCGTGCCAAACAGACCCTGGACGCCCTGGCGGCGCTGCAAGCGGTGCAGCAGGGCGCGCCCATCGAGCACCTGTTCGCGGACCTGATCGGGCGCGAGCCGGAGTTGCCGGAGTTCCTGCGCACGTAGGAGCGTTTGTGGGAGCGACAACGACAAACGATTACCGACGACTACCACCAAAGATGGCAACACCCATGACATCCCCTCTGATCGCCGCGCTCATCGAGCGCCACGGCCTGCCGGTGCTGCAGGCGGACGACATCGACTTCTTCTGCAAGGCCAACCGTCACAGCCTGCTGTTCCTGCCGGGTAATCCGGCCAAGTACCCGGAGGCACTGGACGTGGCCGTGGTGCTGCCGGAGCTGATCCGGGGACTGAAGGGGCGCTTCAGCGCCGCGCTGGTGGCGCCGGACGCCGAGCAGGCGGTGCACGCTCGCTTCGGCTGCCAGCGCTGGCCGGCGCTGGTGCTGCTGCGCGGCGATGCCTACGTCGGCAGCATCGAGCGCATGCGCAACTGGGACGACTATGTGACGGCGCTGCAAGACCTGCTGGACACACCGCCGGAGCACATGCCCAGTCGTGCCCCGGGTGTCGGCATTGCCGTGTACGCGGCAGACCAGGCCGTCGGAGGCTGCCACTGATGGACACACGCCTCGAACACCAAGAATGCGCCCCCCTCGCCCGCCCGATCCCCGCCGGCGCCGTCGGCCCCGGCACGCAGCCGGCCGAGACCGATGGCGCGGCGCTGGACTACCTCGCCGTGCCCGGCGCCATGCGGACCTACCGCCAGCCGCTGCTGCCGGAGCCCGAGGACGCGGCCGCCTGTGCCGCCGGCCTTGCCACGCTGCAGGCGCTGCACCGGCTGCTGGCGGGCCACCGCGCCGGCACGCCACCGCAGGTGCTGGATCTCGCAGACCTGCCGGCGGCGGACCGGCGGCTCGTCGAGGACAGCCTCGGCGAGGGCGAGGTCAGCATCCTGCGCCGCGCCGCCGACGCGTCCATGCCGCTCGACGATGGCGGCGCCACCGACCAGGACGCGCAGGAGACCCGGCTCGCCGGCGTCTGGCGGGTGCGCGGCGCCGGGCGGGACGTGCTGGAGGTCGCCGACGTATCGGGCTTCGTGCAAGGCGACAGCTTCGCCGCCGCCGTGAGCCACGTCGAGTTGCCGGACGCCCTGCCCGCCGGCGTCATGAACGCCCCCGGCGTGCTCGCCGAGTTGCTGGACCAGGTACAGGCCCGCACCGGCGGCGATCGCCTCCCGGCCCACGTCATCAATCTCACCCTCCTGCCGCAAAGCGAGCAGGACCTCGCCTGGCTCGGCGAGCAGCTCGGCCGCGGCCCGGTCAGCGTGCTATCGCGCGGTTACGGCAACTGCCGCATCACCGCCACCGGCCTGCGCGGCGTCTGGTGGGTGCAGTACTTCAACGCCGACGACACGCTGATCCTCAACACGCTGGAGATTACGGACGTACCGGCCGTGGCGCTGGCCGCGCAGGAGGACATCGACGACAGCGCCGAGCGCCTGCACGAGATCCTGTTCGCGCTGACGGATGCCGCCTGATGCGCAATAGCATGGTCAGCGCTATCGGAAGCGACCCGGCCACCGACAGCGCCGTGCAGCGGCGCATGGAGTGCCGCATCTGTTGGCACGTCTACGACCCCGCCGACGGCGACGGGCTGGGTCAGATGCCACCCGGCACGCCGTTCGCAGCACTGCCCGACGATTGGCGCTGCCCCAACTGCGACGCCGCCAAGGAGATGTTCCTTGTCCTCGACTGACCGCTCGACCGACGACCTCGTCACGGCCGCCGGCGCCCGGCTCGCCGCCGCCTTCGAGCGCATCCACCGCGAGCGCATGGCCGGCCTGCCGATCCTGCACCCGAAGCTGCGCGTCGCCGCGGTGGGCGGACGCGCCTGGCGCGGCCATTGGCTCGGCGTGCTGGTGACCCCCTGGTGCATGAACCTGGTCCTCACGCCCCTGCACGACACCAGCGACACCACCACCCCGTGGGAGCGGCGTCCCCGCCGCGATTCCGCCGACCTCGCACCAGCACCCCGGGGGACCAGCCACACCGCGAGTCCGCGACAGCACCATCCCCACCCCGACGCACTGGACCTGACGCAAGACCCCCACGGCACCAAGCGCGTACTGGACTTCCCGGCCGGCCACTTCGAATTCCTCTCCTCGCCGCTCGACGACCTCGGCACCATCGCCACCTGTTCCCTGTTCTCGCCGATGCAGGCATTCGCGGACCAGGCGGCCGCCGAGGCAACGGCGGCCGCCGTGCTGACCACCCTGTTCGAGTCAGCCCCAGCTCCAGCCCCAGCGGCGGACCCGGCGCCCGGCGGCGACACCGACACATCGCAGGCGAACGCCGGCGCCGCACCGGCCAGCATGCCCGAGCCGCCGTCAGGCCCCGGCGTCAGCCGCCGCGATCTGCTGCGGGGGAATTTCCGCTCCGCCTGAACCGCCGCCAACGCCCTGCCGGTGAACCCCCGGACACGGGCGGTGTCAGTCTGTCTGCTGGAAAGCGAGCTCTTCGGCCACCGCAAGGGCGCCTTCACCGGGGCCGTCTCCGACCACGTCGGCCTGTTCGAGCAGGCCAACGGCGGCACCGTGTTCCTGGCGCAGCGAGCTGCAGCGCATGGTCGTCCTCAGCGACCGCAGCCCGGTGCTCGGCCCCCAGCTGCTGAGCGCCAAGGTCCTCGCCCGCTCCGCCGTCGCCGACCACCCGCCGCGAGCAGCTCGGTCTGTCTCTGCGCAGCGTCGCATCCCGCTGCAACGTCGATCCGGCCCACATCTCCCGGGTCGAATCCCGCATGACACCCCCGTCAGATGCATTGCTCGGAAAGCTCGCGAAGGCATTGTCGGTGCCGGCGGACGAACTGATGCTGCTGGCCGGCCGCGTGCCTCCGTCGTTGCAAGCGATCGTAGAGCGCAAGCCGCACGTGCTCTACTGGTTCTGGGTCAAGCAATTGAATTGCCCGGACTGCGGTCAGGCGGTGGATCTGTTCTCGTCGCGCATCTTCGCCAAGCACGCCTACGTGAAGAAATATCCACGGGTGCATGCCTGCTGCCCGCATTGCGGCGCGGTGCATGCTGCCGAATAAACCGACGCCGTCACGACCTGTCCGGCGTGCAACAAGACCTACGATCTCCATGCCGGTGCCGTACAGGGCGCGAACGCAACCTGTGGCCGCTGCGGATACAATTTCCCAATCGCAAAGACCGCCCGTGCACAGCCAGATCCGCCACGCCACCGGCTCTATGCGAATCGATCCGGCAGGTGGTCGGCAGGCTGGCAAGAAGTCCGGCCTCAAACTGTTCGGCAAGAGCCGGCCGATGGGGGCACGGGTGCTGGATGCCTGGCCCATGGATGGCCTGCCGCCGGGTGCAGTCTATCTGTCCTGTGGCGACTCCGCGGCGACCGACCTACCTGACGGATGCGTCGATGCCGTCGTCACCGATCCACCCTTCTACGACAATGTGCATTACTCCGAGTTGGCCGACTTCTTCCACGTCTGGCAGCGGCTCTGGATGGACAACCTGCATTCGACCCGGCGCTGTTGGAGTGCACCGCGATCTCCCGGCGGCTGTTCCAAGCGCAGGGCGACTGCAAGGCTGTCGGCATCACCGCGCCGACCTATAAGCCGGTGCAAGAGTCCCTGTTCTGACTTTCCTTGCAGATTCTCGGGCGCTGGCTAGATGCACTCGAAGACATCGAACTGTCGCACCTTTCCTGCATCAGCCCGCGGCGCGCGCTGCGTCGTCGGTCTGGTGCGCCCGTCCAGGAAGAAGACCAGAAACACATCCCGCTCGTCCTTGCGTCCTGATGGGATAGTACTGTTCGAGTACCGAAGCTACTGCCTGCGCAAACGTGGGGGACGGCTGTCTCGTGACACCGCTCCGCGGTGTCACGGCTCTCCGGGCGCTCCGCGCCCAGGCGCGTGCACGGATGCAGAGCAGTCGATACCGGCCGCCATCCGACGCGAGGCGTGTCGCCCTGGAGGGCGACACTCCGGCCAACCCCGCCCGGCAATCGCCGTATCCTCTGGTCTCCCACGCGGGCCGCACGCTGGACTACGCCTTCCGCCGCGCGGAGATCGGCGGGCTCAGCAGCGACCTGCCCGGCGAGACCAGCGTGCCGGACGGTCTCGGGATCGCGGCCCAGGGGCCTTCGAGCTGCTCCACGTCGCCGGCCATGGCGTCGCCGAGCAGAACGACATCGCCAGCTCCATGCCCGCGCGCGCACCTTGACCGGCGCCAGACCCCTGTCTAACCTCCCCTGTCGAGCACCCATGCCGCGGCTGAGGCTTTCTCTCAGCCAGAGGCCAGGGTTGGCATACCGGCAGGCGGCATCGACGGAACGCGAGCCGCACGATCAGCACGGAACAGGAGCTGGAAGCAGGAGCCGCGGATTCGCCGCGCGGACCACACTAGCGTGGTGCACTCGACCCTGACGCACAGAAGCATTGCATGAGCGACTTGCTGCTTTCGGAGTGCGATCGCGAGCCGATTCAGATCCCCGGTGCCGTACAGCCCCACGGTGCGCTGATGGTGGCCGATCCGGACACCTGGACGGTGACGCACGCGAGCAACAACCTGACGGATTTCATCGGCATGGCGGCGGCCGCGGCCTTGGGCCGGCCGCTGGCGGATGTGCTCGGCGAGGAGGTGGCCACCCTGTTGCGCCATGACGTGGTGGCGCGGCGCGGCAGCCCCGCAGGCACAACGCTGGAGACCGGCCTGTGGGGCGAGCCGTTGCGCGTCGTCGCGCATCTGAGCAGGAGTGGCGGGGTCTGCATCGAGCTTCTGCGCGAGACGCCGTCGGCATCCGCGGAGCAGGCCCTGGCGCAGGCGCAGCGCCTGGTGCAGTCGCTGCGGCTCTCGCGCTCCTGCGAGGGGCTCTGCGCGATCGTGGTCAACGAGATCCGCCGGCTCACGGGCTTCGACCGCGTCATGGTCTACCGCTTCGACGAGGACGGCAGCGGCGAGGTGATCGCGGAGGACCGCGGGGCCGGCGTCGACAGCTTTCTCGGCCTCAGGTACCCGGCGTCCGACATCCCGCAGCAGGCCCGCCGCCTGTACCTCATGCAACGGCTGCGCATCATCCCGGACGTGGACGCGCCGGCGGCGGCGCTGCTGGCCGCGCCGGACCTGAGCGCCGCCGACGTGGACCTGAGCCACAGCTCGATCCGCGCCGTCTCGCCGATCCACCTGCGATACCTGCGCAACATGGGCGTGGTCGCCACCGCGGTGGTGTCGCTGATCGTCGGCGGGCGACTCTGGGGCATGCTGGTCTGTCACCACAGCAGCCCGCGCCAGGTGGGTGCGGAGCTGCGCGCGGTGTTGGACCTGATCGGACAGGTCATGTCGGTCATGCTCGGCTCGTTGAGCGAGCGTGCGTTGGCGGAGGA
>NZ_JAJDNQ010000086.1 GCF_022340605.1 Thiohalocapsa sp.
CACCGGCATGGGGCCGATGTCGCCGAGCCAGTTGCCGACGAAGCCCAGCTTGGTGGCCGCCGGCAGGTAGCCCACCTGGTTGACCTGGATGCTGCTGCTGACGGTGTCCTCGGTAAAGCTCAGCGGGAGCTCGGGCTCGGCAAGCCCGGCACCGGACGCGCCAACCAGCTCGGCAAGGTCCACCCGATAGGTCTGCCCCGGCTGCATCGCCCGCGGCAGCACCAGGTGCAGCCGGGACTCCACCACGGCGCCCTGACCGCCTTCGGTAATGTCCACGGCGGCACGGTCGGCGCCCACCGCCTGCACCGGCACGGGCGCCGCAAAGTCCGGGTCGGTGTCGCTGCTGACGGTGAAGGCCGCGGTTTCCAGGGCGTCGATGTCCAGGCTGTCCAGCCGGACGGTCAGCACCCGCGCGGACGGCGTGGACCAGCCCAGCACGTGGGGCCGGGCGGTATCGATGAGGCGGATGTCGTCCACGTAGAAGGGCGCCGGCGCCGGCGACGGGCCGAACATGATCAGGAACACGCTATCCAGCGCGAATTCGGGGCTCGCCAGCGCGTCCATCGGGATCACCGCCTCGCGCCAGTTGGCGTCGACGACACCGCCGTCCACGTAGTCGGCGACGCGCACCGAGGTGCCCCAGCGCTGGTCGGCCAGTACAATCGACGGGTCGACTTCGCCCTGCTCGGCGCGGATGCGGAAGCTGAACGCACTGTAGGGGCGGAAGTCGGTGCGGCCCGCGGCCAGGCGCAGCAGTTGGTAGTGCCAGTAGGTGGGCGTCACGCGCAGCCCGAAGTCGCCGGTGCAGGCCGCCGCCGGGTCTTCGGCGACGCGCTCGATCTGGCTGAAGGCGGCCGCCGCGTCTTCGGTGTAGATGCTCAGGTCTGCGGCCTGTGCCGCCAGCGCCATGCAGCAGGCGATCAGCGCGGTGCAGCGTCGCGCGAAGCGCCCGAGTCGACGCTGTGCGCGGCCGGCGTCGCGCGGCGACGCGATGGGGCGCCGGGTCTCGGTGCTGGGGCTGGGGAAGAAATGGCGCGCTGCGTCGTTGTTGTTGGCCATGGCGGGCTCCTTCGCTGTACGTCGCCCGCCGCATCCGGCTAGGGCTTGGTCTTATTTTTGAGCATCGTCTCTACCCTAAGCTTTTCAGTAAGAAATGCCGTGAACTGCTGCCCACAACGTCGGATACGGCGCCATCGCGTCGAGCGATCGCCGGCCGTCCGCCGGCGCTGAGCCTCGCCATCGACCCGCCGCACGAGCCCAAGACCTCCGAGCGACCCATCCGGTCCCGACCTTGCTGCCAACATCGCCCATCGACCCCCAACTCGCCCTGCTGCTCGCGGCGGTTGTCCTGGACGCACTACTGGGCGATCCGGACTACCCGCTGCACCCGATCCGCCTGCTGGGCCACGCGAGCATCGCGCTGGAGCGCCGGCTCTTCGCGCGTGGCTGGGACGGCCGACTCGCCGGCGCGCTGCATGGACTCGCGGTGACTCTGGGCGCGCTCGGCGCCTGGTGGCTGGGGCACGCGCTGCTGGTGGCGCTGCACCCGCTGCTCGGCTGGCTGTGGGACCTGTTCGTTGCCTACAGCCTGCTGTGTACGCGCGACCTGCTCGCCCATGGCCGGCGCGTGCTTTTGGTGCTGGACGATCTGCCCGCGGCGCGGGAGCGGTTGCGCTGGCTGGTGAGCCGGGACACCGCCGGGCTGGACCGCGGCGGCGTCGTGCGCGCGACCATCGAGAGCCTGTCCGAGAACCTCACCGACGGCGTGTTGACGCCGCTCTGGGCGCTGGCGCTGTTCGGCCTGCCGGGCCTGGTGGTGGTCAAGGCGGTCTCCAGCCTGGACTCTATGGTGGGCTACCGCAATGCCCGCTACGGGCGCTTCGGCTGGGCCGCCGCGCGCACGGACGACATCATGCACTGGCTGCCGGCAAGGCTGTCGGTGCCGCTGCTGGCGGCGGCCGCGGCGCTGCTGGGCCGGCACTGGCGGGCCGTGCTGCCCGCGGCACGGCGCTGGCACGCCGTGCTGCCAAGCCCGAACTCCGGCTGGAGCGAGGCCGCCGCCGCCGGCGCGCTGCGGGTACGCCTGGCCGGCCCCGGGCGTTATCACGGGGAGGAGATCCACCGGCCCTGGATCGGCGCCGATGCCTGGCCCGCGGACCTGGACGGCGGCGACCTGCGCCGGGCGCTATGGCTGGTGGGCCTCGCCGCCGGACTCGCGAGCCTGATTGCGGCGGGGTTGTGCCTGGCGGCGTGAGGATGGCGTGCTGCCTTGGCGCCGGTCGCGGCACCGAGAGTGCCGCTCCCACAAGAGCCGCTCCCACAAGGGCTGCTCCGTTGATCGCTGCTGCGGGCGAGCGGGCAGTGTGGGAGCGCCACTGCCTTTTGTGGCGCGATGACGGCCGTGTGTGTGCCTGTCGCGTGGCGGTTACTCGGGCGTGGAGTGCTGCCTTGGCGCCGGTCGCGGCACCGAGAGTGCCGCTCCCACAAGAGCCGCTCCCACGAGCACGGGAGCGGGACGGCTTGTGCCGCGGTGCCGTCAGCCGGCGCGGCGCAGCCTGAGCCCCGCGAGACCGATGCCCAACAGCGCCCAGGTGGCTGGTACCGGGGCAGCGGCGACGGAGAACTGGCCGGTGAGAGTGTCCGTATTCGCGAAGCTGATGGTCAGGGTGCCCGCGGAGGTTGCGTAGTCATCTTCCGTGTCGATGTTTGGCCTGCCGCCGTCCCAGGTGCCGACGGAGACCAAGTCGCTCCCGGGCGAGTCAACGGAGATCATGAAGCTGCCCAAAATATTCAGGGAACTGTCGAGCAACTCGAAGCCGTTGGTGTCCGAGGGGAAGTCGGGTGAAGTCTCCTCGACGGCAGCCCAGTAGGCATCCGAGGAAGTGCTTTACTTACAAAAGGCTCGCCTGGCTCCCACGCTGGAGCGTCAATGCCGTCGAGTCGACGCCCATCGGTGGGGTTGACTCGGGCCGGCTTCAGCCGGTGTCTATGGCGAGGCGTGCGCCGTCACCTCAGCAGCAGGAGCCACAGGGCCGAATTGCCGAAGTGCCCTCTGTTGGGCATCCGCGGGGTGCGGGCGAGCACGGAGCTGGAACTTACAAAAAAGGTGTAAAGCCTTTCCTGAACCCCGTCACAACGGGAAGCGCCGGCGGATCTCGGTGCCGACCCCGGGCCGGCGCAGCAGCCCGTAGGCGATGCCCACCTGCGCGTAGTCCGCCACAGTCGGCTCGGACATCTGCGGCAGGTAGTCGGAATCCGTGTACCGACGCAGCGCCGGGTAGGCGGCGCGGTACTCGGTGTCCGTACCGGGCTGGCGACCGGCAGGCTCGGCCGGCGCGTAGGCGGCGTTGACGGCGCGCATCTGCGGTGACAGCGCCGGCACGTGCCAGTGCGGCCCAAGCACCGGGATGCCGCGCAGGGGCTCGGGGTTGGCGTCGTACTGGGAGAGCTTCGACAGCGGGAAGCGCGGTGAGCGGGCGCCGAAGCCGGTGATATAGCAGAGCGCCTGTGGGTTGCCGCCGAGCTGCGGCGTCGGCGACTGCCAGGCCCAGTCGAGCAGCGTCTGTTCGCCGGACAGGGCATAGGCCTGCAGCAGCGGCAGGGTCGCGCGGGTGGACAGCGCGAAGCTGCCCCAGCCGACGAAGCCGATGTGGTGATGCACCGGCGCACGATAGGGGTTGCCCGCGGCCATGCGGGCGCGCCAGCGTCCGGACTCCAGCACCGCGTCGCGCGCCTGCCGCTCCAGTGCCGGGTCGCGGGCGCCGTCCGCCATCAGGTAGGCCCAGAAGGCGGCCATGGCCTGTTTGTCGTAGGTGACCGGGTTGGTCGGGTCGGCATGGACCTGGGACGCGAGCTCGCCGTA
>NZ_JAJDNQ010000092.1 GCF_022340605.1 Thiohalocapsa sp.
GTCGTCCATGGCGTGGTGCATGCGCCCGGCCTCGGTGTCGATGGTCGCGGTGCTCTGCGCCATGGCGGCGACGCCCTCGCCCATGGCATCCACGTGGACGGCGATCTGCGCCACTTGGGCGTCGATCACGGGCAGCAGCCGGACCTGGGTCTCCATGGCCGCCACTTGCCGGCGCATGTCGTGCATACGCTCGGAGACGCGCACGAAATAGCCCGTCATTTCGTTCATCTGCGCGATGACGAGCCGGACCTCCTGGGTCAGGTCGTTGACGAAGTAGAGGTTGGACAGCGCCAGGAGCGCCATCAGCGCGCCGAAGACGCGGATCAGCCGCGCCACCGTGCGCGCCCGTTTCCCGCTGTCCGCCGCGCTGGCGGCGCAGTCGCGCTGCAGCTCGTCGAGCAGGAGCTCCAGGCGCTCGAGGCGGTCGCGGTCGGTGATGCTGGAGGTCGACATGCTCAGCGGAACGGGTTGAAGAAGTTGAACATGCGCATCGGCTGCGACAGGTGGTTCACGTCCGTGCCCATGCGGCCGACATTCTGCTGCATAAACTCGAACGACTGGCGCATGTCATGAACGCTCGCGGACAGGCCGATGACGGTGTCGTCCAGCGTGCCGAGATCGCCCGCCATGGACGCCACGTCGTTGGACATGAAGGCTACGCTGCCATGGATGCCATCCATGTGCCGCACCACCCGCGGCAGGGTGTCCACGTCGGCGCGCATCCTCGCCACCGAGCGCTCCATGGCCACCATGTCGTCGGCAATGTCCGCGAAACGGGTGTTCATTTCCGCGATGGCCGCGGTCATGCTCGGCACCTGCCGCGACAGGATGATGGTCAGGAAGGACAGGGACACCACCACGATGACGAAGGCCACCAGGGAGAGTGCGAACAGGCCCGTGATCCGGTTCTCCATGCGCGTCTGGCGCTCGTCCACTTGGCGCATCAGCGCCCCGAAGCGCTCCAGGGCGCGGTCGAGACGGGCGTCGTCATCCGGCTGCATCGGGTGCCCCGCGGTCAGTCGGGCGCGGTCGCGTCGGACATGATCGGCGGCGCGCCCGGCGCGCCAGCGCCGGCTGCCGTGCCGCCTGCCGCGGCGGGGACCGCCGCCGGACACCAGCAGCCATCGCGCCGCCGGCAGCGCTCCAGCATCAGCCGGGTGGCGGTGTCGTCCGGCCAGCGCTCGCCGACGGCGGTGAAGCCACGCTCGGCGGCATCCCAATCCTGCGCCAGCAGCGCCGCCAGCGCCCGCTCGTAGGCATCGATATACTCCGCGTGCCCGGGCGCGAGCGGGTGCTCGCGCCGCTCCACCAGCTCGAACAGCGCCAACTCCCGGTCGCCCGCCTCCGGATGCCCCGCCGGCAGCACGTCCAGGCGGCGGAACCAGAAGCCGTCGCCGGCCTGCGTGCGCGCCTCGCCGCTGACAATGATGCGAGTGCCGTAGCGACGGTTCAGGCGCCGCAGGTGCCAGCCCCGGGAGATGTTCTCGCCCACCGCGGTCCAGCTCATGTGCAGCTCCGAGCCCAGGGCGCCGACGATGCACGGCCCCGCGTGCACCGAGAACAGATTCTGCGGCGGCGCCACGCCGGACTCGTCCCAGTCCGCGAACATCTGCTGCTCCAGCTGCAGGCAGTCGAGCGCCGTCTCGCACGCGCGGGCAGCGCCGTCGTCGCAGTCCAGCGGCGCGCCCCAGAAGGCCAGGATGCTGTCGCCGAGATAGTTGTCCAGGGTGCCCTTGCGGCGCAGGATGACCCGCGTGAAGCTGTCCAGCGCGGTGCTCAGCAATGCGGTGATGCGCGCCGGCGGCAGTCGCTCGCAGAGCACCCCCAGCGCGGAGATGCCGGTGAAGAGGACCGCGAGCTGCCGCACTTCGGCTTGCGGGCGCACGGCCCGGCCAGACTCCACCAGCTGCGCGGCGACCCGCGCGGGCACGAACTTGATCAGCGACTCCAGACCCTGCGTCATGCGCCAGATGGCGGAGTCCATGATGCGGATCTCCTTGAAGCGCGAGCGCACCCGCTGCACCTGCCCGAAGCGCAGCGCGCGGATGTGCTCGGTGTTGGCAACCAGCCGGGTCAGGGGCTCGAACAGCCGGATGGCCAGCCAGGACACCGCGAACGCCGCCACCGCCAGCATGATCAGCGAGATCACCGCGGACTCGCTGAACAGCCGCGCCGCGGCGCTGAGCAGCGACGCCTCCGGCACCACGATGAACAGCGTCCAGTCCGAGCCGAGCCGATCCGGGAACGCCTGCCGGTGGGCGATGTAGCGGGCGCCGCCGGTCTCGGTCAGGGTGTACGCCACCTGGCCGTCGCCCGAGACGCGCGCCGTGCCCGCCTGCGAGCCGCGATAGGCGTCCACCAGCCAGCGGGCGGTGAGATCTTCGACCTGTGGCAGATGCTCGGCGCCCCCTTTGCCGGCGCCCGCACCATCGGCGGGCTGCCCGTCACCGGCGGCGTCCCCGGCGCCATCCGCGAGCTTCAGCCAATACGGAAAGGCCACCAGCCCACCGGCGGCATCCACAATAAGCGCCACGCCGCCCTTGGGCAGCCGCTGACTCGCCAGCAGCCCGGAGATGCTCTCCAGGGACACGTCGGCGCCGAGCACATAGCGCAGCCCACCGTCCGCGCCACGCACGGCCCGCACCAGCGTCACGCCGGGCCGATTGTCGGACGCAAAGCGGTAGACCTCGGAGATGTAGAGCGCCTGATGCTTGGCGCCGGCGTACCAGGGCCGCTCGCGCGGGTCGTACTTCCCGGCGCCATTGATATGCGCAATCGGGGTGAAATCGGCATCGCGGTAGATGATCCGCTCCCGCGGCTCGGCCAGCGGCCTGCCATCCGCGCCGGTGCGCTGGATGAACCGGGTGACCAGGTGCGGTGCGCTGTACAACTGCACGAAGTTGCCATCGGGATCGGCGACGTACAGGGACTGGACCTGCGGCACCAGCTCCAATTGCTTCGCGAACAGGCGGTAGAGCTCGTCGCGGCGTGCCGGCAAGCGCGCGTCATCGCTGTCGTGCAGCAGGGACACCGCGATCGCGTCCGTCTCCAGGAAGTCTCTTGCGTGCTCGAAGATGCCGATGGTGCGGGTGACGACCTTCTCGGACATCTCCGCGATGATGTCCGCCGACAGATCCAGCGACACCCGCGTCGCCCGGCGGTAGGCATTGGACGACACGCCCAGCACCGTCAGCACCAACAGCGCCAGGAACAGCAGGATGAACGCGGATCGATAGCTCAGCGAGAACATCGGCGACGCGCGCAACAGTCACAACACAGGGAGGCGGTAGTGCCCCACGACGAGCATTGGCCAAGCCGTAGCTGGCGTCAGCGTACTCGGCTCCGAGCGGGTTGCAAGCGCAATTGACCATCGCAGCGCACGCTGCTGCACACGGCAAAGGCCGATGCGCCGATGCCGCGCGTGCGGGCCATCGCGGCGGGGACGCCGCTCCCACGGCGCCGCGGCCGATGCGCCGGCACTTCCGTTGGTGGCGTGCCGGCCATATTGACTCCTGAATCAGCCAGAGCTGGCGTCCCGGCTCACTGGCGGCCCGGCGTAACCGGATCAATCATCGGCTCGGACGTCTCACATGCCTGGCATCCTCGCGCGCATCCGCAGTTCGCTCAAAACCTCCGCCGGCGATGTCGTCTTCGGGATGGAGGACGGGGCCGTGTCCATCTTCGGACTCGTCTTCGGCGTCGCCGCCACCACCGACCAGAACGCGCATGTGCTGGTGGCAGGCATCACCGGGGCCTTCGCCGCCGCCGTATCGATGATGGCGGGCGTGTTCATGGACCGGCAATCGGAAAAGGACCAGCTCCGGGTGAGCCTCGAGGACCTGCGGGCGCTCCAGGCGAGTGACCCAGCGGGCGTCACCGCGAGCGTCGAGACCAGGCTCGTCCGCACCGGGCTGGCGCCCGCGGCGGCCGCGCAGCTCGTCGCCGGGGTAAGCGCCCGCCCGGGCGGCCTGAAAGCGCTCGCCGAGGCCACGTTGCTGCCGCCACCAGCCGACGGCAAAGAGGACAGCGCGACCGCGCATGCATTGTGGATGCTGGTGTCGAACCTGTTCGCGTCCCTGCTGCCGGTGCTGCCGTTCGCGCTATTGCCGCTGGCAGACGCCCGCATCGCGTCCATCGCGCTCACCACCGTTCTGATGTTCGCGCTCGGCGTCTGGCGCGCCAAGCTCGGCCACCGGCACACCCTGTCCACGGCGCTCACCACCCTCGGCATCGCCGCCGCGGCCGGCGCCGTCGGCCTGCTCACCGGCCAAATCGTGCACGCCTGGTTCGGCGCCGCGTGATCGGCCCTCGCTCGACCAGCGTCGGCGGGTGAATCCGCGCGGCGGGGTGCACCGTGCCGCCGTGTTTGCAGAGGACATGGCGCGCCCTGGCAGTGGGAGCGCCGTCCCCGGCGCGATCCCGCGCCCCGTGGTCGGTCGCGGCGGGGACGCCGCTCCCACGACATGGGGCCGCGACAGGGGCAAGCGCGCTGCGGGGCCTCGACAAGTGCGCGCCGAGGCCGGCCGCCTGGCGGCGGCCTGGCCGTCTGACGCCGGCGAGCCCGGGAGGGGCTGGCGCTCGCGCGTCAGTCGTCGCGGTTGCCGCCGAGCAGGGCCGGGATCTCGCGGCGCCCATCGCGGCCCCGGCTCGGGCGGTTGTGGCGGGGGGCGCGGGGCTCGTCGGCCGTCGGCTTGCGGTGGACGTGGGCGTGCCTGGCGGGCTTCGCGGGGCGGTGCTCGGCGCTGTCCTGTGGGTGCCGGCGCTGATCGGCGTGCATCGGGCGATTGCCCTCGGCGGAGCGCTGCTGCTCGCCACCGTTGCGTGCGCGGCGCTGCCTGCCTTGGCGTCCGTCGGCCGCACCCTGCGCCGCGGCCTGCTCCGCACCGGGACGGGCGCGCCGGCGTCCGTGCTGCTCCTCGCCCTGCCGGCGACCTGCGTTCTGGTCGCCAGATCGTTGGCCGCCGGACCTTTGCCCACCGGCCCTGGCGCCGCCCGCACGTTGCCCGCCGCCGCGCTGGCCGCCGCGCAGGATGGGCTCGGCGGGGATGCTCGGGTCCGGCGTATAGCCGTCGAGCACGACCTTGGGCACCTCGCGCTTGAGCAGGCGCTCGATGTCGCGCAGCAGCTTGTGCTCGTCGATGCAGACCAGGGAGATGGCCTCGCCCGCGTTGCCGGCGCGGCCGGTGCGGCCGATGCGGTGGACGTAGTCCTCCGGCACGTTGGGCAGCTCGTAGTTGACCACGTGCGGGAGCTGATCGATGTCGAGCCCGCGCGCGGCGATGTCGGTGGCCACCAGCACGCGCACGTCGCCGCTCTTGAAGCCGGCCAGCGCGCGGGTGCGGGCGCCCTGGCTCTTGTTGCCGTGGATCGCGGCGGCGCTCAGGCCGTCCTGCTCGAGCTGCTGCGCGAGGCGGTTGGCGCCATGCTTGGTGCGGGTGAACACCAGCACCTGGCGCCAGTCGTTCGCGCCCACGAGGTGGCTCAGCAGCTCGCGCTTGCGATGGCGGTCCACCGGGTGCACCAACTGGCGCACGGTCTCGGCGGCGGTGTTGCGGCGCGCGACCTCGATGAGCCGCGGCTGGTTCAGGAGCCGGTTGGCGAGGTCCTTGATCTCGTCGGAGAAGGTGGCCGAGAAGAGCAGGTTCTGCCGCTGGCCAGCCGCCGGCAACAGGGCCAGCACGCGGCGGATGTCATGGATGAAGCCCATGTCGAGCATGCGGTCGGCCTCGTCCAGCACCAGGACCTCGATGCGGGACAGGTCGAGCGTGCCCTGTCCGGCGTGGTCCAGCAGCCGGCCGGGGGTGGCGACCAGGATGTCGACGCCGCGGCGCAGTTGGGCGATCTGCGGGTTGATCTTGACACCGCCGAAGATGACGGCCGAGGTCAGCGGCAGGTGCCGGCCGTAGGTGTCGACGCTCTCCTGCACCTGTGCCGCGAGCTCGCGGGTGGGCGCCAGCACCAGCGCGCGCACGGGGCGCGGGCCGCGGCGGCTCGGGTTGGCGGGCCGGGACGCCATCAGACGCTGCAGCAGCGGCAGCGTGAAACCGGCGGTCTTGCCCGTGCCGGTCTGGGCGCCGGCGAGCACGTCGGCACCAGTGAGGATGGTGGGGATGGCCTGACGCTGGATGGGCGTCGGCTCGGTGTAGCCCTGCTCGCGCACGGCGCGCAGGAGGTCTTCGCGAAGACCTAAGGATTCGAAGGACATGGAACGACTCCAGTGGCGCCCTCCCTGAGCTGCGTGGCACATCGGCACACGCCCGTGGGAGCCGGTCCGGGCTGGGTATAGGGCTTTGCTTGGCTGGAACGGGAGGCGCCGGGGATCGGTCCCCGGGCGGCAGCACGAACGGCTGAAGCGGGTTTCGGCGGCGCCGGTATCACCGGGGAGCCGCTGCGGTGCCGACCGGTCAGGCACCCGAAGGCGGCAGAGTAACAGAATCCGATTTCGGGCGTGCGGGATTCGGGCCGCAACGGCGGATGCGCTTCGCTGATCCGGCCTCCCATAACGGCTGCGCCAGACGCGCCGGCGTGGGAGCGCCACTGCCGTTTGTCGCGCGACGATGGCTGGGAGGTTGCCTACCGACTGGCAATGACTCGGAGCGTGACGTGCTGCCTTGCCGCCGGTCGCGGCACCAAGAGTGCCGCTCCCACAAGGCCGTAGGTCGGGTTACGCTATCGCTAACCCGACCTACACACGCATCTGCTGCGCCGCTGCGCCCTACGAGTTGCGGTCGCGCGGCGGCTTGCCACCGATGCGCTTGATGGCCAGCGGCCGGCCGCAGACGCGGGTCTTTTTCAGGTGCTGGAAGATCTCCTTGGGCATGCCGGCGGGCAGGTCCAGGGTGGTGTGGTCGTCGCGGATGTCGATGCGGCCGATGTGGCGGCCCTCGAGCCCGGCCTCGTTGGCGATGGCGCCGACGATGTTGCCGGGCTTGACGCCGTCGTCGTGGCCCACCTCGATGCGGAAGCGCTCCATGCCCTCGGCCGGCGGGCCGCGATGCTCGCGCCGCTCGGGCTGCTCGCGGTCGAGGTCGCGGTCACGGGCGCGATCGTGGTCCCGATCGCGGTCGCCAAAGCGACGCTCGCCGCGCTCGAAGCGGCGCTCGTCGCCCGGACCGCGCCTGTCGTCCCGCCCGCTGTCGCGCCTGTCGTCGCGCCTGTCGTCGCGCCGGCGGGCATCCCGCTCGGGACGTTCCTGTGCGCGCACCCGCACCGGCACCGCCGCCGCGTCGTCCCGGGCCGAATGCGCGGGTGGCAGGTCGCGCTCGACGCTCTGCGCCGGCGCCTCCTCGGCCGGACGGCGATAGGCCGGCTCACGGTGATCACGGGGCCGATCGTCGCGGCGGTCGCGCGAATAGCCACCACCGGCGTCGTGCCGGCCCCACCGCTGCCGTTCAGGCCGCTCGCCCTGGGGCCAGCCCCGCTCGGGCCGGTCGTCGCGGCGCTCCCGGCGCGGCGCACCGCGGTCGTCGTCGCGGCCTCGCCCGTCGCGGCGGCGCGGGTCGCCGAAGTCGCGCTCGCCGCGGCCCTGCGGCCGGTCGCGGTAACGGGGTCGGTCGCGGTCCCTGCCCTGCTCGCCGCGCCGGTCGCGCTGCTCACGGCGGGGCGGGCGCTCGGGTTCCGGCGGCAGCAGCAGCGGCTGCTCGCCGATTACGAGCCGCGCCAGGGCCGCGGCGATCTCGGCGGCGGGCACGTCGTGCTCCTGCTGGTATTGCTCCACCAGGCCTTGCAGAAAATCCAGCTCGCCGGCGGCCAGCGCGTCGGTGATGCGCTGCTTGAAGTCGGCGATGCGCTTGTCGTTGACCGCCTCGGTGGAGGGTAGCTTGAGGGGATCGATGGGCTGGCGGGTGGCCTGCTCGATGGCGCGCAGCATGCGCCGCTCGCGGGGCGCGACGAACAGGATGGCCTCGCCGGCGCGCCCGGCACGGCCAGTGCGGCCGATGCGGTGGATGTAGGCCTCGGTGTCGTAGGGGATGTCGTAGTTGATGACGTGGCTGACGCGCTCCACGTCGAGCCCCCGGGCGGCGACGTCGGTGGCGACGATGATGTCGAGCTGGCCCTGCTTGAGGTGCTCGACGATCTGCTCGCGGAGCTTCTGCGGCAGGTCGCCGTTGAGCGCCGCGGCGGCGTAGCCACGGGCCTCCAGGCGCTCGGCGAGCTCGATGGTGGCCGTCTTGGTGCGCACGAAGATCAACAGCGCATCGAAGGGCTCCACCTCCAGGATGCGGGTCAGGGCGTCGAGCTTGTGCAGGCCGCTCACCAGCCACCAGCGCTGGCGGATGGTCTCCGCCGTCGCGGTGCGGGCGGCGATGCTGACCTCGACGGGCTCGTTCAGGTACGACTGCGCAATGCGCTGGATGGCCGCGGGCAGGGTCGCCGAGAACAGCGCCACCTGGCGCGCCGGCGGCGTCTGCTCCAGGATCCACTCGACGTCGTCGATGAAGCCCATGCGGAGCATCTCGTCCGCTTCGTCCAGCACCAGCACCTCGAGCGCGTCGAGGTCGAGCGTGCCGCGGCGGATGTGGTCCATGACCCGCCCGGGGGTGCCGACGACCACGTGCACGCCGCGCTCGAGCTGGCGCAACTGGATGCGGTAGTCCTGCCCGCCGTAGATGGGCAGCACGTGGAAGTCCTTCAGCTCCGCGGCATAGCGCCGGCAGGCCTCGGCCACCTGGATGGCGAGCTCGCGTGTTGGCGTGAGCACCAGCGCCTGGGGCACGCGCCGGCCCACGTCCAGCCGCGCCAGCAGCGGCAAGGTGAACGCCGCCGTCTTGCCGGTGCCTGTGGGCGCATGGCCCAGCAGGTCGTGCCCGGCCAGCAGGTGTGGGATGGTCTGTGCCTGGATGGGCGACGGCGTCTCGTAGCCGACCCGGTCCAGCGCGGCGAGCAGCGCCGGCGGCAAGCCGAGGTCGCGGAAGGCCGGCTCGGCGTCGGGCGGCGCGGGAGCTGCTGGGGCCAGCTCATCACCGCTCGCGCCCTGAGGCGCTTCGGCGGACGCCTCTGCCACGGCATCGTTGGACGTGTCGGGCGTCTCGGGCGCTGGACGCGCTTCGCCGGCGTCGGCGGCCTCGGCAACGGCCTCGCCGCGGGTGGTGTCGGGATGGGTTTCGGAGCCGGCGTCGGACGCGCCGGTGGGTGCGGAGGCGTTCATGGGCGAGGATGCTCAGGTCAATCGAACAGTATACTCCCGGTGGGTCGATCACCGACAGCGCCATGCGACGCACAACGCCCTCAACAGACCTTGCCGGAGCACGAGCACACAACCATGCACATCTGGGTCGACGCCGACGCCTGCCCGAAGCCCGTCAAGGAGATCCTGTTCCGCGCCGCGGAGCGCACACAGACGCGCCTAACCCTGGTGGCGAACCAGCCGCTCGAGACGCCGCCGTGCAAGTGGATCAATAGCACCCGCGTCGGCGCCGGCTTCGATGTCGCCGATAACCACATCGTCCAGCACGCCGAGCCGGGCGATCTGGTGATTACCGCCGACATCCCGCTGGCGGCAGAGGTGGTGGCCAAGGGCTGCACGGCGCTGAATCCCCGCGGCGAGCGCTACACGCCGGAGAACATCCGCGAGCGGCTCAACATGCGCGACTTCATGGACACCCTGCGCGCCAGCGGCATCGACACCGGCGGGCCGTCGGCCTTCGGACAGCGGGAGCGGCAGGCGTTCGCGAATGCGCTGGACCGTTGGCTGGCGCGGGCACGCTCCGATGGCTAAACAACCCACTCGAACACATCTGCATCATGCGCTAAGCTCCGAGTGAACTCCGAGCACCGCGGGGCTTGATGCCATGTCCACCGCCGAGCGAGTCCGCGAGCCCAGCATCCGCGCCGACTATGCCGTCCGCGGCACCGACCACGACAACATCGTCTTCCTGCGCGAGGCGTCCTGGGACGACTTCCAGGCGCTGCTGCGCATGCGCGGGGAGAACAGCGCCCCCCGCCTCAGCTACCTGCGCGGCGAGGTGGAGATGATGAGCCCATCGCGCACCCACGAGTCCATCAAGTCCATCATCGGCCGCTTGGTGGAAGTCTATTGCCTGGAGCGCGGCGTCCGCTTCCGCACCCTCGGTGCCTGGACCCTGGCGTCCGCACCGGACGAGCGCGCAGCCGAGCCGGACGAGTGCTGGATCTTCGGTGATGCGGACGCGGACCGCCCGCACCTCGTCATCGAGGTGGAGTGGACCTCCGGGCGCATCGACAAGCTCGACATCTACCGCAAGCTCGGCGTCGCCGAGGTCTGGTGGTGGCGCAAGGACCAGCTGACGCCCTACGCCCTCGACGGCGAGCACTATGTCGCCCTGGACCACAGCCGCGTCCTGCCCGCGCTGGATCTGCCTCAGCTCGCGAGCTTTCTGGATCAGCCCACGGCCTATGATGCGATTCGGGCTTACCGTGCGGCCTTGGTGGGGTAGAAGCTCCACTACCCAAACGGAAACGCTGCTTAGGAACAACCAGGACGGCGGATGCGCTTCGCTTATCCGCCCTAGCACCCCGTTTCGCGCAGCAGGCGCGAACGGCCTGCTCGCCCGCGAGAGCGGCATCCCCGCAGCGATCTGCCGAGCCAGGGCGTCATCGCGCCGGGGACGGTGCTCCCACGTGGACGTCGGGCGCTGGGGTGAGCGCCGTGCAAGACCGGGTGTTATTGATCCTCGACGCGGATGCAGCGCACCATGCGCCCGTCTTGGAGCCTATGCTCGGCGGGATAGGCCGCCGCGCAGTCATCGATGGCCTGCGGGCAGCGCGGGTGGAAGTGGCAGCCGGCGGGCGGGTTGGCCGGTGAAGGCATGTCGCCCTCCAGCCGGATGATGTTGCGCCGATGCTCGGGATCAGCGACGGGCACGGCGGAGAGCAATGCCTTCGTATAGGGGTGGCGGGGGTTTTCCAGGATCTGCTCGGTGCTGCCCTGCTCGACGATGCGCCCGAGATACATCACCGCTACCTCGTGGGCCAGGTAGGACACCACCGAGATGTCGTGGGTGATGAAGAGGTAGCTTAACCCTAAGTCCTGCTGGAGCTGCTTCAGCAGGTTCAGGATCTGCGCCTGCACCGAGACGTCCAGCGCGCTGGTGGGCTCGTCGCAGACGATGAGCTTCGGCTCCACGGCCAGCGCGCGGGCGATGCAGATGCGCTGGCGCTGGCCGCCGGAGAACTCGTGCGGGTAGCGGCCCATGGCCTGCTCGCCGAT
>NZ_JAJDNQ010000096.1 GCF_022340605.1 Thiohalocapsa sp.
GGCGGCGGCTGTTGCGCCGGGGCGGCCTGCTCCGGCAGCGCCGGCTCCGGCCTGGCCGCGGCAACCTCGGGCGTCGGCCGCTCCGCCGCCATTGTCCGCTCGGCGGCGGCTGCCTGTTCCGTGGCTGGGAGCCGCTCGGCCGCCGCGGGCAACGGCACCGGGGCGACGCCGGCGGCACGCGGCCGCCAGACATCGATGCCCATGGCCTCCAGGTATTGCAGCCTTCGTGCTTCGTTCATTGGCCCGTCGGCGCGCAACCACGCAGGGGATGGCGAGGAGTCACTTTCCCCAACTCAGACGCTCCACATGTGGCTCGGCGCTTTGGACTCCGGGTCTTGAACATCGTTTCGGCCAGAACATGGGACGCAGAGCGTCCGCCCCTGCTCCACGCTGGAGCGTGGGAGCCAGAACCGCACGCTTGGCCGGGATGGTGATCAACGCCGGACTCCGGGGCGGAATCGCGGCGGGGACGCCGCTCCCACGGCAGTCGGCGGTCCGCGACGCACGCCCCGTGCTTCGCACCTCGCACTCCGCACTCCGCACTCCGCACTCAACCTCAAACATCCCCAATCTGCGGATGCGCCCGTTCCCGCGGCTGGGTGATCTTGTTGATGGCGTTGAGGTACGCCTTGGCGGAGGCGATGACGATGTCGGTGTCGGCACCGGCGCCGTTGACGATGTGCCCGCCCTGCTCCAGCCGCACCGTGACCTCGCCCTGGGCGTCGGTGCCGCTGGTGATGGCGTTCACCGAATACAGCTTGAGCGTGGTGCCGCTATTGATGATGGACTCGATGGCGCGGAAGGTGGCGTCCACCGGCCCGCTGCCGCCGTCACTGCCGCGGCGCTCGGCGCCGTCCACGCTCAGCACCACCTCGGCATGCGGGGTCTCGCCGGTCTCGGAGCAGACGCGAAGCGACAGCAGCTTGACGCGCTCGTTGGAGGCGTCGAGCGTCGCATCGGTCACCAGCGCCTGCAAGTCCTCGTCGAAGATCTCGTGCTTCTTGTCCGCCAGGTCCTTGAAGCGGCTGAAGGCGGCGTTGAGCTCCTCCTCGCTGTCGAGGGCGATGCCGAGCTCCTGCAAGCGCACGCGGAAGGCGTTGCGGCCGGAGTGCTTGCCCAGCACCATGCGGTTCTGCGTCCAGCCGACGTCCTGCGCGCGCATGATCTCGTAGGTTTCGCGGTGCTTGAGCACGCCGTCCTGGTGGATGCCGGACTCGTGCGCAAAGGCGTTGGCGCCGACGATGGCCTTGTTGGGCTGCACCGGGAAGCCGGTAATGCCCGACACAAGCCTGGAGCAGGCGACGATCTGGGTGGTGTCGAGCCGCGTGTCGCAGCCGAACAGGTCCTGGCGGGTGCGCACGGCCATGGCCACCTCTTCCAGCGCCGCGTTGCCGGCACGCTCGCCGAGGCCGTTGATAGTGCACTCCACCTGCCGTGCCCCGTTGCGCACGGCCGCCAGCGAGTTGGCGACGGCGAGACCCAAGTCGTTGTGGCAGTGCACCGAGAACACCGCCTTGTCGGCGTTCGGGATGCGCTCGCGCAGTTGCGCGATGAGGTTGCCGAACTGGTGCGGCATGGCGTAGCCGACGGTGTCCGGGATGTTCAGGGTGCGCGCGCCGGCGTCGATGACGGCCTCCAGCACCCGGCACAGGAAGTCGATCTCGGAGCGCCCGGCGTCCTCCGGCGAGAACTCCACGTCGTCGCAGTAGTCGCGCGCCTTGCGCACCGCCCAGACCGCCTGCTCCAGCACCTGCTCCGGGCTCATGCGGAGCTTCTTTTCCATGTGGATGGGGCTGGTGGCGATGAAGGTGTGGATGCGGCCGCTGTTGGCGGCCTTCAGCGCCTCGCCGGCGCAGACGATGTCTTTCTCCAACGCCCGGGCGAGGCCGCAGATGGTGCTGTCCTTGATGGTCTCGGCGACGGCCTTGACGGCCTCGAAGTCGCCATGGCTGGCGATGGGGAAGCCCGCCTCGATGACATCGACCCTGAGCTTCTCCAGCGCGCGGGCGATGCGCAGCTTCTCGTCCTTCGTCATGGACGCGCCGGGGCTCTGCTCGCCGTCGCGCAGCGTGGTGTCGAAGATGATGAGTTGGTCGGCAGTGGTCATGGCGTTCTCGGTGTCGGTTCTCGTCGCGCGGACTTCCAAAGGCCGGGGAGTTGTAACACGATCTGGTTTGGCTGCCATACCGGCAGTTGGGTCCGGCGCCCTGTACTAACATGCGGCGAAGCGCATCGACACGACGCAAGAGACAAATGGAAGCACTCAAGCTCAAGACCCTGGACGACCTGCTGGCCTGGCCCGAGGAGCGCGTCGAGCTGATCGATGGCGAGATCGTCAAGCGGCCGATGGCACGATCGGACCACGGCGTGGTCCAGAGTCGGGCCACCATCGAGCTCGGCCCGTTCGACAAGACGTCAGGCCCCGGCGGGTGGTGGATCATCACCGAGGTGAGCGTCAGCTACGAGCTGCACCAGTGCCCCAGCCATGATATCGCCGGCTGGCGCAAGGAACGCATGCCTGAGCGGCCCAGCGGCGTCATCGACATGGCGCCGGACTGGGTCTGCGAGATCGTCTCGCCCGGTCACGAGCGCAAGGACACGCTCAAGCTGTTCGCGCTGTTGCAGCGCCACCGCGTGCCCTACTACTGGCTCATCTGGCCCGAGGATCGGGCGCTGATCGCCTATGCGCTGGAGGGCGATGGGTATCGGGTGGTGCGGATGCTGTTCGACGAGCCGAAGGCGCGGATTCCGCCGTTCGAGGCGGTGGAGCTGGATCTCGGCTACATACTGGGCGACGGGGGCTGAACGTTCGGTCGCCGTCGGGGCGCCGAGTTGCACTCGGCGCGCCGCCGGCGGCGTAGCGGCGATCGAGCAACGGTGCCTTCATTTGGCCGCGGCAGAGCGCCCGCCGCGGGCATCGAGCCCGCGGCGGGCGCGGCCGACTGCAAGTCGGCGGTCCCAGGAAGAGCCGACCGCAAGTCGGCGGCCCCAGGAAGAGCCGACTGCAAGTCGGCGGTCCCGGGAAGAGCCGACTGCAAGTCGGCGGTCCCAGGAGCCGACTGTAAGTCGGCGGTCCCAGGGGCCGGCGGGGAGCCGGCGCGCCGTCAGGCGCCGCTCATGAACATGTTCATCATGAGCTTGTTGAGGCGGCCGACAAACGCCGCCGGGTCGTCGAGCTGGCCGCCTTCCGCGAGCTGGGCCTGGTCGAACAGGATCATGCCGAGATCATCGAACTTGGACTGATTGCTCTCGGCCTCCAGGCGCTTCACCAGCGGGTGGTCCAGGTTGACCTCCAGGGTCGGCTTCATGTCCGGCGCGTCCTGACCGACGGCCTTGAGCACGCGGGCGAGGTTGGCGCTCATGTCGTGCTCGCCGACGACGATGCAGGCGGGTGAGTCCACCAGGCGGGTGGAGACGCGGACTTCCTGCACGCGCTCGCCGAGGGAGTCCTTGAGGCGCTTGAGCAGGTCTTCGTGCTCCTTCTCGGCCTGCTCGGCCTTCTCCTGGTCTTCCTTGTCGGCGAGGTCGCCGAGGTCGAGCTTGCCCTTGGTGACGGATTGCAGGTGCTTCCCCTTGTACTCGTGCAGGTGACTCACCAGCCACTCGTCGACGCGGTCGGAGAGCAGCAGCACCTCGACGCCCTTCTTGCGGAACACCTCCAGGTGCGGGCTGTGGCGGGCGGCGGCGGGGCTGTCCGCGGTGATGTAGTAGATGTCCTTCTGGCCCTCCTTCATGCGCTCGATGTAGGCGTCCAGGGCGACGCTCTGGGTGTCGTCGTCGTTGTGGGTGCTGGCGAAGCGCATCAGCCCGCCGATGCGCTCGCGGTTCTGGAAGTCCTCGGCGGGGCCTTCCTTCAGCACGCGGCCGAACTCGTCCCAGAAGGTCTGGTACTGCTCGGGCTCGTCCTTCGCCAGCGACTCCAGCAGCCCCAGCACGCGCTTGACGTTGGCGCCGCGGATGGTGTCGATCTTGCGGTTGTGCTGCAGGATCTCGCGGGAGACGTTGAGCGGCAGGTCGTCGGAGTCCACGACGCCCTTCACGAACCGCAGCCAATGCGGCAGCAGCTTGTCCGCCTCGTCCATGATGAAGACGCGCTTCACGTACAGCTTGACGCCGTGCTTTTGCTCGCGGTCCCAGAGGTCCCAGGGCGCGCGCTTGGGCAGGTACAAGAGCGCGGTGTACTCGTTGGTGCCCTCGACGCGGTTGTGCACCCAGGCCAGCGGCTCCTCGAAGTCGTGGGAGATGTGCTTGTAGAAGCCCTTGTAGTCGTCGTCCGAGAGCTCGGACTTGCTGCGCATCCAGAGCGCGGTGCCCTTGTTGACCTGCTCGAACTCGGGCGCCTTGTCCGCTTGCTTTTCCTCGTCGTCCTCATCGCCCAACTCCTCCTTGGCCATCTCGACGGGGATCGCGATGTGGTCGGAGAACTTGCCGATGATGCTCCGCAGCCGCCAGGCGTCGAGGAACTCCTTCTCGTCTTCCTTCAGGTGCAGGATGACGTCGGTGCCACGCGTCGGCTTCTCCACTGTCTCCAGGGTATAGCTGCCGCGGCCGTCGGACTCCCAGCGCACGCCATGCTCGGACGTGAGGCCGGCGCGGCGGGAGAGCAGCGTCACCTTGTCGGCGACGATGTAGGCGGAGTAGAAGCCGACGCCGAAGCGGCCGATGAGGGCGTCGCCGCCGGCCTCGCCGCCTTTCGCCTCGGCACTGTCCGCCTCGCCGCGGGCGGCCATGAGCGCCTCGGCGAACTGCCGGGTGCCGGAGCTGGCGATGCTGCCGACGGTGTCGATGGCCTCCTGGCGGCTGAGTCCGATGCCGTTGTCGGAGACGGTGATGGTGCCGGCGTCCTTGTCCAGCAGCACGCGCACGCGCAGGTTGGGCTCCTCTTCGAGCAGTTCCTCGTCGGTGAGGGACTCGAAGCGCAGCTTTTCCGCGGCGTCGGAGGCGTTGGAGATCAGTTCCCGCAGGAAGATCTCCTTGTTGGAGTAGAGCGAGCTGATGACCAGGTCCAGGACCTGGCTCACCTCGGCCTTGAATTCGAGGGTTTCCTTATGGGCTTCGACAGTCATGGGTCTCGTGCCTGTGCTTGCTTTCGGTGGGTCGCGCAAACGCCCGATGGTCGTTGGGTGCTGATGGCTTAGAATCGTACGATTCGGGGGCGCTGACGGCGCCGCAGTCCATGTAGGCATACCTGCGCGAAATCAAGGGGAATCGGGATGGCAACCACGCAAGTCAGCACCACGCCGTTCGAGGGGCAGAAGCCGGGTACGTCCGGTCTGCGCAAGAAGGTCAAGGTCTTCCAGCAGCCGCATTACCTGGAAAACTTCGTCCAGGCGATCTTCGACACCCAGCGCGGACTTACGGGCGGCACCCTGGTGGTGGGCGGCGACGGTCGCTTCTACAACCGCGAGGCCATCCAGGTCATCCTGCGCATGGCCGCCGCCAACGGCGTGGCCAAGGTGATGGTGGGCCGCGGCGGCATTTTCTCAACGCCGGCGGCGTCCTGCATTATCCGCAAATACAAGGCGCAGGGCGGCATCGTCCTGTCCGCGAGCCACAACCCCGGCGGCCCGGACGAGGATTTCGGCATCAAGTTCAACATCGACGCCGGCGGCCCGGCGCCCGAAGGCGTCACCAACGCCATCTTCGAGCGCACCAAGACCATCGACCGCTACCTGATCAGCGACTCGGCGCCCGTGGACCTGGATGCCGTCGGCGAGACGGCGCTGGACGAGATGCAGGTGCAGGTGGTGGACCCGGTGGCGGACTACGCGGCGCTGATGGAGCGCCTGTTCGACTTCAACGCCATCCACCAGCTCTTCAACTCCGGCGGCTTCCGCATGCGCTTCGACGCCATGCATGCCGTCACCGGCCCCTACGCCAAGGAGATCCTGGAGAACCGCCTCGGTGCCGAGCCCGGCACGGTCATGAACGGCACGCCGCTGCCCGACTTCGGCGGCGGACATCCGGACCCGAACCTGGTGCACGCGCACGACCTGGTGGTCCTGACCCAGGGCCTCAACGGGCTCGACTTCGGCGCGGCCTCGGACGGTGACGGCGACCGCAACATGATCCTGGGCAAGGACTTCTTCGTCACCCCCAGTGATAGCCTCGCGGTGCTCGCCGCCAACGCCCACCTCGCACCCGGCTACAAGGCCGGCATCGCCGGCGTCGCCCGCTCCATGCCCACCAGCCAGGCCGCCGACCGCGTGGCCGAGGAGCTCGGCGTGGAGTGCTATGAGACGCCCACGGGCTGGAAATTCTTCGGCAACCTGCTGGATGCCCGCAGGATCACCCTGTGCGGCGAGGAGAGCTTCGGCACCGGCTCCGACCACGTGCGCGAGAAGGACGGCCTGTGGGCGGTGCTGTACTGGCTCAACCTGCTGGCGGTGCGGAAGCAGTCGGTGGGGGACATCGTGCGCGAGCACTGGCAGCGCTTCGGTCGCAACTACTACACCCGCCACGACTACGAGGCGGTGGACGCCGGCGCCGCCGAGCAGCTCATGGATCACCTGCGCATCCTGTTGCCGGACCTGCCCGGCAAGCGCCTCGGCGAGCTCACCGTCACCTATGCCGACGACTTCAGCTACACCGACCCCGTCGACGGCAGCGTCGCCGACCACCAAGGCGTGCGGGTCGGTTTCGAGGGCGGCTCGCGCATCGTCTTCCGGCTCTCCGGCACCGGCACCCAGGGCGCGACACTCAGGGTCTACATCGAGCGCTTCGAGCCGGACCCGGCGCGCCACGACCAGCCGGTACAGGAGGCGCTGGCACCGCTCATCGTCACCGCCCGCGAGCTGGCGCAGATCGAGGCGCGCACCGGCCGGCGCGAGCCGGACGTGATCACCTGAGACCCTCGCGCGCGTCCGCGACGTTCCTGCCACCAGTGGCAGCAGACGCTTCGAGACCGTGAAAGTGTAGGTCGGGTTAGCGCAGCGTAACCCGACCTACGGCCCGCCGTGGTTACCGGCGGCGCGCGTAGGTCGGGCCGACGCTAGGAGGCCCGACGTGGCGGCTGAAACGGGGTTGGGGTCATAAGCCGCACTTTTCGTGGCGTTGTTATCCGCGATCGTCGACGTAACTGTTTGTCCGTGGCCGCTGGTGCCGCTGTCCAGCGTCTGTCCAACCGCTTAGACCTACAGGTGCGCCATCATGATCAAGTCCATCCCGACCCTCGCCCCGACCCTTATTGTCGCCCTTCTTCTCGCCCTGCTGTTCGCTGCCGGCAGTACCTTCGCCGGCGACGGCTCGTCCTGTGGCAAGGACAAGAAGGGCGACGACAGCGGCAGCGCGGCCGTGATGACGCCGGCGCAGCCGCTCGGCTGAACACCGCCGCGATCAAGCCCCGGCGGCGCCATCGCCGCCCGAACTGAACGAACCGAGCCCCACCGGCGTGCCGGTGGGGCTTTGTTGTTCCCACCCGCTGATGCCCCACCAAGCCGGGCGCCCCCGGGGCAGTTGGGCGCTGATTGGGGATGCCGATAGGGTTGCGGCCAAATAATCGGCGCTAACGATCATTACCATTTGATCAATCCATTTTGCAGATGGCCGGCGAGCCCGCATCATCTGCCCCGCCGCCGCGGCAAGCCGCCGCGGCCGATGCAAGATTCTCAACCCATCGGAGCATTAACCATGTTGCAAGATCGTACCGGTCAACCCGTCCCGCAGGTCACCTTCCGCACCCGTCAGGGTCACGAGTGGGTGGACGTGACCACCGACGAGCTGTTCAAGGGCAAGACGGTGATCGTCTTCTCGTTGCCCGGGGCCTTCACGCCCACCTGCTCCTCCACCCACGTGCCGCGCTTCAATCAACTCGCCCCGGCCTTCAAGGCGCAGGGTGTAGACGACATCATCTGCATGTCCGTCAACGACGCCTTCGTCATGAATGCCTGGCAGGAGGATGAGAACGCCGGCAACCTGACCTTCATCCCGGACGGCAACGCCGAGTTCACGGCCGGCATGGGCCTGTTGGTGGACAAGGACGACCTCGGCTTCGGCAAGCGCTCCTGGCGCTACTCGATGCTGGTGAAGGACGGCGTGATCGAGAAGATGTTCATCGAGCCGGAGGAGCCGGGCGACCCCTTCCACGTCTCCGACGCGGACACCATGCTCGCCTACATCGCCCCGGACGCGCCGAAGCCGGCCGACGTCACCGTCTTCACCCGCTCCGGCTGTCCGTTCTGTGCCAAGGCCAAGACCATGCTCAAGGATGCGGGCATGCAGTTCGAGGAGTTGGTGCTGAATCGCGACTATACCGAGGAGACCCTGCGCGCCGTCGCCGGCGCCACAACGGTGCCGCAGGTGTTCGTCAACGGCGAGAAGATCGGCGGTTCGGACGACCTCGAGCGCTGGCTCGCGACGCGCAACGCCTAAGCCTCTGACCGCCGGCCCCGGCGCCAAGTCGGGGCGTCGCGGCGGCCGAGCGCAACCCCGCCCTGACTTGCGGGGGGCGACTCGCCCCGCACGGAAAGCGCTGACGACCTCAGCGCTTTTCTTTTCCCGCCATGGCCCCGCGCGAGCGGCGTCCCCGCCGCAATTCGACGCCCGTCGCGCCGAGGACGGCGCTCCCACGGCGGCGGACGAGCTCATGAGCGACGGCTCGTTGTCGTTCTCATAATCGGCGTCGTCATCGAATATCCGCTCGGTTGCGACCACGACAGCGACGGCGACCCGAGACGGTCTCGGGACTTGCGTACCGTTGCACGAGGGCCTGCCCTTGCGGCAG
>NZ_JAJDNQ010000099.1 GCF_022340605.1 Thiohalocapsa sp.
GCCCGGCTCGATGCCGGGCACGCGGCGTCTGGGGCCTCGACACGCATATAATCCTCTGTCCAGGCGACAGATGTTTTGCGGGCACCTCGGGGTCTATCCCGGCTTCCCGCGCTTTGATCCTCGCGGAGCTCGGCCGCAACCCATGCGTGATTGCAGGACCTGGTGACCCCGATCCTCCCGAAGTCATCGCCGTCGTTCTGGAGATGGAATAGCTCAAGCTCAAAGCCGGCGGAGCCACTCCTCAAGGCCCTCCACGTCGCCCAGATCCAGAATGGCCTCGACAAGGGCTCCGAGGCGCGCGAGCGGCAGTTGCTCGAAACGCTCGCTCAGCGCTGCGGGCAGCGCGCCGCAGGGACGCTTGACCAGGCGGCCCGGCAAGGCACCGGATTCCGCCCTGCGACCCTCCTGGCGGCCCTTTTTCGCGGCCGAGGGCCACCAGTTCTTTGAGGATCGCCAGGGTCTCGGCATCGACGCCGAGCAGGGTGCAGATCTCGCGGTCGGTCTTGACGTCGGGGCTCCCTTGGCGTTGAGGACTGACGGTGCCGCGCGGATCGGCCGCGCTCGGCCCGAGTGCGGCATCTCGGACGCATTGCGTGGCGAGCCGTGTGTACATGTCAGGACCGCTTCCGCTCATTGTGGCAGTGTGCAATGTGAGACCTGGCCCTATCTCCCTCTCTCCATCTCCCTCAGGCCGACCAGAAGACAAGGTTGAGCATGGCGAGGGAGACGATGAGGAAGAGGACGGTCATGATGCCGCCGGCTTTCATGTAGTCGGGGACGCGGTAGCCGCCGGGGCCCATGATGAGGGCGTTGACCTGGTGGGTGGGGATGAGGAAGGAATTGGAGGTGGCGATGGCGACGGTCAGCGCGAAGACGGCGGGGCTGGCGCCGATGCCGTAGGCGATGTTGACCGCCAGCGGCACCAGCAGGACGGTGGCGCCGACGTTGGACATGATCAAGGTGAAGAAGGTGGCCAGCACGGCCACCGCGGCCTGAATGACCCAGTCGGGCAGGTGGCCGAGGGCGGCGAGGGTCTGGTCCGCGATCCAGATGGCGGTGCCGCTGCTTTCCACGGCGAGTCCGAGCGGAATGAGTGATGCGAGCAGGAAGACGGTCTTCCAGCTCACCGCCTCGTAGGCTTCTTCGATGGACAGCACGCCGGTGAGGATCATGCCGAGCGCGCCGGTCAGAAGCGCCACCGACAGCATGACGTGCCCGATCAGCACCAGGGCCAGGGTAATGGCGAAGAACAGCAGCGCCATGGGCACCTTGTGCGGGCGCAGTTCCTCGTGCGGGTATTCGGTGGTGACGACGACGAAGTCGCGGTCCTTTTCGATGCGTGTCAGGTCCAGCCAGGTGGTGTGCACCACCAGGGCGTCGCCGGGCTTGAAGGGCATGTCGCGCACGCCGCCGGTGCGGAAGGTGAGGGTCTCGTCGCCGCGGCGGATGGCGAGCACGGACAGGCCATAGACCTTGCGCATCCAGACGTCGCGGGCGGACTTGCCGACCAGCTTGGAGCCGGGCGGAATGACGATCTCGGCGATGCCCGCCTTGGCGGGTGACAGCGCCTCGGCGAAGACCTCGGCCTCGGGGCGCACCTCGACGCCATTCTCGGCGGCGAAGGTGTCGAACTGCTCCTTACCACCCAGCAGCCCGAGGAAGGTGCCGGCCTCGATGCCCAGGCTGCGATCGACGCCGGCAGCGCCGAGCCGCACGCCGTCGCCCTTCTCGATGGCAACGGCGCGCACGTGCCAGCGCCGCTCCATGCCGTCCACGCTGGTGCCCACCAGCGGGCTGCCCGGCGGCACGCGCACCTCGTGCACGCTGAAGTCGCTGAAGCCGTAGGTCTCGCCGTAGTACTGGCTCGGATCGGACGCCTCGATGAGCTCGGTGCCGCGCGACGGCAGCACGAAGCGCCCGAACAGCACGAAGTAGACGATGCCCGTAAGCAGCAGCGCGATGCCAACCGGGGCGACGTCGAAGAGCCGGAAGGTCCGCATCGGCGCCTCGCCCGCCGGCAGCGCCTGGTTCAGGGTCAGCAGCAGGTCGTTGAGCAGGATCAGGGGGCTGGAGCCCACCATGGTGATGGTGCCACCGAGGATGGCGCAGAAGCCCATGGGCATCAGAAGCCGGCTCATGGGCAGCCGGGTGCGGGCGGAAATGCGGCTCACCACCGGCAGGAACAGCGCCGCGGCGCCCACGTTCTGCATGAACGACGAGATGCCGCCGACGGTGCCGGATATCAGCGGGATGATGCGCGCCTCGCTGCTGCCGCCGATGCGCATGATGAAGCCCGCCACCCGCGTCATGATGCCGGTCTTGTCGAGCCCGGCGCCGATGATCATCACCGCGATGATCGATATGACGGCGTTGGACGAGAAGCCCTCGTAGAGCTGCTTCATGGGCACCAGGCCGGCCTCGAGCCCCATCAGCGGCGCGAACAGCGTGGACAGCCCCAGCAGCACCATGATGGTGATGGCGGCCACGTCCACGCTCACCACCTCGAAGGCGAAGAGATAAATCGTCAGCGTCAACAGCGCGATGACCCAGGCGATCTCCACCGACGGCACCTGGCCGGCCATCCAGAGGGCGAAGATCGCGAAGGCAGCGGCGGCGAGCTCGCGCAGACTGAGGTGCCGGAAGAACGCGGACATGGAGTTGGCCTCGCGCGTGGTGCGGCTGGTTCGGGGCCCTGTGCCGGGCCAAGTGTCGCTGGGGCTCGTCCTGTGGCGCGTCCCCGGGCCATGGGCCAGGGCTACACTCGTTCAGCTCGTGCCTGCCGCCGAGGATGCAGGACCGCGGCGGCTCGGTTGATCATAACTTGAGCATGCGCTGATCTTGTCGCCGCCCTGGGGACCTTAGACCGGGCAAGTATTCGGCCGAGACCGGGTTGGCGATAGCGTAATCCGACGATCAAAGGCTTGGCGGCGCCCATCGTCGGTTTGCGCCGCCCCGGCCCGACCTCTCAAGAAGGGCTGCTCCGGGCGCGTCGGCGTGGGAGCGCCACTGCTTTTTGTGGCGCGATTGCGGCCGCGCGACTGCTTGCCGCTTGGCGGTTGCTCGGGGCGTGGTGTGCTGCTCTGCCGCCGGTCGCGGCACCGAGAGTGCCGCTCCTACAAGGGCGTAGGTCGATGTCGGCACTGCGAGCAGTACTTGCACAGTCGCGCCGCCGTCGGGCCGCGCGGCGTTGAATGCCGGGCGGCGCTCGCCGTAGTATCGGCGCTTGACCGACACAGCAGCACCGCGTCCGGCGGCGCCGGCAACGCGAAGCAACGCGGCAATCATAGCCAGATCATGAACCCGCAAACCGCCGCACTGGTCCGCGATTCCTGGGCCGAGATCGTCCCGATGCGCAAACAGGTCTGCACCGGCTTCTATGACCGGCTGTTTCAGCGCCACCCCGAGCTGCGCCCGCTGTTCAAGGGCGACATCGACCGCCAGACGGGCCTCTTCGTCACCATGCTCAACACCGTGGTGAGCTCGCTGGAGAATCGCGACCCGGTGATACCGCTCATCAAGGCCGTCGGCGCGCGGCACGCGGGCTATGGCGTCGAGAACGCCGATTACGAGAAATTCGCCGGGGTGCTGCTGGACAGCTTCGCCGCGGCGCTGGGCGAGCGCTTCACCCCCGACGTCCGCGCCGCCTGGCTCGAGGTCTACCGGCAGCTCGCGGACACGATGCGTCAGGGCGCGGCGGAGGCCCTGCACTAAATGGCGTGCCGCCCACCGCTCTCCTGCCGGCGGCCTCGTTCATGCCGTTTCCGCGCCGACTGCGCACCGTCACGGAGCAGGTAGTGGCGGACGTGCTCCGTGAGCTGTCACTGGCTGGGCATCGCCTGCGCGCGCGGCTGCACGGCGGCCGCCCGCATGTGCACCTGGTGGGGCTGGTAGACGACGCCACGGACGACGCCACGGACCTGGACGCGGAAAGCCAGGATGCGCTGCGCGCGCGGCTCTACAAGCGGCTGCGCGGTGCCTACCCGGATCTGGCACTGGTCGTGCATTTCACGCGTGATGCCGCCTGGGCGGCGCGCGGACTCTGCGGACTGGAGCAAGCGGCCGCCTGATTGCCAGAGGGCTTGCCCAGTTGCCCCGATTTCGGCCACGGGGCTTTCACCGAGCAGCCGAAACCGTCCACCTCCGTCAGCAGTTCAGCGGCCCCGCCCGTCGGCTGCTGCGACGCCGAGCGCGCCGGCGCAGTAGCATCAACAAGAATCGTTCCTATTTGACCGCCTGCGAGCGTTGCCGTCCAAGATGCAGCAGTCCCTTCGTGATACCCGTCATGAATCCCTTCGTGAGCCCATGCGCCTGGATGCCCTGCCGCTGGGCACCGCCGCACGGCTCGCCGAGATCCGCGGCGGGCGCCACTTGCAGCGCAAGCTCGGGGCGCTCGGCCTGCGCGTGGGCAGTGAGCTGCGGGTCGAGCACCGGCGCGGACGCGGTCTCGTGGTGGCCACTGGGGCCAGCCGCATTGCGCTGGGCGGCGGCATCGTCGAGAAGCTGCTGGTGCTGCCGGTGACCGGCGCGCCGGAAATGGATGCTCCGCGCAGCGACGACGCACGACCTTGAGCGACGCCGAGCACGAGCTGGGCGGATTCTCACCCGTAGCGTGAACGCGCCCCGCGCCGGCGTCCTGTCCACTGATCAACCGCTGAGCCGCCCATGAGCTGCCACTCGCAAACTTCAACCGGCGCCGCCGCCGGACCGCCGGGCGCGCTCACCTTCGCCCTCGCCGGCAATCCCAACTGCGGCAAGTCGGCGCTGTTCAACGCGCTCACCGGCATCCGCCAGACCACCGGCAATTGGCCGGGTGTCACCGTGGAGCGCCGCGAGGGGCGCTGCGAGCTGGACGGCCGTGCGGTGCGGGTCGTGGACCTGCCGGGCATCTACTCGCTGGACGCCGACTCGCTGGACGAGCGGGTGACCCGCGACTACCTGCTCTCCCACGATGCGGACCTCATCGTCAACGTGCTCGATGCCGCCAACCTGGAGCGCAACCTGTATTTCACGGTGCAGCTCCTGGAGATGGGCGTGCCCATCGTCGTCGCGCTGAACATGATGGATGTGGCCGCCAAGCGCGGCATCGAGATCGACACCGCGCAACTCGCCGAGCGCCTGGGCTGCCCGGTGGTGCCGGTGGTGGCCGTCTCCAAGCAGGGCATCACGGAGCTCGACGCGCGCGCCCTGGCGGTGGCGGACGGGCACGAGCGCGGCGGCTTCCCACTGGCGCACGAGGAATGCGTCGACCAGGCGGTGAGCGAGCTGGCGGCAGGCTTCCACGCCCTGGGCGCCGACGGCAACGCGCGCTGGCTGGCGCTGAAGCTGCTGGAAGACGACGACGCGGCACGCGACCTCGCCAATGCAGAGCTCCTGGGCCAGGCGGCACACTGGCGCGCAGCCATCGGCGAGCGCGCCGGCGAGGACGCGGACCTGTACATCGCCGACACCCGCTTCGGCCACGCCCACGCACTGGCCCAGGGCGCCATTCACCAGCGCGGTCGGGTCGGGCGGAACATGTCGGACGCCATCGACCGGGTCGTGCTCAGCCGCATCTGGGGCATCCCACTGTTCCTGGCGGTGATGTACTTGATGTTCGTCTTCACCATCAACGTCGGCGGCGCCTTCATCGACTTTTTCGACGGTACCGCGAGCGCGCTGTTCGTGGACGGCCTCGGGGCGCTGCTGACCAGCCTCGGCGCGCCGGAGCTGCTCAAGCTCGTGCTCGCCGACGGCATCGGCGGCGGCCTCACGGTGGTGGCCACGTTCATTCCGATCATCGCCAGCCTGTACATCTTCTTGTCCGCGCTGGAGGACTCGGGCTACATGGCGCGCGCCGCCTTCGTCATGGACCGGGCCATGCGCTCCATCGGCCTGCCGGGCAAGGCCTTCGTGCCGCTCATCGTCGGCTTCGGCTGCAACGTGCCGGCGGTGATGGCCACGCGCACACTGGAGAGCGAGCGCGAGCGCAAGCTCACCATCCTGATGAACCCCTTCATGTCCTGCGGCGCGCGGCTGCCGGTGTACGTGCTGTTCGCCGCGGCCTTCTTCCCGCACTCGGGGCAGAACGTGGTGTTCGCGCTCTATCTCACCGGCATCACCGTGGCGCTGCTGACGGGGCTGGTGATGAAGCGCACCCTGCTCTCCGGGACCAGCACCGGCTTCATGATGGAGCTGCCGCCGTATCACATGCCCACGGCGCGCGGCGTGCTGCTGCGCACCTGGGACCGGGTGAAGCTCTTTCTGCGCGACGCCGGGCGCGTCATCGTGATGATGGTGGTGGCGCTGAACCTGCTCGGCTCCATCGGCACCGACGGCAGCATCGGCGACACCGACAGCGACCAGTCCATCCTCGCCGCCACCAGCCGCGCCGCGACGCCGCTGTTCGCACCGATGGGCATCGAACAGGACAACTGGCCCGCGGTGCTCGGCGTCTTCTCCGGCGTGCTCGCCAAAGAGGTCATCGTCGGCACGCTGGACAGCATGTATGGGCGCATCGCGGCGGAGGCACAGGCCGCCGGCGCGGATGCGGCACCGGAGCCGGCGTTTCACCTCGGCGCGGCGCTGGCCGCCGCCGCGGCCACGGTGCCGGCCAACCTCGCCGAGTTGGGTCGCGGCCTGGCCGACCCGCTGGGGCTCGGCGTCGGCGACCTGTCGGACCGCGCGGGCGTCAGCGCCGAGGAGGGCGTGCACGCCGGTACCTTCGGCGCCATGGAGGCGCGCTTCGACGGCCGCGCCGGGGCCTTCGCTTACCTGTTGTTCGTGCTGCTGTACTTCCCCTGCGTGGCCACCATCGCCGCCATCGTCCGTGAGACCGGCCCCGCCTGGGCCGCGTTCGTAGGCGCGTGGACCACCGGCATCGCCTACATCACCGCGAGCTTCTTCTACCAGGCCGCGACCTTTTCACGCGACCCGCTCGCGTCGTCACTGTGGATGGGCGGCCTGCTGCTGACGCTGGCGGGCGTGATCCTCGGCCTGCGCGCCTGGGCGCGGCGCGGCAGCGAGGTGCGCGGTGGCGGAGCGCCCGCCGAGGCGGCGGGCTGACCCCGACAACGCGGGCGCCGTCAGCCGCCAAGTCGGGCCTCCTGGCGTCGGCCCGACCTACGCGCCGAGTCCCCTCAGCCGGCGCGAGCCTCGTCGAAGGGGTTGATGAGCTCGACCCCGCACGCCTCGAAGTCCTTGACGTTCCGCGTGGCCAAGGCACTCCCGTTGGCCTTCGCGATGGCGGCGATCTGGCCGTCGAACACGCTCATGGGGCGGCCGAGCGCTCGCCGGGTCGCGCGGAGCTCGCCATAGATGCGCGCCGCTGCCTCGTCGAAGGCCAAGACACGGGACCTGAAGGCTTGCGCCAGGAAGCGCTCGAAGCGCTCGGCGAGCAACGCCCGCCGCTTGCCATCGGGCATCGCGTGCAATCCGAAGCTGATCTCACCGATGGAAACGGTCGTGAAGTACAGCTTGGCGCCATCCTGCGCGTTCAGCCAGTCTTTGACCTGCGGCGCCGGCGGCGAGGTCATGAATTCCGAGACGATGTTGGTGTCCAGGACGATCATGTGGTCGCTCGACACGGACTGGGCAGGGTCGTGCGTCAAGCTCACTCGTCCGCTCCGTCGAAGTCGAGCGGCTCAGTCGTTTCGCGCTCGGGCAGCGGGAGCAGATCGCCGCCATAGGCCGGGCTGAACAAGTTGACAGCCAAATCGCCGAGCCGGTCCGGCGTCGCGACCGCTTGCTGGATGATGCGGCGGACTTCCTCTTCCATCGAAATACCGTGCTCGGCGGCGCGGATACGCAGTCGGGTCATGGTGCCGTCGTCGAGTTTGCGGATGCTCAGGCTAGCCACGGATGTCGAGCCTCGGTCGGGTGGGCGTTGCCGCGTGATGCTAGCAGCCGCCAGCATTGCCATCAACGCTCGCGCGCCCCCGCTGAGCCGGCGAAAGCCGCCCGCCCCCGGCCGCCGGCCGCCGGCAACCTGCTCCGGGGCCGGATTCAACGCCGGCGGCCCCGTAGGCGACACGCGCCGGTATCTGCGACCGCGAGCCACGACCCATCGACGCCGCCACGTCGGGCCTCCTGGCGTCGGCCCGACCTACGAGAGGTCAGACCTTGCTGCTCAGGATCACATCCTTCAGCACCGTGCGATGGCAGCGATCGGGGTTCTCGCAGTGGCACATGAGTGTCACGTCCTGCTGTTCCGCCAGGTGCTTGATGAGCCGCAGGGTAAACTTCTGGCCGTGATTTTTGATGACGGCGTTGCCGCCGTCCGCGCCGCCGTCGGCCCAGAGCTCGGCCTTGTAGCGGCGCTTGAACTCCGGCCAGTCGATGCGCTCCTCCAGGAAGGCGTGGAGCAGTTGCTCCGATGGCCCGAGGTTGGCCATCCAGACGTCGTAACGGTCAGTCGGCATGCCGCGGCCGCGGAAGCGCGTCACGAGGATGCGCAGCCCGTCGTCGGCCCCAATGTCATGGTAAACGCACTTGGTCTTGAGCATGGCAGCCCCCCAGTGTGCGCGGACTTTGATACCCTCATTCGATACTAGACCGTGTCCGCGTGGAGCGCCGATACGGTGCCGTTGTACCACCCCCGGACCAGCCTGCCGTGACCGACTACAAAGACACCCTGAACCTCCCGAAGACCGGCTTCCCCATGAAGGCCAACCTGGCCCAGCGGGAGCCGGAGATGCTCAAGCGCTGGGAGGCGGCCGACGTCTACGGCCTGGTGCGCGCCGCCCGCGCCGGCGCCGAGCGCTTCGTGCTGCACGACGGCCCGCCCTATGCCAACGGCGAGATCCACATCGGCCATGCCGTGAACAAGGTGCTGAAGGACATCATCGTCAAGTCCCGCAGCCTCGACGGCCTGGACGCGCCCTATGTGCCGGGCTGGGACTGCCACGGCCTGCCCATCGAGTTGCAAGTCGAAAAGAAAAAGGGCAAGCCCGGACAAAAGATCAGCGAGACCCAGTTCCGCCACGCCTGCCGCGACTACGCCGCGCGCCAGGTGGACGGCCAGCGCAAAGACTTCCAGCGCTTGGGTGTGCTCGGCGACTGGGACAAGCCGTATCTGACCATGGACTACCGCTTCGAGGCCGACATCGTCCGCTCGCTCGCACGCATCTACGAGCGCGGCCACATCCACCAGGGCAGCAAGCCGGTGCACTGGTGCATCGACTGCGGCTCGGCGCTGGCGGAGGCCGAAGTGGAATACGCCGACAAGGAGTCCATGGCCATCGACGTGCGCTTCGAGGTACTGGACGAGGAGGCGCTGCTGGCCCGCTGCCACGCCGTCCCCGACGGTCACGGTGACGGCCCCATGTCCGTGGTCATCTGGACCACGACGCCCTGGACGCTGCCCGCCAACCAGGCCGTGGCCCTGAACCCGGAACTGGAATACGCGCTGGTGCAGACCGACGGTCAGGGCGCGACGGAGCACGGCCGCGAGCGCCTGCTTGTCGCCGAGGGCCTGCTCAAGGACACCATGGACCGCTGGGGCATCGAGCACTACCGGGTCATCGCCTATGGCCGCGGCGATGCCTTCGAGGGTCTGAAGCTCCAGCACCCCTTCTACGATCGCGAGGTGCCCATCATCCTCGGCGAGCACGTGACCCTGGAGGCCGGCACCGGCGCCGTGCACACGGCCCCCGGCCACGGTCTGGAGGACTACGTGGTGGGCAGCCGCTACCACCTGGCCGTGGACAACCCGGTGGGCGGCGACGGCCGCTTCCTGCCTGACACGCCGCTGTTCGCCGGCGAGTCGGTCTGGGACGCCAACGGGCAGGTGGTCGAGACGCTCAAGGCCCGCGGCGCCCTGCTGCTGGGTGCCCGCTTCCAGCACAGCTACCCGCACTGCTGGCGGCACAAGACGCCCATCATCTTCCGCGCCACGCCGCAGTGGTTCATCAGCATGGACCAGCAGGGGCTGCGCGAGGCGGCCCTGCGCGAGATCGGCCACGTGCACTGGATGCCGGACTGGGGCGAGTCGCGCATCGACGGCATGGTGCGCAACCGCCCGGACTGGTGCATCTCGCGCCAGCGCACCTGGGGCGTGCCCATCACGCTGTTCGTGCACAAAGAGACCGGCGCGCTGCACCCGCGCAGCGCCGAGCTGATGGAAGCGGTCGCCGAGCGCATCGAGCAGAAGGGCATCGACGCCTGGTTCGAGCTGCACCCGGCGGACCTGCTCGGCGAGGCCGAGGGCGCCGAGTACGCCAAGGTCCAGGACACGCTGGATGTCTGGTTCGACTCCGGCGTCACCCACGCCTGCGTGCTGGAGCGCCCGGAGGCCGACGGCGGCTGGCCGGGGCTCGCGGCACCGGCGGACCTGTACCTGGAGGGCTCGGACCAGCACCGCGGCTGGTTCCAGTCCAGCCTGCTCACGTCGGTGGCCATGCACGACCGCGCGCCCTACAAGCAGGTGCTCACCCACGGCTTCACCGTGGACCAGCAGGGCCGCAAGATGTCCAAGTCGTTGGGGAACGTGGTCAAGCCCCAGGACGTGATGAAGACCCTCGGCGCCGACATCATTCGCCTGTGGGTCGCGGCCACCGACTACCGCGGCGAGATGGCCGTCTCCGACGAGATCCTCAAGCGCACCGCCGACGCCTACCGGCGCATCCGCAACACCGCGCGCTTCCTGCTCGCCAACCTGAACGGCTTCGAGCCGACAGAGCACTTGGTCGCGCCCGCGGACATGATCGAGCTGGACCGCTGGGCCGTGGACCGCGCGCAGCAGCTCCAGCAGCAGATCATCACGGCCTACACGGACTACCAGTTCCACCTGATCTACCACCGCATCCACAACTTCTGCGTCGTGGACATGGGTGGCTTCTATCTGGACGTCATCAAGGACCGCCAGTACACCACCCAAGCGGACAGCCTGGCGCGGCGCTCCTGCCAGACGGCCATGTACCACATCGTCGAGGCCATGAGCCGCTGGCTCGCGCCCATCCTGAGCTTCACCGCCGACGAGATCTGGCAGCACATCCCGGGCGCGCGCGACCCGCACATCTTCACCGCCGCCTGGTACGACGGGCTGTTCACGCTGGACGCGGACGATCCCTTCGATCGGGACTTTTGGGCGCAGGTGCTCGCCGCCCGCACCGCTACGGCCAGGCACCTGGAGGCGGCCCGCAAGGAAGGCCTGATCGGCGCCGCGCTGGACGCCGAGGTGGACCTCTACTGCGCGCCGGACCTGGCGAGCGCCTTGAGCCGGCTCGGCGAGGAGCTGCGCTTCGTGCTCATCACCTCCGCCGCCCGCGTGCACCCGCTGGAAGAACGCCCGGACAGCGCCGCCGACACCGACCTCGCCGGCCTCGCCGTGCAGGTCACCGCCAGCCCGCACACCAAGTGCACCCGCTGCTGGCACCACCGCGACGACGTCGGCAGCAACGCCGAGCACCCGGAATTGTGTGGGCGCTGTGTCGAAAACGTGGCCGGCGGCGGCGAGGTGCGGCGGTTCGCCTAACGGGTCGGCGCGAACGGGACGCGCTTGTGGGAGCGGCACTCTAGGTGCCGCGACCGGCGCCAAGGCAGCCCACCACGCCCCGAGTAACCGCCAAGCGGCAGGCAGCAGCGCGGCCGCCATCGCGCCACAAAAGGCAGTGGCGCTCCCACGCCGGCGCGCTCGGTGCTGCCGTAATGGGAGTCGGGCCAACGCAGGAGGCCCGACGAGCGGGCGGTTACCGCTGGCCTTTTGTCCGGCTTCGTTCCTCAGCTTGACCTACGCGCTGCCCGTCGTCTTCGCCCGGCCATTGGACCAGCAAGCGGCCGAGGCCGCCCGGGGTTCGGATGTAGAGCGCGGAGACGCCGACGCCGACCACGGTGTGGGCTTCGCCGAGCAACTGCTGCGGGCCGCGGGCGTGCAGAGTCAAGGCCGTGCCGTTGCGCTCTGCGTCCACGGACACCTGCCCGACACCCGGCACCGTTGCCACGGCGACGGTCGCCGGCTGCCCGACATGGGCTTGGGCGATGTTCGCGGTGACCGCGATGTCGTCGGCCGCCGGTGCGGCCGTCGCCCACAGCACTGCGGCGAGCGCAACGGCGGCAGTGCTGCGGCCGGCCGGGAACGCGGCGCGGCGGCGATGGCATCTCAGAGACGGCGCGTACATCACCAGTCCCCGAACGGCGCGTAGGTGTTGCGGAGCTTCCAGGCGCGGATGTCGTGGTCGCCGGTGGCCAAAGCGGTACCGGACGTGAAGCCCACATAGGCGTGCGACGCACCGAGCACGTCTGCCAGGTTCATGCTGTACGAGACCAGGGCCGCCGTTGGCCGCAACGGCGTCTGCGACAGGCGCGCCTCCAGCACGCCGCTCGCGCCGTCGTAGTCGATCCAGGCGTACCAGACGTCGCCGTCGTTCATGCGGGTCGTGACAGCCGCGCGCGCCACCGAGGCCAAGCTGCCGTTGAGATCGATGCCTACCTCGTTGCCGGTACCGTCCGTGCCGCTGTTGTAGAAGGTATCGAACTCCACCGCGACGCTCGGATCGATGCCGGCATAACCGATACCGGAACCGCCACCGCCAACACTGCTCGCCACGGTCTGCACGACGAACACCAGACCGTCGGCGCCGCTTCCATCGCTGTCGCTGATGCCGCCGGGGTCCGTGATCTGGAACTCAAACGCCGTGCTGAAGGACGCGGGCAGCCCGCCCACCTCCAGATCGATGGTATCGGTGAGGAAGGCACTGCCGCCCTGGTTGTAATCATCGGTGAGGCGCAGCACATCCTGCCCGCCGAAACTCACCGGGTTGCCGAGCGTCGCCGTGGCGCCGTTCAGCGTCAGCGCGGAGAGGTCGGAGAAGTCCGTGAAGTCCACCGCCGTCGCCGGAAACACCTCAAACGGCAGGCTGGCATCGCCCACCGGCGTGTGCAGGCCAAGATAGGCGGTGCCGCTCGCGGCGCCGGCGCCCACCGTGACGACGGCGGTAACCGTCGTGTCGGTCTTGGTCGTGATGGTGCCGGTGATGGCCGGGTCGCTGGAGATGACCGCATCCGCGAAACCGAGTCCGGTCCCCACGAAGTCCACCTTCAGCGTCTGTTCCTGGAACCCGTCGGCGGGCGTGATGCTGGTCAGGCTCGGCGGATCATCCACGATGAAGCCGATGGGGGCCGTCGTCCCGCCGAGAGTCTGCACCTGAAGGTCCACCGTGCCGGGGCCGGCGCCGGCGCCGATGTTGAGCTCCACCTCCAGGTCGGAGCCGTCCGCGTTGGCGCTGAGGATGCGTGCATCGACATCCGGGTCACTGCTGAGGACGGTGTCCGCGGTTTGCAGATCGGTCCCGCTCAGGTGCACGGTCAGGGCCTGCGTCGGCGCCGCACCCGTGGGTGAGACCGCGCTCAGCGTCGGCGCGGGCGGCGCCGTTTCCAGCTCCTGCACGAAGCCGGTGTAGCTCACGTACGCCTGGGAGAAGTTGTAGAAGCCGAAGCGGCCGTTGACGAAGGTCCGATCCGTGCCCGTACCCCAAACGTCGTCCGGCGTGATCTCGAAGATCACCTGCGGTGTGGCAAAGCGCGAATCGCCATCGCTCTGGATGCTGATGCGGATGAGGTTGCTGAAGTACTCCAGCGTGAAGTCGTATTCCGTGTCATCGGCCCAACCGCGGTCGCTGCCGTAGTCCGTGGCGATGGTGTCGAAGGCGGTGCCATCGGCGGGATAGTCCCACAGCGTCGTCGAGCCGGTGGGGTGGTCCCAGAAGTTGAGGTAGTAGCTCGTCGCGATGGTGCCCTTCACCCGCGACAGCGCAAAGCCCTCCTCGGCGAGGCCGCCGCCGTAGGACTGCGTGCCCTGCTTCCAGTCGAACAGCCAGAAGTCGAAGTCGTTGGCGTTATCGCCGTCCGCCGCGCTCGGCGCCTGGAAGCCGAAGACGAAGCCGATCAAGTCGTCGTCACCAGCACCGGCTGCTTCGACCTTGAACTTGCCCGTGACGGTCTGGTTGATGACCGGGTCCGGGCTCACGAAGAAGGTCGGGTCGTTGTTGTCCGTCTGCAGCACGCTCTGACCATCGCTGGACACGGTCCAGGTACCGTTGGCCGGCGCCCCCTCCTGGCTCCAGGTGCTGAGGTCCACCGGGATGGTCGAGACCGTCGTGAAACTGCTCGTGAACTCCGTCGCGAGGCCATTGCCGGCCGCGTCCGTAATCCCGCCCGT
>NZ_JAJDNQ010000102.1 GCF_022340605.1 Thiohalocapsa sp.
TCCGCCCGCATGGTGGCGGTGCGCTTCGCCGGCCCGGACCAAACTTACGCGATGCCGTCCGGCGGCACGCTGCGGCAGGCCGCCGAGGCACTGGGGCTCGCCGTCGGCGCGGGCTGCGGGCAGGGTGACTGCTGTGCCGACCTGGTGCGGGTGCTCGACGGGGCGGACAACCTGGAGCCGCCCGGCGCCATGGAGCGCTTGACCCTGTCTCGCATCGGTGCCGCCGCGGATCAGCGCCTCGCCTGCTGTGCGCGGGTGCTCGGTCCGGTGACCGTCGCACCGCCCGATGCCGCCAAGGAAGCCGACGCCTGCATCGATGAGCTGTTGCGCGCGCGGGTGGATGCCGGCGTCGAGCGCGTGGTCATCGTCGGCAACGGTATCGCCGGCAGCACCGCGCTTGCGCGCATCACGGCGCTGAGCCCGCGCTGCAGGGTCACGGTGATCGGCGAGGAGCCGCACGGCTTCTACAACCGCATGGGCATCGCCCGGCTCATCGAGTCCGCCGAAGGCGCGGACAGTTTGGCGTATCCAGATTCCCCGGCGCTGGTCGCTCCAACGGTGGACCGGCGCATCAACACCCTCGTGCGCGCCATCGAGCCCGCGGCGCACGCCGTCCTGCTCGGTACTGGCGAGCGGCTGGGCTACGACCGCCTGCTGCTTGCCACCGGCGCCGCCGCCGCGCGTCCGCCGCTGCCGGGCGTGGAACTGGCCGGCTGCTTCGACCTGCGCACCGCTGCCGATGCGATGGAGATCCGCAACTGGCTGCAGCGGTTGCCGGTGGAGCAGGCCGTCGTCGTCGGCGCTGGCGTGCTCGGCCTGGAGGCGGCCGAGACGCTGGCCCGCTTCGGCGTGCCGGCGCAGGTGCTGGAAAGCGGCCCGGGTGCCATGCCGAGTGAGTTGCTGCCGGCGACCGCCACCGTTGTCGCCGACATGCTGGCGCGGCACCGCGTTCAGGTGCGCGCCGGCGTGCGGGTGGCGGCCGTCCGCGGCGCCGACGACAACCTCGGGCGTGTCGGGGCGGTGGAGTTGTCGAGTGGCGAGCTGGTCCCCGCGGGTCTGGTTCTGTTTTGCACCGGCAACCGCCCGAACATCCCGCTGGCACGGGATGCCGGTCTTCGTTGCGGACAGGGCATTCGGGTGGATGACCAGATGCGTACCAGCGATCCGCACATCTTCGCGGCCGGTGACGTTGCGGAGCTCCACGGGCGGGTGACCGGCCTATGGGAGCCGGCGCGGCAGCAGGCGCTGGTGGCGGCCGAGAGCATGCTCGGCCTGGCGCACCACTGGCGGCCGGCGCTGCTGCCGATGCGGGCCAAGCTGAAGAGCCTGGACTTGGTGACGCTCGGCGCCCTGCCGCCGACGCGTGGCGCCGAGATCCTGGTCAGCGCCGCCCGTGGGCGTTCCTGGCGCCAACTGGTGCTGGACGCCAATGGGCGGGTCGCCGCGGCCGCGTTCGTCAATGCGCCGCGCTGGGTCGCCGATGTGGAGATGGCGGCTCGTGCCGGGCGCGATCTTCGGCCCCTCCTGGAATCGCTGCGGGAGGGCTGTTGGGAGGTTCTGCGGGATGCCGAGCCGGTGCCTGAGCGGGCGGAGGCAGCCTGATCAGGCGCAAGGACAGTGGGGGCCGAGGCAGTGCGACCGAGGCAATGGAGCTACTGAGGCACTGAAGCTGAAACGGAGAACGAAGGACTGAGGACCTGAGACTGAGGAGGTTGGGCTCAGGACAGAGGACTAAGGAGGCGGGACCGAAGGATGTGGAACTGAGGGAGTTGGCGACAGGATGTAGACGTCTGGGAGCAGGACTGTGGCAGTGGGTCCGAGGCAGAGGGAGCGCGGCGGCGGACCGTCTGGCCGCGGGAGTGAAGTGAACTGACCCCCGGCCGGGCGGCTCGCCGAGCCGCCGCGGCGCCCGGGCCAGCACACGGCACAGCATGGAGTTCAGTAGCGCGTCGGATGACTCGGCTCTCACCCAGCGGAAGTCGTGGTGCTCGGGGCGGCTTCGACAACTCGAGGCCCCCAGAGCCGGCGGACGAGTCAAGTTGCTGTAATGCAGCAAGCTCACGGTTGGTCGGTCTGAGGCAAAAGCCTCGCGGGTTTCGTGATGCATGTCACGACCGGCTGCCGGCGTTGGCTCCGGGCTCGGAGCCGCCACGTGCATGACTCTCATGGTGTCAGACCATATTGGGGAGAACCACAATGACTGAATCCAGACGCACAGATATGCACCCATCGGCTGCGCTCATCGCAGATCAGCAAGGGCTTGCTGAGATATCCCTCTTGAGCTACCGCGCTCGTGGTATCGATCTGGTCCACGATATCGATTCCGGACCGAACGGCATCACCTGGACCGGTGACGCGAACCTGTTCAAGGCCCAATGCCGGCTCAATGCCAATGTCGTTGATCAGATCATCGCGATGGTGCCCACGATCACCGACAAACGCGGCCTCCATTTTGTGGTTCGCGAGGATTTCGACATCGCCAGCGGCGCCATGACCTGGTGGGGCGCCATGGCTTGGGCGAGCTGGCTCAGCCTCACCCGCTACGCCGGCGCGGGAGGCTGGCGTCTGTGCTCGGCGGCCGGCTGTAACGGCAGCCCGCCGCGCACTGGCAGCGGCGTCATCTGCAGCGAGCTCGGACGCTTGTACTACGCCGGTGGCTGCATCGACGCCGGCAATCCCATCACCACCAACCGCAAGCTGACGGGCGCCTTCTCCAATCTTCAGAATGACGTGTACTGGACCTGCACCGAGTATGTCGCGAATGCGGACGGTGCCTGGTTGTTCTCCACCAGCGACGGCAGCCAGTGCTTCGGCGCCAAGAAACACAAACGCTTGGCCTGGGCTGTCCATGAGGGGCCGGTCGGCGCGGTGCGCCCGCAGGACGCGAGCCCATTGGAGCGTCTGCTGGGTCTGGCCACGCTCGATATTAGCGGCTGCAGAAGGCGGCAAGTGCAACGGGCTGCCTTATTGCGATGACGACTCGCTGCCGGCGGCTATCACCGGTTGACGGCGTGGGTCGATCGCACAGACGGCAAACGGCGCCGAACATGGCCGGGCATCCTGCCCGGCAGGAAACGCCGATCAATCGGCGTTTGCCTCGTTTGGCTGCAAAGCGGATGGGGCCGGGGCAGTGGGAGCGCGGCGACGGGCCGTCCGGGCGTGGGGTTGGCCTAACCTGACCCGCGGCCGGATGGCTCGCCGAGCCGCTGCAGCGCCCAGGCCAGCACCCGGCGCAGCCGCGCGTTCAGCAGCGTGTCGGCCTGCACGGCACTCACCCAGCGGAACTCGTGGTGCTCGGGGCGGCCCAGTTCCGGGCTCACCGGCAGGCGCACCTCGCCCGCCGGCGCCTCGGCGAGGTAGTAGCGAGCGATCTTGCCGCGCCCGTAGCGCTCGGTCTCGATGTAGTCCTCGCCCCAGCGCAGCGTGAAGCCCGAGAGCCCGGTCTCCTCCGTCGCCTCGCGCAAGGCGGCCGCGAGCGGTGCCTCGCCCGGTGCGAGCTCGCCCTTCGGGAAATCCCAGTAGTTGTAGGCGCGCAGTAGCAAAAATCTCGCGGCGTCGTTCGCGATGCGCACGGGGATGATGCCGGCGGAGCGGGTGGTGGGTTGTTCGGTCATGGGGCATGCAGAAGGCGATGTCCTCGTCGATGAGATGCAACCGCTCGGTGCGGGCACCGGCGGCCTCGGCGGCGCCGAGCACGGCATCGACGAGTTGGTCCGTGATGCCGCCCCGGCGGTAGCTGCCGTCGAGGGCGAGGATGTGGGGTTGGGGTGCTGCGGCCGAACGCTGGTCGTGGGATTTCGGCATGATGTGGCGGGCGTCGTGGGCTCAACGAAGGTGCGGAGTGCCTGGCGCGGAGTGCGCGCGCTCTGGGTGGTGGCACTCGCGTGCGGCGTTCTCGCTAAAGGTATCCCAAAGAGCGCGGCCGATGCCGCCTGGCCGCACTCTAAGCTCCGTACTCCAAGCTCCGCACTTCGCACTTCGCACTATTGTGCGCTCACCACCCCCCATTGCGCGGTCCGCCACCCCAGCCGCCACCGCCGCCGCCACGACCGCTGCGGTTGCAGCCCCGTCCGGCGGTCATCCGTTGGCTGCGGAACTGCGCCATCTCGGCCTGGCTCACGCGGCCGTCACCGTTGGCGTCGATGTCGGTGAACTGCGGCGCGTTGCCGGCGTTGCGCATCGGCCGGCCGGCTTGCGCGTTGTTGGCCATGCGCTGGGCGCGGAAGGCCGCGTGCTCGCTGGCGCTGACATAGCCGTCGCCGTTCGTGTCCATGTCGGAGAAGGCGGCGGGGCCGCGGCCTGCCGGGCCGTACTGCCCGCCGGTCCACCCAGGTTGGGCGATGGCGGCGGAACTGGCGGCGAGGGCGAGACCGCTCGCCAACAGCGTGCTGGTGAACCAAGTGTTCCTGCGTGACATCTGACATCTCCGTCGGGTTGGCTCGGGCGGGTGCCGCGCGGGGGGCCTGTTCCCTGGGCTCCGTACCCCGCTGGCACCGGCGCCCGGTGTTCGGGTAGGGCGGTGTTGGATCGGTGATCCGCGCTCCGTGCTGCCGCCCTCGGTTCAAAGATTAGCGGCGGGCGGTGCAGCTATCCCGCAGCGACGGCGCAAGAACCGTGCAGGTGCGCGGCGCCGGCGCGACCCGGCGCCGTCCGTACGCCGACCTGGTGCCGCGCCGAAGCTGATGCAAGACAACCCGCCGACCGACGCCGCTTGGATGCATCGGGCAAAGGGTTTCAAATACCGCACGAGTTCACTCGAACCCTGCCACAGCCGAACCGGCGCAACCGACCTGGCGCAACCGACCTAGCGAAACCGAACTGGGAGCTCGCGACTATGACCGAACCGACGAAGTGGGTGTTTGCCTTCGAAGAGGGCGACGGCAAGAACAAGAAACTGCTGGGAGGCAAGGGCGCCAACCTGTGCGAGATGACCCAGATCGGCCTCAACGTGCCGCCCGGATTCGTCATCTCCACCGACGCCTGCCTGGCCTACCTGGACACGGCGGACCGCGCGCTGCCGTCGGGCGTCATGGACCAGGTTCGCGACCAGATGGCCGCCCTGGAGCGCAAGACCGGGAAGGGCTTCGGCGACCCGGAGAAACCGCTGCTGGTGTCGGTGCGCTCGGGCTCGGCCATGTCCATGCCGGGCATGATGGACACCATCCTCAATCTCGGCCTCAACGCCGAGACGCTGCAGGGTGAGATTCGCGCCACCGGAGATACGCGCTTCGGCTACGACGCCTACCGCCGCTTCATCCAGCTCTTTGGCAAGGTGGCACTCGGTGTGCCGGACGAGCTGTTCGACCGCCAGTTCGAGGAGGTCAAGCGGCAAGCCCATGCCAAGCAGGACGTGGACCTGGCGGCGTCGGACCTCAAAGAGATCAGCGAGCGCTTCCTTGCCGTCGTCGAGGAGCACACCGGCAAGGCCTTCCCGGCGGACCCGATGGAGCAGCTGGAGATCGCCATCAAGGCGGTGTTCAACTCCTGGATGGGCAAGCGCGCGGTGGACTACCGCCGGCAGTTCAATATCACGCCGGATATGGCCAACGGCACCGCGGTGAACGTCGTCACCATGGTGTTCGGCAACCGCGGCGACGACTCCGCCACCGGCGTCGGCTTCACCCGCAACCCGGGCACCGGTGAGAACGAGCTCTACGGCGAGTACCTCATCAACGCCCAGGGCGAGGACGTGGTGGCCGGCATCCGCACGCCCAAGCCGTTGTCACGCCTGGACGTCGAGATGCCGGACATGGCCCGCGAGCTCGCGGAGCTGCGCCAGAAGCTCGAGACCCACTACCATGAGGTACAGGACTTCGAGTTCACCATCGAGCGCGGCGTGCTCTACTGCCTGCAGACCCGCAACGGCAAGATGAACGCCACGGCTATGGTGCGCACATCCGTGGAGATGGAACAGGAGGGCCTCATCGATAAGGAGCAGGCGCTCAAGCGCGTGGACCCCATCAGCCTGGAGCAGATGCTCTTCCCACGGCTCGACCCCAGCGCCAAGGTCGGCGCCGTTGCCGAGGGCCTGCCGGCCTCGCCCGGTGCCGCCTCCGGCATCGCCGTGTTCGACGCCGACCGTGCCGAGCAACTCGGCAAGGATCTCGGCGAGAACGTCATTCTGGTGCGCGAGGAGACCAAGCCTGAGGACATCCACGGCTTCTTCGCCTCCAAGGGCATCCTCACCTCCCGCGGCGGCAAGACCTCCCACGCTGCCGTCGTCGCCCGCGGCATGGGCAAGCCCTGCGTGGCCGGTGCCGAGGGCATCAGCGTGGACGTCACCCGCCGCCAGGCCATCGTCGGCGAGACCAGCTTCAAGGAAGGCGACGTCATCACCATTGACGGCACCACCGGGCGCGTCTACATCGGCGCCATCCCCACCGTGGAGCCCGAGTTCACCTCGGAGCTGAATACTTTGCTGGAGTGGGCGGACGAGGCGGCGCGGCTCAAGGTGCTGGCCAACGCCGACACCCCGGATGATGCCCGCACCGCGCGTAAGTACGGTGCCGTCGGCATCGGTCTGGCGCGCACCGAGCGCATGTTCAACGCCACCGACCGGCTGCCCATCGTCATCGAGATGATCGTAGCCGAGACGCCGGAGCAGCGCCAGGCCGCCCTCGACGAGCTCTTGCCCTTGCAGCGGCAGGACTTCCGCGAGCTGTTCGAGGTCATGGCCCCGCACCCGGTCACCATCCGGCTGCTGGACCCGCCCATCCACGAGTTTCTGCCCGATGAGCACCAGCTCGAGCGCGACCTCGCCGACCTGCACGTGCTCGCCCAGAGCACCCGCGGCATGACCGCGCTGGCCGGCACCATGGGCCTGCTGCACACCCCGGACAAGGAGCGCATCGCCTTCGACGACCTGCGCCGCGTCGTTGACCCGATGCTGGTGGAAGAGGCCATCACCAAGAAGGAGACCATGCTGCGCAAGGTGCGGGCGCTGCACGAGACCAACCCCATGCTCGGCCATCGCGGCGTGCGCTTAGGGATCAGCTTCCCCGAGATCTACAAGATGCAGATCCGCGCCATCCTGGAGGCCGCCGCCGAGTGCGTCGCCGCCGGCATCGACGTGCATCCGCAGATCAAGGTGCCGCAGGTCTGCACCAAGCAGGAGCTGTTGCGGGTCAAAGCCTACGTGGACGAGATCTACGCCGAGGTCGAGGCCGCCCACGGCCGGCCGGTGCCGTTCAAGTTCGGCACCATGATCGAGGTGGTGCGCGCCTGCATGCGTGCCGAGTCCCTGGCCGAGAGCGCCGAGTTCTTCTCCTTCGGCACCAATGACCTCACCCAGGCGACCTTCTCGTTCTCGCGCGAGGACGCCGAGAACAAGTTCCTGCCGCTGTACAACCGCAGCCAGATCCTGCAGGACAACCCGTTCGAGGTGCTGGACGTGAAGGGCGTCGGCAAGCTCATGCAGCTCGCCGTCGAATGGGGCCGGGCGCAGCGCCCGGACCTGCACGTGGGCATCTGCGGCGAGCACGGCGGCCATCCCAAGTCCATCGCCTTCTGCGATGAGGCGGGGCTCGACTACGTCAGCTGCTCCGGGCCGCGGGTGCCGGTGGCGCGCCTCGCAGCGGCGCACGCGGCGCTGGCGCGTCGCTCGGAGCAGTAGTCCTTCTTGCCCGTGGCGCCGGCATCCCGTCGGCGCCGGATTGGTCAGCCTGCCTGGAACGAGCGCGGTGCCGGGAAACCGGTGCCGCGCTATGCTATAGGGCGGCGAAGGATGTTGCCGGCATATCCCGATAGCACGGTAACAGCCCCAACATACTACGTCGTTGCAGAGATGATTGCGGACGCGAGGAGCGACCGATGACGACTATGATTGCCGAGTCCAGCCGAAACATCACCGAGCTGAAGGGCAGTCTGGCGCTGTTGAAATGGATGGTCGGTTTCAACCTGGCGTTCACCATGGCCGTGGTCTGGAAGGTCTTCGCCTGACTGCATGTCATCGGGAGGCTCCCAGTCATGCACGCCCGAGTCCGACCCACCTTGTACGAGCAGTTGCTGACGCTGCCGGAAGGAGTGGTCGGCGAAATCCTGGACGGCCAGCTCCATGTCCATCCGCGCCCGAGCGGCCCGCACGGGTTCGCCGCCTCATCCCTCGGCTATGACCTGATCGGCCCCTTTCAGCGCGGCCGCGGTGGTCCGGGCGGCTGGTGGATCATCGACGAACCGGAGCTGCACTTTATCCGCGATACCGAGGTCGATGTCCCCGACCTCGCGGGCTGGCGGCGTGAACGCATGCCGCTGCTCCCGAAAGGACACCGCTACACCGTCGTCCCCGACTGGGTGTGCGAGGTGCTGTCCAATTCGACGGAAAGCGTCGACCGGGAGATCAAGATGCCCATCTACGCCCAGTTCGGCGTCGCCTACGCCTGGCTCCTGGACCCACGCTTCCGCACCCTCGAAGCCTACCGACTCCAAGACGGCAACTGGCGGGAGATGGGCCGGTTCAAGGATACGGATAGCGTCCGTGTTGCGCCCTTCGATGGCTTCGAACTTCAGCTTGACGGACTGTGGGGGCCGACGGAGTAGAGGAAGCTGGCTAGATAGGCTCGTTGAGCCTGGCCCCTTTTCTTTTGCCGCTGCCGCAGCGGGTGGTGCATATTCCGCGTATGGAGTCGCGTCGAAAACGTGGTCCGTCCCTGAGGTATCCCCACGAATCATGCCGCTGACGCCGGCTCTGCGAAGAGCCGGTTGTGCTGATCGGCGGCCCCTTGGCTGATGTTCGTGAGCGCGTCCGATAGGCCGTCGAGGAGCGGACGGTAGTCCTCCAGCGTGAGCAGCATCCGCGCGAGAAAGGGGCGCGAGTATGGGCTGCGCTTACGCGATCCGGGACGCGGGTGTTGATCGAGGTTGCGCTCGGTTGTCGCGGTGCCGA
>NZ_JAJDNQ010000104.1 GCF_022340605.1 Thiohalocapsa sp.
GCACTGGCAGCGGCGCCGAGGCGAGTTGCGCCGACGCGGGCTGCGCATGCGCCGCTACTTCGCCTACGAGTATTGCCTGCTCGGCGACCTGCGCGAGCGCCTCGGCGATGCCCGGGGCGCCCGGCATTGGTACCTGCGCGCGCTGCGCACCGCGCCGGCGCCGCGACCGCTCTATTACTGGCTGCGCACGCTGTTGCCGGCAGCGCTTGGGCAACCGGCACCGAGCAGAGACCCGTGAACGGTCTGCTCGGCGGCAAGGACCTCGGCGCGGGCGACCTGGCGCGCTTGGCGCACTTCGCCGAGACCCGCGGCGGCGCCCCGAAGTACCCGCCCGGCCGCTTTGCGCTGTGGGGCTTCGGCAGCCCCGTCGGCGGCCTGCGGGCGGTGTGCGGCGGCGCTGTCCACGCCTGGGTGCTGGGGGATTGGTTCGTGCCACAGAGCGCGAGGTCCAAGCCCTTCGATCCCGCACAGGTGCTCGACGCCTACCGGCACGCCGGGCACGGCTGGGTCTGGTCCGTGGTGGGCCAGTTCGCGCTGGTGCTCTGGGATGACGCGCGCCGCGAGCTGGCGCTGTATCGGGACGATTCCAGTGCGCAGACCCTTTACTACCATCGCCTGCCGAGCGGGGCGCTGCTGTTCTCGGATCGCCTCGACCTGCTGGTGAACTGCCCGCTGGTGCCACGGCGGCTGTCGACACACGGACTGCACGAGTACCTGCGGTTTCTCGATGTCTCCAGCCCGAACACGATCTACGACGGCGTGCACGGCACCGAGCCGGGCGTGCTTTGCCTGCACGGCCGCCATGGCCTGCATCAGCTACAACCACCCGCAGCCGGCGCCGGGCCGATACAAGACACACCACCGACGCTGGATGAGGCGGCGGCGACGCTCGACGCCCACCTCGCCGCCGCCGTCGCCGTCCGCACGCGGGATACGGATGCGCTGGTCGCGTTCCTCAGTGGCGGTGTGGACTCGGCCTACCTGTGCGCTCTGGCCGCGGATCTCGGCAAGCCGCTCACTGCCGTCACCGTCGGCTTCGACGACGCTGCCGCCGACGAGTCCCATGTTGCCGCGGGGGTGGCTAACGCGCTTGGGGTGCCGCACCACGTACTGCGATTCTCGCCTGCGCAGTATCGGCGCGCCTTCGAGACCCTGGCGGCGGCCGAATACCCCTTCGCGGACCCCGCCGGAACGCCGACGCTGCTCGCGTTCGAGCGGGCGCGGGAACTGGCCGACACGGCGCTCGACGGCACGGGCGCCGACACGCTGCTCGGCATCATGCCGGCGCGACACCAACGGCTCGCGGTGCAATTCGCGGCCCGCGTGCCCTTTGCGCTGCGCCGCGCCCTGGCGCGGGCCATGGCAGCCGTGCCGCGAGTTCGCGACTATCGCCCCTTGCTCGACTTCGGCGACCCCGAGGAAGTGCTGATGCGCTGGCGCGGCTGGTCACGTCGCGAGATCGAGCGCCTTTGCGGCCGGCACGTGAGCCTTGCCGAGACGCGATTTTACCGCGTGTTCCGCAGCTTCGCGCACGCCGACCACATGGCCCGCTTCAGCGCGCTGATGGGCAACCTGCCGGACGACCGCATCCACGTGGCGGCCGCGGCGACGGGGCTCCGGGTGCGCTTCCCGTTCTTCGATCCGCCGGTGGTGGATTACGTGTGGCGGCTGCCGGTGGGGCTGCGCTATGCGGATGGCGTACACAAACGGGTATTGAAGCATGCCCTGGCGCAGCGCTTGCCGCGAAGTCTCTGGGACGTGCCCAAGCACGGCTTCGACTTTCCGTTCGATACGCTGCTGGCGGCGGACAACTACGCACTGCTGCGCGCCCATGCGGACACGCCGACGCTTGCCCGGCTCGGCTGCGCAGACACTCGGGCGCTCAGAGACACCGTCACCGCGTATCTCGCCGGCTCACGGCAACAGCGCTTTCGGGTCTGGGCGCTGAGCGTGCTCGGCGCCTGGCTGCAACGCCATGGCTTATTGGCTTGAGTCACCACTTGCAGACCACCACTGGGCCGGACCTGGACCGCGGAAACCACAGGGGGACATTCCTGCCGCGGCGACGAGTCATGTACCATCGTTCGACTAGGTGGAAAGTGACGCCGCTGGATGCCGGTACCGGACAGCCTTGAAACCCGTTCGCATTCTCATGTTCGCGCGCTACCTGCCGCCGGAGTACAGCGGCGCTGCGGCGCAGGCGTTCCTGCTGGCGGGCGAGTTGCGCGCGCGCGGCCACCACGTCGAGTTCGCCACCTTGTCGTGGAACGGCAAACGGCGGGAGTATGTCGTGGACGGCTTTCCGATCACGGCCCTGGCCATGCGGGTGCGTGCCAGACACCAAGAATTCAGCGTCTGGCAGAGCCTTGCGGTGCACCTCTGGCGGCGGCGCCATGCCGTGGACATCCTGCATGGACAGGGCGCCTACTACACGCAAAGCATCCTCGGTCCCTTCGGCCGATTGCTGGGCAAGCCAACGCTGGTGAAGGCGAGCCTGTCACAGAACGATCTCTCCAGCCTGTCGCATTCGACCATCGCGCCGGTCCATCGGCGCTTTCTGCGGCTGGTGGATGCCTACGTGGCAATCAGCGCAGACTTGAAGGCCGAGTTCGCACAGAAAGGACTCGCAACCGAGCGCATCTGGCACATTCCAAACGGGGTCGATACGGCTCGCTTCAGCCCGGTGGATGAAACCGAGCGCAAGGCGGCCGCCGACTCGCTCGGGTTACCTACAGAGCGCCCCATCGCCCTCTTCGTCGGTGTCTTCGACGAACGCAAACGGATTGCCTGGTTGCTGCGCGAGTGGGTCGCCCGCAGGGCCTTCGGCACCGACGTGCACTTGGTGGCGGTGGGCCCGACCAGCCGGGACAGCTATGGCGCGGCGCTGAAAAGCGAGCTCCACGCCTTGGCACGCGCGCATCCGCGGCTGATCACCGTGCGGGACTTCTCGCCCGACATCGCCCGCCACTACCAGGCGGCGAGCCTGCTCCTGTTCCCCTCGCTGCGCGAGGGGCTGCCGAATACGGTGCTGGAGGCGATGGCCTGCGGGCTGCCCTGTTTGGTGGCCCAGGCGTCAGGCTCGCGGGAGTTGGTTCGCGATGGATTCAATGGAGCGACCTTCGCGGTGGACGACGCCGCGGAGCTCGAGGCCGCCTTGCAGCGGGTTCTCAGGGAGTCCGCGGCACTTGGGGCCCGAGGCCGGCAACTGGCCGTGGACCAGTACCGGATCGGCGCTATCGCCGACCGCTACGAGGCCCTGTACGCGCATTTGCTCAACGAGCGCCGCAGCGGCGGCTAGCCGTCGGGTAGCAGCCCGTGCCACGCGCGCTCGAGGGCGGGGAGATCATCGACGTCCCAGTGCGGGCGCGGTACGCCGGCAGGCCAGGCCGCGCCCGGCCGAAAGCGACCGGTACGCACCAGCGCCGCGCGCATGCCTACCCTGTGCGCCCCGGCGATGTCCGTGTCCGGCCGGTCTCCGACCATGACACAGTCTGCCGCGTCCAGCCCCAGCCGCTCGCAGGCCATCTCGTAGAGACCCGGCTCGGGCTTGCCGATCACCACCGGCGACACGCCGCATGCGGCAGCGAACGGAGCTACCAGCGCACCGCCGCCGGGGAGCACACGGTGCTCACCCTCGTGGCTGTCGTCAACGCTGGTATCGGGGTTGGTGACGACGAGCCGGGCACCGCGCTTGAGTATTAAGTTGATGCCGGTGGTAAGGCTGTCGAAGTCGAGCCCCGGTCCTTCACCGACGACGACGAAATCCGCGCGCTGCCGGTCTACGGCGCCGTATTGCTGCAAGGCCAAGTGCAGACCTTCCGCCCCCACGGCGTAGAAGTGAAAGCGCGGGCGCTCGCGGTGCAGCCAGCGGGCGGTAGCCTCAGCGGAGGTAAGTATCTGTGCATCCCGCGGGCGGCCGAGCCCCATCGCGTGCAGATGCGTCGCCACCTGCGCCGGTGTACGAATCGGATTGTTGGTGACGAACAGGTGCGGGACGCGCGCGATTCGACGCAGAAACGCGGCAGCACCAGGGAGCGGCGTGCTGCCGTGAAAGAGCACGCCGTCCATGTCCAGAAGCAACGCCCGGATCGGGGAGCCGCTCGGGGCACTGGCAGTAGACAATGGCTCACGGGATCGAGACATCCGATGGAAACATCCCGGGTGAACAGTAATGCCGAGGCTTCGTTGCCGATGGCGCGATCTTGCCCGCGCAGGCGCCGACATCGGCACCCCGGCGGGACCGGCCCGCCGGCGTCGGCGAACGGCAGCCCTCAGTCGAGATCCGCCACGAGCGCCGCTCGCTGGGCGTCATCCAACACGGTCTCGTAGCGATACTGCGCATGGTCAATGCCCATGCGCACGGGCGCCCCGGCCTTGGCGGCACCGACAGTGGCCGCCGGCAGTTGGAACCGGAGGAAGTGCACAGACGAGGTCTTATCGTCGTTCTCACGCTCCAGGTCTTCATCGGCGATGGCGTAGACTTTGTCTCCGTCGCCGACCTGGACCCAGACCGCATCCTCGATGCCGATTAGGCGTGCCAGCGCGTCTCGCCGCTCGTCCACGTCATCGAACTCGATCATGAAAGTCGCCTTCCAGTTGTCACCATCCGGAATGAGCGGGTTGTAGGCGTCCAATTCGTCTTGGATACCTGCGGGTTCGAAGATGCGCTCCACCCGCAGCATCTCCTGAATCTGGTACTGCATGGTGAGGCGGTCCTCGAAGTAGAGAGCGGCATGGGCGCCAATCGGCACCCGTCTGGACTGCTTGTGGGCCATCACCTTGGCACGAAAGTCGGGGCGCTGCTCGGCGTATTGTTCCAGGCTGAACAGGTCTTCGCGGGTGAGTGCTTGCATGATCTGTCTCCGGGGAAGCTCTGCGGCGATGTTGTGGACTCAGAGGCCGTAGGCAATGCGCAGCAGCGTCAGCGGGTGCTGCTGGCGACCGTCCTCGCCAAGTGCATGGGCGATGTGTGCGCCCGCCATGGGACAGTCGCTACCGAAATGATCCGCGTCTGACTGTTTGACGCGGTTGGCCACCGGGCGAACGATCTTCATGGATGCGGCGTGGAATTCCTGTTTGACCGCGTAGGTGCCGTCATGGCCCGAGCAGCGCTCGATGATCTCCACGGTCGTGTCCGGCACCAGCGCGAGCGCCTCACGGGTCTTCTGTCCGATGTTCTGCACCCGCTGGTGGCAGGAAGCCTGGTAGACCACCCTACCCAGCGGCTTCACGAACTCCGTGTTCAGTTTCCCGTGCTTGTGCCGTAGCATGAGGTATTCAAAGGGGTCGTATATCGCCTCCTGGACCGCCCGCACATCGGTGTCATCCGGATACATCAGCGGGAGTTCCTGCTTGAACATGAGCACGCAGGACGGCACTGGCGCGACGATGTCCCAACCGTCGTCAACCAACGCCTTCAGGATCGGGATGTTGGCCCGCTTCGCCTTGTCCACGGCGTCAAGGTCGCCCAGTTCCAACTTCGGCATGCCGCAACACTGCTCCTTGCGCGCCAAGGCCACCGGTATGCCGTTGTGCTCGAACACCGCAATGAGGTCGTCGTTGACTCCTGGCTCGTTGTAATTGCCGTAGCACGTCGCGAACAATGCCACCTTGCCTGTCGTAGGCCCCGCCGGCTCTCCGTGCGCCTTGCGCCCGATGAGGTGCTTGTGCCGTTTGCGCAAAGTGTCGCTGTGGTACTCGGGCAACCGTGCTGTTTTGTCCACCTGGAGAACCGACTGCGCGAGCGCCCGACCCGCATTACTCTTTAATGTCGCATTCACGAGACCATTGACCACGGGTATGCCGGCCAATGAGCCCACCAGGTCCGTGCTGGTGAGCAGTTTGTCGCGAGCCTTGACTTCGCCCTTTCGGTATTTGACTGCCTTGGCGCGCAACATCAGATGCGGAAAGTCCAGGTTCCATTCGTGCGGGGGCACATAGGGGCACTTGGTCATGTAGCACAGATCGCACAGGTAGCAGTGATCCACCACCTTGACATAGTCAGCCTTGTCGACGCCGTCGACCTCCATGCTCTCGGACTCGTCCACCAGATCGAACAGCGTCGGGAACGCTTGGCAGAGGCTCACACAGCGCCGGCAGCCATGACAGATGTCGAATACCCGCTCCAGTTCCTTGTGCAGCGAATCCTCGTCGTAGAAATCAGGGCTATGCCAGTCGATCGGATGGCGGATGGGCGCTTCCAGACTGCCTTCGCGCGTGGTGGCCATGGTTGGGCTCCTCGTTCGTAGACGCGACGTTGTCACTCCAGGGATGCTACTCTGTCGAGACGTTGCTGACAGCATTGATCAGCTTAGTGCAAGTGCCACCTGAACCGCCAATGGGAGCGACGTATCGGTACGATAGACCGCAAGGATAGCAAGCCGCACCCGCGCCTCTGTGTGCCGATGTTGGTGAGATATCTTCCGTTGTCTCCATTGCCGCAGAGCGAAACGGAGAACACCGATGACGCACCAGACAGGGCACATCGAGCGCCGCGCAGGGTCCGCGGAGGCGCACGGAGCCCGTGCGGCGAGCCAGCAGGCATCGGCGAGGTAGCGGAACGTGTGCCCTGAATGCGCGATCGCAGCGGCGGGAGTATCGTCTTCCACGTCAACGTGCTGCCGCCCTACCTCAAGCGCGCGCAGTGTCGAGAAGTTGGCCCCCGGTCGTACCTCGGGTGCTCGGTGTTGTAGCAGCACACGAAGTTCACTACGCAGTCCCCGGCTTCGGCCAGGTCATTGAGATCGCCGGATCGGTAGGCAGGGCGATACTTGAGCCGGAGCGTGCGGCTGTGCAGGTCAAGAATCAGGTACGGGTGGAAGAAGTCCCCAGCACGGGACCCGGCAGGCAGGTGATGTTCCAACACCAGACCCGGCAGAAACCGTCGGCGGTACGGCTCCGCGGCAGCGCAGCGCCGGCGCCACCGGAGCCTTGGCGCGACCGCGGTGGTGCTGGGCCTCACTCAGCGCCTTAGGGGCCGGGCCCAGCCCTCGGGCCGGTGGCGACGTGGGCAGCGGCCGGCCCTGGTCTTGCGCGTCACGGCGCCATTTGTGGAGCGTCGCTTCGCCGTTGCCTTCCTAGGCCCCGAGTTCCGCCAGCGGCCGGTTGTGCGGCGGCAGCATCTTGGGCAGCGCGGTCTCTTGGCGCAGGTGGAGGCGCCAACTAAGCTGAAACCGATGGGGACGTGGGCCGCGAAGCGCGCTGCGCCCGGCGGTCCACTCGCGCACCCGTGCGCCGAGCAAAAAAAAAGGCCGACAGTCGTCGGCCTTTTTGGCATAAACCCTGGCGGTGACCTACTTTCGCATGGGGAGGCCCCACACTATCATCGGCGATGCACCGTTTCACTTCTGAGTTCGGCATGGATTCAGGTGGTTCCAGTGCTCTATTGCCGCCAGGAAAACTGGTGCTCCGGCGCC
>NZ_JAJDNQ010000106.1 GCF_022340605.1 Thiohalocapsa sp.
GAGCTGGTAGGAGGCAAAGCTGCTGGCTGGCGAAATGGCGGCGGTGTACCCGCAGTCCAGAAGAACGCCGTGAGCGGCCGCTCGCTGATCCACGGGGATCAGGACGTCCGTATCGCCGCGCGGCCGCAGGTAGGGGGCTTCATAGTGTGTATAAGCGAGAGGTGCACCCTTGAGCAGTAGTGCCGGCACGCCCGCTGAGTCCAACGCATCTAGCAGTTGACGGATCTCGCGTTGCCAGAGAACCTCGGTGACTGCTTGGGCGCGTGTCGTCTGGGCGAACTGCTCCAGCAGTGCTTGAGGCCACAGCAATAGGGACTTGGCTTTGACGGCGCATCTGTGTAGCAATGGTTCGACGCCATGCAGGCGGGCAAGCGTGGCGATTGACTCCACCAAGGCCGAGGGTGCGGGTGTTGGGAATTTGGCATCGGAGCCGATAAGTCCGGCGCAGAGGAGCTGTTCTGCCAGCCGATCGACATGCAAGGGACCAGCGTGCGGCGTTCCAAGCGTTGTCGGCATTGCTAACTGCTTTCTAGGGTTACGCGGGTAGGGTATTACTCGGCTGCGTTGCCGGCGCCGAAGGCGGCGGCGTAGGCATCGCGCAGCCAGGTGGGATGTTGGCGTGCTGTGCGAGCCTATGCAACCGTGTCGGCAACGGCGTCGGTCGGCGCGGCGAGCGCCGACAGCAATTCCAACTCGAAACCCTTCAGCAGCGATTCACGTTCCAAGACATCGCAGGCGTAGGCTCGCGCCGAGTGTCCCAGCTGCGTACGCAGTTCCGCGTTGTTACCGAGGTGTTCAATGGCGTCGCGCAATTCGGACACAGATCCCGGGGGCACCACCAAGCCCGCGCGGCGGACGACCACGCCGACCTGCGTGTCGGGGTGCGCCGTCGCAATCACGGGTCTTCCGCTCGCGAGCATGCCGGTGAGCTTGGAGGGCATCACTAAGTCCGCCGCGTCTGCGCGCTGGGGAAGCAGGTGGACGTCTGCAAGATTCAAGAATGCGTTCAGGCGTTCCGCGGGTTGGAGTGGGAGCCATTGCATGTTGTCGATGCCGGCTGCCGCATCCCGCAACGCCCGGAAGCCGGAGCCGGACCCTGCCATGACAAAGCGGTAGCGGGGCTCTGCCAGCAGCGCCCGAGCGGTGTCCAGGATGATGTCCAGACCCTGCTTCTCGCCCATGCTGCCGGAGTATAGAAGCACAATAGCGTCGTCTGGGATACCAAGCTCGGCTCGGTAGGGGCTTGGCTCCGCCAAGGGGTAGATCTGCTTGGTGTCGACCCAGTTCGGGAACAGCTCGCATTGGGTTTCGCCCCCTGTCTTTTTCAGGGCTCGCTCCACCATCTTTTCGGAAATGGTCGAGACGCGGTCGAAGCGCCGCATGATCAGGCGCTCGATGCCATAGGCGAGGTGCCGGAGCGGTGCAAAGTTGAGCAGCCCGAGGTCGAAGGCTGCATCGACCTCGAAGTCCTGCACGTGCAGCCATGACCGGGCGCCGCAGAGTCGTGCGCAGAGTAGGGCGGGTACGGCGCCGAGCAGCGGTGGCTCCACGGCGAACACGACGTCAGGACGCCAACGGCGCTGGAGGAGCATCGGTAGCAAGCTGCTGAGCGCGAAGCTCAGCAGATGGAGTACCCGGCGGGCGCCGGTGACGCGCCGGGGCACCCAGATCGGGCAGCGGAGCACCTCCGCGCCGTCGATGGTTTCGCGGTGATAGGCATACGGCGAATAGCCGTCGGCCACTCGCCAATCCGGATAATAGGGCGGCGCACAGACGACCTTGACCTGATGACCGCGGGCCGTCAGCCAGCGCGCCATCTCGCCCGTGTACTTGCCGATGCCGACAGGCTCGGGGGTAAAGTTGAGGCCGTAAAGGAGTATGCGCATCGTGGGACGCTCCGGGTGTCTCATGACGGTGCTTGCCATCGTGGGCGGGACCAGCCTGGTGCGGTTGCGCGTGTGGCGTGCGGGACCGGCTGAGGGTTTCACTGCTGGTGCATCTGATGGACTGACTGAAGTCCCGAGCGCAGAATACGCCACCCTCCCGCGTGAGCATACGCCTTTGAGCGCCGATCCCTGCTCGCTTCCGCCCGACCGACCACCCGACCGACCACCTGGGGAACCCCCGGATCTACCTGAGCACATCGCCGCGACGCTTGCCGAGCACGGTTGGTGCGTTGCAGATGACTTCCTCGCGCCGCTCCTGGTCAGCCAGCTCAGGCACGAGGCGCGGCAGCGTTGGCGGAGCGGTGAGTTCCGGCGCGCCGGCGTCGGCCGCGGTGCCGATCTGACGGTCCGGTCCGAGGTGCGCACGGACCGCGTCCTGTGGCTCGACCCTGCCGACCTCAGTGCGGCACAGGGCCGCTACTGGGCAAGGCTGGAGGACGTGCGGCTCGCGGTCAATCGGACCATGTTCCTCGGTCTGCACGAGTTGGAGGCCCACTTTGCCGTCTATCCGGCTGGTGCCTATTATCGCAAGCACCTGGATAAGTTCCGTGGCATGGAGGGCCGGCAACTGAGCTGCGTCTTATACCTGAACGAGTGCTGGCAGGACGGCGACGGTGGTGCGCTGCGCATTTATGTGGATGCGGCGAATCCTGATGCCTATGTGGAAGTGCTGCCGGCTGGCGGGCGGCTCGTGACCTTCCTGAGTGCGCGCTTTTTGCATGAGGTGATGCCCGCGGGACGCGAGCGTTTCAGCCTTGTCGGCTGGTTCAGGCGCAGGGCTTAGCCGGGGCACGGGGTGCCCTCGCGGCGGATCGTAGGTCGGGTTAGCGCAGCGTAACCCGACCTACACCTTAGCCAGGGCACGGGGCGCGCTCGCGGAGTGTCGTTGGGCTCAGATCTTGGACTGAACGTCCTTCGGCAGGGCCTTCACCAACAGGCCCGTCAGCACCGAGAAGGTGGCGGTCACGGCGGCGATCTTGGCCAGCTCGCTGGGGGGCGGCATGGTCAGCTTGAACTCGCCGCGCGCCTTCGCCTGACCCATGTTGTAGTGAATCAGCGCCTCGGTCATGAAGACGCCGAAGGTGATGCCGGTGACGATGATGTTGCCCACGGACGGCTCCTGCGTGGTCGGTATTGCCCTTGAAGATAGCACAGGGCCGAACGGCGCCCGGGCTGGGCTGTCGCTTCGTTTGCGGCGCTGGGGCGGTCAGCTGGGGCTGCAAAGGGCCTGTCGACGCTTGGATTGGCCGCTGCCGTGGGGATGCCTCAGGCGGTGCCGGTGGGTGCGGTCTCGGGCGTGTCGGCCTGCGCGTGATGGCCAGCGGCGGCATCCCGTTCCAGGCGCATGCCTACCGCGAGGTCGACCACGTAAAGCAGCATGGTGAGCGCCGGTGCCAGCAGCTGGCCCTTGAGGAGTTGCTGGACGGAGAGGATGGCCATGATCAGGAAGACCATGATCCGCATGTCGTTCAGGGACATGTGGAACAGGTGGCGCTCCGCATGCTCGGGGTGCAGTTGCTCCTCGTGCAGTTGCAGCAGCCCGCCGCGGGTCAGGGCGTCGGCGATCAGGTGTTCCTGCACCGGATCGAACCAGATCAGCACGCTGCCGGTGGCGGGGTTGATGTTGACCTCGTCGATCTCCGGCTGGTTGTTGAGGTCTTCGTAGAGCCCCAGGAAGAAGGGCAGATCGTGCCGGCGCCGGGGCAGGCGCAAGCGCAGCCGGCCGGTGCTGCGGTGGGCGATGCGCGCGGGCTCGGGGGATGGGGCGGTGGCGGTGCGGTCCGCGCTCATGGTGTGGGGGCTCAGGCGTCGTCCTTTTTCTGCTCCGCGGCTTCGTGCATGGCCGCGACCGCCTGCTCGCGTTCTTCGCGCAGTTCGTCGCGCACCTCCGCCACCAGGTCGTCCATCACCTCGCCGACCTCGGCAGCCACCTCCTTGCCCTTCTCCCAGGCTTGCAAGCCGGCCTTGACGAGGGAGCGTGCCGCCGGGCGCACGTAGGGGGCCAGGAAGGCCACGGCGACGGGCACCAGCACGGCGACGCCGATGCCGATGGCGGTGTTGCGCACCGCCTTGCTCTTTCCCAGGGAGGTGAGTTCGGGCATGTCCGCGGGCTCCTTGTCGCGCCAGATCGGCTTCGTGTCGGCGCGCAGTCTAGCGCAAAGTCGCCGGTCGCGCGCCGCGGCCAAGCACGCGGAGGGCGCCTGGCGCAACCGAAGGTTGGGGTGCAGGGATGCGCGTGCTCAGCCGGTGCTCATTCGATCGGCATCGGGGTGGTCGGCCTCGGGCCGGCGGGTGCCGAGGACGACATCGCGCCGGCGCAGATCCGCCAGCATGCGGCCGCCGGCGGCGACGACCTGGTCCGGCTCCGGATGGGACAGCTCCGCCGCGATGGCCGCTAACACCTGGCGGCCGGTGCGCGGCTGTTCTTCTTGCAGCAGGGCCAAGAGTCGCTGGGTCAGGGCGTTGATCTCCAGGACCTCGACGCGCTCGGCGCGGTTGCGCCAGACGACCAGGTGGGTTGGCATCTCGCCGGGTGCGTCGGGCGCAAACCCCGGCGCGATCCGGTGTACCGGGAAGCGGTAGCTGAGGTTCCAGGCGAGTGGCGATACCACGGGTATGCCCGCCAGCAGGTCGCCGTTGGGGTCCGCGTGGCGCGGGTCCGGCTCGTCATCGCTGACGTCGAGTGCCAGCTCCACCCATTCGTAGTGGGCCAGCTCCAGCAGAAAGGGCGGGTCGTCCGTTGCCTGCGCGGAGCGGGCGTTGCCGAGATAGTCGAGGAACTCCTGCGAGAGCTCCAGGAACAGCGGGGTCGTGGCGCGATGCCGCACCATGAAGTCGCGGATCAGCGCATTCCAACGCGTGGCGCCGAGGATCTTGTGCAGCACCGGGAAGCCGTTCTTCAGCAGCCCGGAGATGTTGTTGAAGAAGAGCTCCCGGTAGATGGCCATGCGCCGGTCTTCCACGTCGGCCGGCGGCGGCGCGTGGTCCGGATCGCGGATGTGCGCCGCGAATGCCATCTGCGCGGCCAGAACGCTGGATGCCGGCGCGACGGCCTGGTGGTCAGGCTCGGCCATGGACGGCCTGCCGCTCTAGGGTTGGCGCGTGCCGCCGCTGCACTTCGGCGATGTGGGCGACTTCGTGCGCAAGCGCCGGCAGCGGCGGGATGTTGAAGTCGCGCTCCAGCAGCGTGGGAAAGACGCCGCAGCGCCGATAGGCGTGCGCCAGCAGGGCCCAGACCGGGTCGATGACGTCGGCGCCGTGGGTGTCCACGCGCAGGTCCGGGGCCTCCACACGGTGACCGGCGATGTGGCCGTAGCGCACCCGCTCGGTGGGCAGCCCCTCCAGGAATTCGACCGGGTCGTAGCCGTGGTTGATGCTATTGACGTAGATGTTGTTCAGGTCCAGCAGCAGGTCGCAGTCTGCCTCCGCCAGCACCGCGTTGATGAAGTCGATCTCGCGCATCTCCTGGCCGGGCGCGGCGTAGTAGGAGACGTTCTCCAGCGCGATGCGCCGCTCCAGAATGTCCTGAACCCGCCTGACGCGTGCGGCCACGTGGTGCACGGCTTCCTCGGTGAAGGGGATGGGCATCAGGTCATAGAGCTGGCCGTCGTCGGAGCAATAGCTCAGGTGTTCCGTATAGATTTGGATGCCGTGGGTGTCCAGGAAGTCCTTGACCCGGCGGATAAAGCCTTCGTCCAGCGGTGTCGGTGCGCCGATGGACAACGACAGCCCGTGGCAGACGAAGGGATGGCGCTCGGTCATGGCCCGGAACATGCGCCCCCAGCGGCCGCCGACGCCGATCCAGTTCTCGGGCGCGACCTCCCAGAAGCTCACCTGCGGAGCCGATTGCTCGACCGCGGCGGCGATGAACGCGCGCCGCAGGCCGAGACCGGCGCCATGAACGGGGCGATGGGACGCGTTCATGGCCTTCGCCGGTCGGATAGGATTGAGCGACGGCGGTGGGTCTGGCTCAAGTCTCGTCCTTCTCGTCGCCGCACTTGCCTTCACCTTCGCCCTTGGTCCCGCCGCAGCTACCCTCGCCGGCGAGTTGCATGTAGCCGCCATCGATCTGCGTGGCCGTGAAGAGCGCGTCCGCCGAGACACCGGTGGATTCCGCATGGGCCATGCTCAGGCCGCCCGCCAGGGCGGCGCCGACGATGGTGGCGACGGGGGTGATGGTCTTCTTGGACATGGTGCTTGCCTCGATGAGATTGGAGCTTGTAGGGGTTCGCGGGGCACGTGCGTGGGCCATCCGGCCATCTCTGCTTCGGCCAGTGAGCATTCACGTGCCAGAGGCGTTGATAGCACGGATCTGACGCCAAAAACACAGAGCAGCACTAGGTCTTTACCGTCGCCAGTGTCCATCGAGCCAACGCCGTCTCATCGGCGCCGCGATTGTCTGGTGCAGTGCCGAGGTGCGGGTCAGCACGGCGCCGGCGCTGGGCACGGGGCCCGCCGCCGCA
>NZ_JAJDNQ010000118.1 GCF_022340605.1 Thiohalocapsa sp.
CGATCCCGGTCGTGATCCTGGCCCGGCTGGCCGTCGCGACCGGCTACCAGGGCCGGGGCATCGGCGCCGCCATGCTGCGCGACGCCGTCCGCCGGACCCTGGCCATCGCCGAGCAGGCGGGCATCCGCGCCCTCCTGACCCCTCCCATCGACGACGCGGCGGCATGCTTCTACCAGCGCTTCGGCCTCACGCCGTCGCCGCTGCGCGAGCAGCAGTGGCTCCTGCTGTTGAAAGATGCTCGCCGCCTGCTTGCGGACCGCTAGTGCAACCCTGGACGCCTGGGCGTTGGAGGCGGCGCTTCCAGGGGGGCCGGCAGGATGCCGGCGCTCCCAGGGGGGCCGGCAGGATGCCGGCGCTCCCAGGGGGGCCGGCAGGATGCCGGCGCTCCCAGGGGGGGCGGTGGTCCTGCGGCGGGGTGCGGGCTGGCGGCGGGTCAGGCGGCGGTGCCGTTGGGCGACTTGACGGCGCGCAGGATGTGGGAGCTGATCTCCTCGATGGACTGGCTGGTGGTGTTGAGCACCGGGATGGTGTGGCGCTTGAACATGGTCTGCGCCTCGCGGATGTCGCGCAGGCAGCGCTCGGCGGAGGCGTAGGCGCTGCCGGGGCGGCGCTCCTCGCGAATGGCCTGGAGACGCTGCGGATCGATGGTGAGGCCGAACACGCGGGTGTGGGCGTCCACCAGCTCCGGCGGCAGGTCGCCACGCTCGAAGTCCTCTTCGGTGATGGGGTGGTTGGCGGCGCGGATGCCGTAGTGCATGGCGAGATACAGACAGGTGGGGGTCTTGCCGCTGCGCGATACGCCCACCAGCACGACGTCGGCGTAACGGAAGTTGTCCGGACGCACGCCGTCGTCGTTGGCCATGGCGAAGTTGATGGCGTCGATGCGCTTGGTGTAGCTGCTGGGCTTGGTGATGGCGTGGCTGCGGCCGGACTTGCGGCTCGGCGCGACGCCGAGCTCCACGCTGAGCGGCTCCACGAACTGCTCGAACAACTCCAGGTAAAAGCAGTTGCCCTGCTTGATGATGCCGCCGATGTCCTGGTCCAGCATGGTGGCGAAGACGATGGGCCGAACGCCGTCGCGTGCGTGGGCCTCCTGCATGCGCTGGCAGAGGGCGTGGGCGCGGGCCTCGGTGTTGATGTAGGGCATGTAGACCTGCTCGAAGTCGACGGTGTCGAACTGCGACAACAGGCTGTGGCCCATGGTCTCGGCGGTGATGCCGGTGCTCTCGGAGACGAAGTAGACGGTGCGTTTCATCGGTGCTGGGGTACTCGCTGCGGGGCTGTGCCGAGCCTGGTGATTCACATCAATGCAGGCCGGGACAAACCGGAACCATAGTAGCGGAACACGGTCATTCGCCGCACGACAGAGGCCCGGACCATGCCCACCATCAGCAACGACCAAGACCTCCGCAGCCTGCTCAACAAGCTGCCGGCGGAGCAGCAGCGCATCGTCGGCGCGCGCTTCGTGCAGAGCGTCATGCACCTGAGCCGCGACGAGCGCGTGAACCGCGCCATCGAGATCGCGTTGCGCGCGGACGTCAGCCCGGACGAGCTCGAGGACGCCTACCGCGCCGCCAAGGCCCACGCCACCAGGACCTACACCGAGTGCGGCAAGGACACCGACTGGCTGGCCCAGGCGGACCACTTCGTCGCCGCCGCCACGGCCGCGGCGCTGACTCCCGACAGCCTGCTGGCCGAAAAGGCCAACCGCGCCTGGAAGGCGGCCATGCAGGCGCGCATGGCCAACAACTGCGAGATGGTGGAGAGCGACGACGACACCCACGCCGACGAGGTGCAGCGCCAGTACGCCATTGCGGACGAGCTCCTGGCCGTCGCGGGCTAATGTAGCAAGCGCAGGCCGTGCCGCCTGCGCTGCGGGCCTTGATAACAACGCCGTCCAGCGCCGTCGCCCGGTGGGAGCGGCGTTCTCGGCGCGATTGGGCACCCGTCGCGCCGAGGACGGCGCTCCCACGGCGGCGGGCACCCGTCGCGCCGAGGACGGCGCTCCCACGGCGGCGGGTCAAGTTATGATCATGGGCGCCGCGCGGCGTGCGCGCCGGCAGCCGGCACCTGTGAGACGGGCCGGGTAAGGCCCTGGGTCGCCCTGGGTCGGTCGGGCTGAAGAACCACGCCTGACAAGGGGAGCAACCGTGCCCCCGTAAGCGCCGGATTGTCGGGCCTCCTGCGTCGGCCCGACCTACAAGATGCGACCATTGGCGGCTTGGAGCGGACACCTCCCCGCGGGCGCCGCCGTCAGCCGCCCTGGCCGAGGCCCTCCTGCGCCGCCAGCATCTCGTCGTAAATGGCCCAGGCCTCGGCGGCGCGCTCGGCGTCGATGCGCTCGATGGCATGGCCTAAGTGCACGACGACGTAGTCGCCCACGCTCACCTCGTCCGGCCCCAGCATCAACAGGGTGGCGTCGCGCTCGACGCCCTTGGCCTCACAGCGGGCGACGAGACCGTTGATGGCGGTGATGCGCATCGGGATGCCAAGGCACATGGCCGGCTCCTGCTTGAAACCAATTGCGGATCAGCCTAAGCCGCAGCACGCCCGACCGGCAAGCAGCAACGGCGGTTCCGCCTGTGTCCGGTCAATTGTCCGCGCAACCCGCTGATCAATAATCCGCGCTTCTGTCCCCCGTCGCGTTCCTGGCTATGCCCGACCATAACACTCAACCTTCACCAACCCAGCCCAGCACGCTGGTGCTTGGCCTCGGCAACGTGCTGCTCACCGACGAGGCCGTCGGCGCCGCGGTGCTCAAGGCCCTGGAGCCCGTAGCGGCGGCACGGCCCGACGTGGCGCTGATGGACGGTGGCACGCTCAGCTTTACCCTCGCCGGCCCCATCGGCGACGCCGACCGGCTGGTGGTGGTGGACGCCGCCCGCATGGGCCAGGCGCCCGGCACGGTGCGGGTGCTGGAGGGCGCCGCCATGGACGCGCAGCTCTCCCATCATGCCAACAACGTGCACGAGGTGAGCCTCGCGGACCTGTTCGACATGGCCAGGCTCACCGACAGCCTGCCGGCGCGGCGCGCGCTTATCGGCATCGAGCCCGAGCGCGTGGACTGGGGCAGTGAGTTGACCCCGGCCGTGGCGGCGGCGGTGTCGCGGGCGGTGGCGGAAATTGAGGCGCTGCTGGCGCGCTGGGCAGATGCCGACTGACGGCTTGTGACGCAAACCTGCCGCGGCTTCTCGTGCCACCGCGGCCGTGGCAGCTCTCGTGGGAACGGCACGCTTGGTGCCGCGATCGGCGGCAAGGCAGCACACCACGCTTCGGGCAAATGCCAAGCGGCAGGCAGTCGCGGCCGCGATCGCGCCACAAAAGGCAGTGGCGCTCCCACAGTACCGGCGCGCCTGGAGCAGCGGGTATGGCGGTCGGCCCGACGCAGGAGGCCCGACACGCGGGCAGCCAGATCGGGCGCCGTGTCGGGCGTCGTGCCTCAGCCCGACCTAGGGGGCATTCTCGACCGTGCTGGATCAACCGGGCATCCCACGTCGGTGCGTGTATCGTTACGGAGCTGTCATTGCGAAATCGCATCAGCCCCGCTCAAGACGTGCCGCAAGTCAATCAGCGCTCCATTAGCCACGCCTAAAATTATCAATCAGCGATTTGGGAGGCCCAATGACGTCCCTCGGCGACATTCCGATCAAGGTGGAAGGCGGCACATCCGCCACCGATTTCGGCAACGCGTTGCCGGTTCTGAGCGAGGTCCGCCACGCGCTGGCACGGCTCATCGAGACCGGCGAGCCGACGCAGATCGACCTCGGCGCCATGCCCTTCGGCCCCGGCGACGAGGAGCGGCTGATGGCCCTGCTCGGCAACGGCGAGGTCAACGCCACCATCGACGCCCTCGGCCCCACGCGCATCCGCGAGACCGCCTTCGGCGGCGTCTGGGTCGTCGAGTACCTGAACGCCGACGAGCAGCGCGTCGCCCTGCATCTCGAGATCGACGAGGTGCCACAGATGCTGCGCGCCCAGCGTGACGATTTCACCGACGCGCTCGCGGCCATCGACGCCCGGCTCGCCCCCGTTTCCAGCAACGAGCCGGCCGACGGCCAACGAACCGACTGACTTCGGCGCCGGGGGCGAGAGCCCCAGCGCCGGAGCCGCAACGCGCAGCCCCCATCATCGGTGTGCGGCCGCGCCAGCTTCGACACCTGGCAACGGTCAGTCCGCACCCACAGCAGCAGGAGGAACGATGGCCAGTTCCCACCACCAACCCACCGACGGACGCCCTGCCCCGCCACGGCAGCCGGATGCGCAGCCGAGCCTGGGCGAGATCCTGCGCCGCAACGGCGTCTCCCGACGCGGCTTCCTCAAGTTCTGCGCCGCAACCGCCAGCATGATGGCGCTGCCGCCGAGCATGGCGCCCGCCATCGCGAAGACACTGGAGACGGCGCGGCGGCCGTCGGTGATCTGGCTGTCCTTTCAGGAGTGCACCGGCTGCACCGAGTCGCTGACCCGCAGCTTCGCGCCGACGGTGGAGAACCTGATCCTCGACACCATCAGCCTCGACTACCACCACACCCTCCAGGCGGCCGCCGGCGAGGCCGCCGAGCAGGCCCGCGAGGCGGCGATGCAGGCCAACATGGGCGAATACCTGGTGGTGGTGGACGGCTCGCTGCCCGGTCCCGGCGCCAACCCCGGCTACTCGACCATTGCCGGCGTCAGCAATTACGACATGCTGATGGACACGGTAAAGGGCGCCGCCGCGGTGGTGGCAGTCGGCACCTGCGCCGCCTTCGGCGGTCTGCCCAAGGCCGATCCCAATCCGTCCGGCGCCGTCGCCGTACAGGACCTGGTCAAGGACAAGCCCGTCATCAACGTCTCCGGCTGCCCACCGGTGCCCATGGTCATCACCGGCGTGCTGGCGCAGTTCCTCACCTTCGGCAAGCTGCCGGAGCTGGACCAGTACAACCGCCCGCGCGCCTTCTTCGGCCAGGCCATCCACGACCGCTGCTACCGCCGGCCCTTCTACGACAAGGGCCTGTTCGCCGAGAGCTTCGACGACGAGGGCGCGAAAAAGGGCTGGTGCCTGTACCGGCTCGGCTGCAAGGGCCCCATGACCTACAACGCCTGCGCCACCATGAAATGGAACGGCGGCACGAGCTGGCCGGTGGAGGCCGGCGCGCCCTGCCTGGGCTGCTCGGAGCCGGACTTCTGGGACGCCGGCGGCTTCTACAAGGCGCTGTCGGTGCCGCCCGGCAAGCCCGGTGACACGCTGCTCGCCGCCGGTGCCGCCGGCGCCGCGGTGGGCCTCGCCGCCGGCGTCATGGGCCGGCGCAAGGTGAAGGCCGCCGCCAAGGCGCACCGAACCGTCACGGCCGATGAACTGGAGCAGAAGCTATGATCACCCCCATGGAGTTCCTGATGTGGACCAAGGGTCCACTGTTCCAGCTGGCGCTGACCATCTTCGCGCTCGGCCTCCTGGCCCGACTGGTGGAGATCTTCGTGCTCGGGCGCGCGCACAACTACGCGGTGCCGCGCGGCAGCGCGGTGGTGGGCGGCCTGCGCACCCTGTACAAGCGCTTCCACACCGACCCCGGCACCTTCAAGTCGGCGCCCTTCGACGTGGTGGTGGGCATCATCTGGCACACCGGCTTCATCATTGCGCTGCTCTTGTTCATCCCGCACGTGGAGCTGATCAAGTCCACCTTCGGCATCGCTTGGCCCGCGCTGCCCAATCCAGTCGTGGACGCCATCACGGCCATTACGCTGCTCGGGCTGCTGGCGGCGCTGGCGCACCGGCTGCTGCACCCGGTGAAGAAGTTCCTGTCCACCCCCGGGGACTACGTCATCTGGGCGGTGACCTTCCTGCCGCTGCTGACGGGGTACCTGGCCTATCACCGGGTCATCAATCCGTATCCGCTGGCGCTCGGGCTGCACATCCTGACCGTTGAGGTCTTTTTGATCGTGCTGCCCTTCACCAAGCTCACCCACATCTTCACCGTCTGGCTCGCGCGCTACTACAACGGCGCCACCTTCGGCCGCAAGGGGGTCCAGTCATGACAGAAGCCGTCCTAGCGCCCGGCGCGGACCTGGGCTCCGCAACGGCTCCCACCAGCAGCTTCTCGCTGCAGCGCGGCCTCCAGGCGCTGCGCGAGGAGATGGACGCGCCGGTGGCGTCGTTCTTTTCCAGTTGCGTGCACTGCGGGCTTTGCGCCACGGCCTGCCCATTCTTCGTCGAGACGGGCGACCCGAAATACACGCCCATCCATAAGCTGGAGCCCATGCGCATCCTCTGGGAGCGCGAGTTTACCGTGTGGGGCAAGCTCAAGGCGCGGCTGGGCCTGGGCCGGCAGGTCACCGACGACATGCTCGCCGAGTGGGAGCCGCTGCTGTACGACTCTTGCACCATGTGCGGGCGCTGCTCCATGGTCTGCCCCGTCGGCAACGACATCCAGTACATGATCCGCAAGGCGCGCGAGGGGCAGGTGGCCTCGGGCCATGCGCCGGAGGGGCTGATTGCGGCCTCGGTGCGGGCGGTGAAGACCGGCAGTCCCATGGGCCTCAAGTGGAAGACCCTGGACGTTCAGATCAAGCACGTGGAGACGTCCACCGGGTTGGAAGTGCCCATCGACAAGGAAGGCGCCGACTACCTGGTGCTGCTGTCGTCCATGGAGATCATCAACTTCCCGGAATACCTGGAGGCCATCACCAAGATCTTCGCCCACGCCGGCGTGAGCTGGACGCTGAGCGAGCAGTGCTTCGAGGCCACCAACGCCGGCATCCAGATCGGCTCCAAGGACATCGCCGCGACCCTGGTGCAGCGGGTGGTGGA